>JBBRLG010000472.1:0-5912 GCA_038231495.1 Gemmatales bacterium | reverse complement strand
GATCCGGCGATGCCATTATGGACGATCCCCACCCCCGTGTCTACCGCACTCGAATCCCTGGCGCGGTTCCTCGACGCCCGCCTGCGGCCCCTGTTCGCGTCGGTCTTCGTGGGCCTGCTCTTCACCACGGAGCGGCGACGCACCGCTTCGAGTTGGTTCCGGGCGGCCGGGATTACCACCGCATTCCGGCGGGCCTACGCCACGATCGCCGCGACGGGACGGCGGGCCTCGCTCCTGGCCATCCCCGTGTTACTCGACGTGGCGGACCTGCCCGACGAACGCCCCGACCGGCTGGTGTTCGCCATCGACGACACGCCGACGCCGCGCTACGGCCCGGAGGTGGAAGGCGCCGGCCTGCACCACAACCCGACGCCAGGGCCTTCGGGTCAGCCCTACGTCTACGGCCACGTGTGGGTCACCCTGGCGCGGCTGACCCGGCACCCGCGCTTCGGCACCATCGCCTTGCCGGTGCGCGCCGAGTTGTACGTGCGCCGTAAGGATCTGCCCCGCCTGCCGCCGGAACGCGACCGGCCCTTCCGCACCAAGCTCGAAATGGCCGCGGAGCTGATCGGCTGGCTGGCCACCTGGCTGGGGTCCAAGGGCAAGCCGCTGTGGCTGGTCGTCGACGGCGGTTACGCCAAGCGTCCGGTGCTGCAGGCGGCTCGGGAACACGGCGTCGTGGTCGTCAGCCGGCTGCGCAAGGACGCGGCGTTGCGGAGCCTGCCGGCCGAGCCGCCGCCCGGTCGCCGCGGCCGCAAGCCGGTCTACGGCCCCGCTGTCTTCTGCCTGGCCAAGCGTGCCGGACAGAAGCAGGGCTGGCAAACCGAGACGCTGGTCCTGTACGGCAAGGCCGTGGTCAAGACGTACAAGACGTTCCTGGCGACGTGGCGGCCGGCGGGCGGGGTCATCCGCGTCGTGCTCGTGAAGGAGGAGGGCGGCTGGGTGGCGTTCTTTTGTACCAAGGCGGACGCCACGCCGGCGGAAATCCTGGGGCTGGTGGCCGACCGTAACGCGCTGGAGCAGACGTTCAAGGACGTCAAAGAGGTTTGGGGAGCGGGCCAGCAGCAGTTGCGGAACGTGCACGCCAACGTGGGGGCCTGGCATATGAACTTGTGGGCGTACACGCTGGTCGAGTTGGAGGCATGGGATCGACCCGAGCGACACCTGGTGGACCGCAGCGCCTCGCCGTGGGACGAGGAGCCGCGCCGGCCTTCGCACGCGGATCGGCGCAAGGCATTGCGCCGCCACAGCCTGCGAGCGGAATATCAAGCGGCTGTGTCGGGCCGGGGCCAAACGCGGAAATTAAAACGCCTTGCCCGCCACCTGCTGAAACTGGTGGCATGACTATAACACGATGCCGGAAAGTGCAGTTCATAAGCTACAGCGATGAAATACTCGATTGCGTTCTCCCTCCTTAGTTTAGTTTTTGTGATTTATGCAATCTTTTTAGGAGATTTCTGGTTCTTGCTTCTCTGGCCTGCCACCAGCTTTGCACTTCTTGGAGCAGCGTATGCAGGTCTTGGCGCAAAACTGTTGGGCAAGCGCTCAAACGGGAAAATTGCTTGGTGGGCATGGATTCTGTTCTTGCCCTATTTGTTGCTGACTTTAACCCTTTGGCATCTTCGCCGACTGTTTGGCGGGGGTGAATGTTGCAATGAGATTGGTCCGGGCATCTGGTTAGGACGGCGACCGCTGCGAAATGAACTACCCGATAGCATTGCGGTCGTGGTTGATCTCACGGCAGAGATGCCCGAACCGCGGCAGATTGTGGTTGGAAAGACGTATATCTGCGTTCCCGTGTTGGATGCTTCAGTCCCAGACGATCACCTTTTTCGGACCTTGATCGAGAAAGTCCGAGATTGTGAAGGGAATGTCTATATCCATTGCGCACTTGGGCACGGGCGCTCCGCAACGGTAGTTGCAGCTTTGTTATTTGCAAGGAAGCTGGTCATCAATCTAAACGAAGCGGTTAGTTGCATCAAGGCAAAGCGACCTCGAGTGCGTCTGAATCGTGCTCAGCGCCAGTTGTTGGTCCGTTGGTCGCAAACCGAATTGGCTAAAGTGCCAGCGCCCGGTGGCTCAGTAGGTGTTTAGGAGTCAAAATCATGAATCAACGCACGAATGGCAATTCGACCGATCCCAGAGTATATCTGGACCCAGAGACGCTGTTTTCTCTGGAAGTTCCCAAGGGATGGCTCATGGATACATCGGGTCAACAAGGCAGCCGACTGATCTTGCTGCATCCAGTTGCTGAGTATAATTTCAGAACCAACATCAATGTCGTCGTGAGTCACAATCCGGCCCTCACGAAGGAGGAATACATCGTGTTGAGTCGGTTGCAGTTGAAGCAGATGGCGGGCTGTCGAGCCCTTGAGGTGGACGAGTCAACGTCCTTGCCGCCAGACGGGCATGTTTTTGAATGGACCGTGCAGGTTCCGCCCGTTCCAGTCAAGGGGCGACTGGTTATCTTATTTGACGCCAACAAAGTCTATGTCGCGACCGGCACGGCTCTGTTGCCGCAATTTGAGACTCATCGCCGAGAGATTGAGTTTGCCCTTCAATCGTTTCGAGTGTTGCAGGCGGGAGCAAGTTAAGGGCCGAAAACTTGACCTGTGCCTGCCGATAGCCTGCAAGAGTAATCGCTGCCGAACCACGCGCTTCAACAGACCGGGGTCACCGTTCCGGTTTTGCGTGGCCTCACGCCTCTACAGGCGGTCCCGGTGGCTGAGTTTTTCGGATTTTTTCCGATCGCTCTTACGCAGCCGGTTCGCCAATACCGCCAAAGGGTTCACGCCCCGGTTTCGCGGATGACCAGGAAGATTTGGAGCGTGCCAACCCGGGCGGGTTTGCGGTTGTCGAAATAGCGTTTAACCTCCGCGGAATTCGCGGCCGGGCGTAACGGCGTGTACGGCACGGCCAGGGCCAAATGGTCCGACCCCTTGCCGACAGGCTTGGTGCCGTCGGGTCGGGGCGGCGTACCCCCCTGCCCCGCCAGCGTTGCGGCAATTTGACTGCCGGTCTGGTCCGATAACGGCTTGTGCAAGTCAGTGCCGAGCGGCCCGGTCGCACTGGCCTTGACGGTCGGGTCGGTGCCGAGCAACTCCGTCAGTTCCTTGCGGTCGCGCCGGTTCAGACGCACCAGCACGACGCGATCGAACTGGCTTTCGACGGGTTTCTTGGCTTCCGCCTTCTTGTCCTCGCCGGCAAGTTGCTGCAACAGGCGCGTCAATTCTTCGGGCGTCACGTCGTCGAGGTAGATCGCATAGTTCGCCCGCAAGTGCGGGTGCTTCAAACGATCGGTGGCGGACTGATCGACGGTGAGGGCGACATCTTGAGCCTTGCAAGCAGCCGCGAACCGCTCGAAGGCGCGCGAACCGCTGCGGCACGGGAACTCGATGCGGAAGCCGTTCGCCTTGGGTAGTTCCTCGCGGAACGATTTGCCATTCGCCTGATCGATTTCTTGCAACTTGACGATCACCGGGGCGGCAATATCGACCATTTGCAGTTGCACCATCTCCACCGGTGCTGTGACGACGGACGGGTCGCGCGGCTTTTCCGGAGGCAGGTCCGGGTCGAAGGGGTTCGTGTCCTCGACCGACGGCACTTGCACAATGGGCGTGGTTTCCCCCGGCTGTTCGCGGACGGGCATGACCGACAATTGCTCCGGACCGCCGGCAGCACTGCCGTCCTTTACGACGACCTCGATCAGATCGACCGCATCGCCTGCCTTGTTCGGGTTTTTCGGCGAACCGTTGGTCGCGAAGTTGCCGTTCGTCGGTTGGTCCAGAGTCCGCGAGAAGAAGACATACGACGCCGAACACACCACGAGCAACACGGCGGCTGCGGCCGCGTAACCGGCCCACACCGTCAGGTAAGCACGGACGGGCACCGGGCGCGGCCGTGGCTTCAACCGCCGGGCCTGAATGGCTTGCAGGACCAAATCGGCCAACGCCGGGTGGGCGCTGACGCGCGGCAGTTCATGCAAAGCAAGGCCATCGACCTTGAGCTGGCGGAGCAGTTCGCGCGCCTCCCCAGAGCGGCGCAGGAGTTTGTACAACTGGCGTTGTTGCCGGGCGCTGGTCTCGCCATCGACGTAGGCGGTCAACAACAGGCGGTCTTGTTCGGGGAGCATGGTGTTCCGGTTCCTCGTCAACAGGGCAACGGTTCCGACCGCCAACCTCAAGCCTCGTCTTTTTCCAACAGGTCGCGTAACTCCAACCGGGCGCGGTGCAGGCGGCTACGGATCGTGCCGATGGGCACTTGCAAAATCGCTGCCATCGCTTCGTATTTTTGCCCTTCCATGTCTTTCATAATGAGCACGGCCCGGTGTTCCGCCGACAGCCGGTTCAGAGCCGTTTGAATCCGGCGTTCTTGCTCGGCCTGTTCCAGGGCATGGCCGGGACGGTTGAATTCGGAAGGATCGGGCAGTTCGATGCCCTGGTCGCCGTTCCTGCCCGCGTCCAGGCTCAATGCGATCCGCCGTTTTCGCTTATAGCTTATCGCGGTGTTGACCGCGATGCGATACAGCCAGGTAAAAAACAGGGAGTCGCCCTTGAAGCCGTCCAGCGCCTGGTAGGCGTTAAGGAAGGCCTCCTGGACCACATCTTGGGCGTCCTCGGTGCTGCCAACCATGCGGTAGACCGTGTTGTAAAGCCGGTCCTGGTAACGCCGGACCAGCACCCCAAAGGCGGTGGGATCACCTTGCAAACACTCGGTAATGAGTTGGTGATCTTCCGCGCTCACGGGTACCTACCGCACTATTGGACGACGGCGGCGTGTCGAAAGTTCCACGAACGGCCTCTTTCCTGCTGCTAGCCCCAACTCGGGCATGACTTGCGTCATAATGGCAGAAGCCTTGCGCACTGTCAAAAGCAAGCGGGGCCGCCTCAATCCAGGAAGAGGCCTTTGACTTCGGGTCGAAACAGCACCACCAAAGCGTAAATGCCGCCGAGGAGCGAGAGAGCCGTCGCCGGCAAGACGACGAAGAGAAAAATGGCCGCGATCAGGGCCCCACTCAGGGTGTCCGTTGCGTTTCCTGCTACCATTGACGTGGACATTAAGCCACAGCACAAGCAGGGTAGCAAATTCAACAGGCCGTTGAGAATGCTAAAAGTTGCGCCCATCATGGCCATGCCGAACGACTTGCGCGGCCGAAAGTGAAACGACCCGACCAGAGTGAAGGCGACAGCCACCACGGGCACGCTAAAAAGAATTCCCAAACCCAGGGATTGGGGATTGCGGTCGCGGATCACAACGTACAACGTGTCCGCACAACCGACCAGGAACTGCAAAAGTCCAAACAACCCGCCTGCAAACAGGCACAGGCCCGCGCGTTTCAACGACGCCACCGCTTGATCCTGGTTTTGAACGCCCTCTTGGATCGCAAAGTCGCGCGCGTTCGTCCGCGACGAAGCGTCGTCCTGGCTGTCACCGACACCGGGTGCCGGCCGACGACCTTTCCCTTCGACCACATAAGCGGTTGCACTGGAGGGAACCTGGGAATCCTCACTCGAAGGGGCCGGACGTGTCGGCTGAAAGACGCATTTGCAGGCGGCACAGCGCACGGTCTTGCCGAAGTTTTCTTCGGTGACGTTCAACCTTTTCAAACAGGTCGGACACGGTATCAGCGGCATCCGCAAGCTCCAGAGCAGGTGTTGACCCTGTCGTTCGAGTAGTGGCACACTCTGACAACGGTCGTTCGATTGTCGCCCAACCACCGACCCTTGCCAACTTCTGCGCTATGGCAAGGGTGCCCCCGACTGCGCCGAAAACGGGCATGGTTCAAAAGCCGCAAGCACGAGGCAACAAGTGGAATTCGTTTCATTCACCCCCCCCATACACCCCCCTGAACGAATTTCCCAAGGTGGAACTTCTGTCCGGGCAAAGACTTGAAGCATTCGTTCCCGGTGGCG
>JBBRLG010000471.1:0-5937 GCA_038231495.1 Gemmatales bacterium | reverse complement strand
CGGCCCCCCCGCCGCGGCGGACGGCTCCTACCTCTACGAGCCGGCGTACCACCTCGACCGGAAGCTGCGCGGCGAACCGCACGCCTATCTGCCGCAGCCCGGCGACATCATGGTGTACACCGACGGCAACCTTTTTTGGGAGATCACACACGACCTGGCCGGGGCGTTTCAGCCGCACGGTTCTGGCATCGTCGTGCAACGTTCCGACGGCAGCCTCGGCATCCTCGAAGCGGGGCCGAACGATACCATGTGGGTCCGGACCCTCGCTATGATGCCGCACCTGCGCGAATACGAAAGCCGGGGGCCGGTCTGGATTCGCAAGCGCAAGGAACCGCTGACGCCCGAGCAGTCGGCCCGCCTGACCGAATGGGCCGAGCGCCAAGAAGGCAAGCGTTTCGCCCTGATTCGCCTGGGCGGCCAGCTCACGCTCTTGCGCAGCCGCGGCCCGATTCGCACCTACTTCCTGGGTAAACCGCAGGGCGATCGCGCCGATTACTTCTGCTCGGAGTTGGTCGTGGAATCGGCGGTTTACGCGGGCCTGATCGACGCCGAGACGGCCCGGCCGGCGGCCACCTATCCGCACGAGCTTTTCTACGACTGGTCGTTCAACCTGTACTTGAACCGGCACTTCAGCCTGGCCGCGTGCTGGGAGCCGCCGGCCCGGTGGGTCAGTTGCCCTTGTGCGAAGCGCTAGTTTAGGAGCCGGGCCGTGTTCCGTTTGTCAGAGCCGCGACCGTAAGGGCGCGGTGCAGTCAACCGCTCCCTTACGGTCGCGGCTCTGACAAACTTATTACTGCGCCGTCCGCCAGCAACCATAACCGCACCGTCTTGGGCCACGCCCCCGTTTGGCGTTGCATGGCCGTTGCCGCCAGCACCACCTTGAATTCGTGTTGCTGCCAACGCGAATCGCGCTGCCCTTTATCGACGGCTTCCAGAACGAAATACAGCAGGTGCCAGTGCCCGGTTGTATCCTGCCAGACGCAATCCATGACGCCGTGCAAGATCGGCAAGTCGGCGGCACCCTCACGCGCAAGGTTCAACGCGAACTCCACGCCCCACTGGCGACCCGTTGCCGCGGCCAGGTCGCGGCACGTCTCGGACTCCGCGAAGCGCTCCAGCAAGAGTTGGAGCTGCGCCCCCCCCTCCTCCGCGTGCCGCCGCACCAACGCGCGCAAGCCGGCCGGGTCGCGAAAATCCCAGGTTTCCAGCACTGTTCGCAGCGCGCGCTCCAGGGGCGATGGTGCCACGGTCCCGCGATTCCCTTCCTCATTCGCGCCGTCAAACGCACCGCCGGCCGGCAGATCGTCGATTGACAAAATGCGACCACCCGTTGCCCGCGGGGGCGCGCTCGCAGGCAACTTCGGCCAGGCAACTCCGGCAGCTGGCGCTTGCGCATCAAAGTCCTTTTGCCGCGCCTTGTTCTCCGCCGGCGACAGGTCGAATTGTTCCAGCGTCGAGCAGACGCGGACGCGGGGCCGTTCCTTTTCCGAAAGGTCCGGAGCGAGGCACTGCCCGGTCGCCAGGTCGAAGCGCTCAGCCAGCGTCGTCATCCAGGGGTTGCCCGGCTCGTAGGACGGGTCCATCGCCCCCGACAGGATGAGGTAGTCGCGCGCCCGCGTGCAGGCGACGTACAGCGTCCGCAGCGCTTCGTTCCAGTCCTCCAATTCGTTGCGCACCTGCCAGAGTTTCCAGGCGAACGGCGGAAACGGTGCCGGGTCCTCGTCGGCGGGCGGCCGGACCACGCAGCCCAGTTCCGCGTCCCACCGGGCGACCGGGTGGAACGCGCCGCCGCCGCTGGCCACGACATCCGGCACGATCACGACCGGGAACTCAAGCCCTTTGGCCTGGTGGATGGTCATTAGCCGCACCACGTCGGCGTTCTCCGGCTGCGTCGCGGCCTGCTCCTCGCGCGGCGGATTCCGCACCAGGTCGCCCAGCCGGGCGATAAACTCCGCCAGCCCGAACAGGCCCGAACGGTCGAACGTCCGCGCCAGGTCGAGCAGCTTCCACAAATTAGCCAATTTGCGGTCGCCCAAAGGCTCGAACTGCGTCGCGGCGTCGTAGCCCGACTCGGCGAACACCGTGCCCAGGAGCCGCGCGATCGGCAACCGGTCCTTGAGCGACCGCCAGCGAACCAGGTGCCGTCGCGCGCGGGCCACGGGTTCGCGCTGGTCGCTCGGTAAGCGTGCGGCCAACGTTTCGTCGAGCAGACCGGCCCACAGGCCCCGTTTTTCTCGGCCCAAAACGAACAGAGCCTCATCGCTGACACAGCAGAACGGCGAGCGCAACGTCCCCGCCACGCTCACGGCGTCTTGCGGATTGTCCAGGGCGCGAAGGAGATTGAGCAGGTCGTAGATTTCCTGCTGCGCGAAGAAGGCCCGGCCGCCGACGAGGTAGTAGTTCAGGCCGTGCCTGCGCAGCGCCGCCTCGTACAAATGCACGTTGGTCATCGCGCGGAAGAGCAGCACCACGTCACCCGCGTTGACCGGCCGTAGTTCGTTTGGCTTCTCCGCGTCACGGACCAACGATTCACGGCCCACCATGGTGGCAATGCGGCGGGCGATCCAATCTGCTTCCTCGGCCCGCGCTTCGGCGACGAGCGTCTTCTCCGGCACCTGCGACCACAGGAATTCCACGCAAGGTTGCGGGTTGACCTGCGCCCCGCGCGCTTGCAGAGGCGCGTAGTCGGTCAGGCATTGCCGCAGCAGGGCGTTGGTGAAATCGAGGATCGCCGGCTGACTGCGGTAGTTGAGCGTCAGGTTCTGTTGGCCCGCCTCCGGCACCTGCCGCCGCAACTTCGCGAATAGGTGGACGTCCGCGCCGCGGAAGCGGTAAATCGACTGGTTGTGGTCGCCGACGGCGAAGAGCTTGCCCGTGGTCATCCCGTCGCCGCACAGGTTTTCGATCAACTCCATTTGCACCGGGTCGGTGTCCTGCAACTCGTCGATCAGCAGGTGGCGGTAGCGTTCTTGCAGCCGCTTGCGCACGCCGTCGTTGTCGCGCAACAGGTCGCGCGCGCGCAACAACAGGTCCTGAAAATCGACGACGCCGTGGACCCGTTTACGGTCGCGGTACGTCTGCACCACCTCGCCGACGACGCGCACGACGCGGTGGGCCGTGGTGACGATTGCCTCCACGTTTTCGCCCGGTTCCGTCAGGCTTTGCAGGTCCCAACTCTTCAACTCGCCGCGAAAGGCCTCGAACGCCTTCTTGATTTGGTCGTACACGTCGGCGTCCGGCCAGGCCTTGGCCCCGAGCTTGCCGACCTTGGCCGACTCGAACAATTCGGCGACCACGGCGGAGGCGTCGGCCGCCTGCGTGAGCCGTGGCGCTTGCTCCAGAATGAACGCGACGCGCGCCGCCATCTCGCCGGGTTGAGGGGGATGTTTTTGCAACAGTGCCAGGCAACGCGCGACGCGCGGCCGGCTGCTCATGCGGTAGGCAAGGTAGCGCGGCAGCAGCGTACCGATGGCATAATCCTGCCAGCCGCTAATGACTTCCACGGCAGGTCGGGCAAGCCACGCCCGCCACGGCCTGTCGTCCCACGCGGGCAACAGTTTCTGCACGGCCTCCACGACGGGCCGCCAGCCGTAGAGCAGCACCAGTTGCCGGAGGTCTTCGCCGGCCTCGGTCTGGGCGGTCAACAACTGCTGCAAGCCCGCGTTCAACGCCTCCGCTTCGATGTTGACGGAAAGCACTTCTTCCAGCACTTCAAAGCGCGGGTCGAGTCCGGCTTCAATCGCGTGCTGGCGGAGCAGTGCCGCGCAAAAGGCGTGAATCGTGCTAATTGGCGCGGTTTCCAGGCCGCGCAGGTGCCGTGCCCAGCGGTCGGCGTCCTCGTCGGTTTTTGCCGTCTGAAGCAGGTCGATGACCTCGCCGCGAATCCGCTTGCGCATCTCGCGCGCGGCGCGGTCGGTGAAGGTGATAGCGACGACCTGGCCGACCTCGGCGCCGTCGTCGCGCAGGTGCGACAGGTAGCGTTCCGTCAACACAGTTGTCTTGCCGCAGCCGGCGCCGGAGGACAGGACGACCGACACGCCGCGCGTGGTGACGGCGCGGCGTTGCTGGTCGGTCAGTGTTCGATTCGGAGTCATCGTCCGTCCCGAGTCTGCCGCTTGCGGCTTTGCCCTTCCCGGCGCTCAGCGATACAACACCGTTGGGCCATCCGACCACACGCGAGATCAAATAGCATGAGCCTTCGCAAGATCCGCCGCGCCCTGCTGAGCGTCAGCGACAAGTCGGGCCTCGTCGAACTGGCCCGCGGCCTGACCGCGTTCGGCGTCGAGCTGATCTCCACCGGCGGCACCCGCAAAACCTTGCACGACGCGGGCCTTGCCGTGCGCGACGTGGCCGACGTGACCGGCTTCCCGGAGATGCTCGACGGTCGCGTCAAAACGCTGCACCCGAAAATCCACGGCGGCATCCTCGCCCTGCGCGACAACCCGGACCACCAAGCCACCGTGCAGGCTCACGGCATCGAGCTGATCGATCTCGTCGTTTGCAACTTGTACCCCTTCGCCGCCACCGTCGCGCGGCCCGGCAGCACCCACGACGAGATCGTCGAGAACATCGACATCGGCGGCCCGACGCTGGTGCGGGCCGCGGCGAAGAACTACGGCGACGTGGCCGTGCTGACCGAACCGGCCCAATATGCCAGCATCCTCGAAGAACTGCAAGCCAACCAGGGCAGCCTTGCCTTGCCGACACGCGCAAAACTCGCCGCCGTCGCGTTCGGCCACGTCGCGGGCTACGACCAGGCGATCAGTGCCTATTTTACCCGACGCGGCGGCGACGAACTGCTGCCCGCGTCGCTCGACCCGCACTGGGAGCGCCGTCAACTCCTGCGCTACGGCGAAAACCCGCACCAACAGGCCGCGTTTTATGCCGACCCGTCGGCGCAGCACGCCTGCGTCGGCACCGCCGCGGTGCTGCACGGCAAGGAACTCTCTTACAACAACTTTCTCGATCTCGATAGTGCGCTGAACCTCGTGCGCGAATTCCCGCAACCCGCCGCCGTCGTCATCAAGCACAACAACCCCTGCGGCGCTGCCGTGGCTGCGACGCTGGTGGAAGCCTTTCAAAAAGCTTACGAGGGCGACCCCCAGAGTGCCTACGGCGGCGTGCTGGCCTTCAACCGCGAGGTCGATGAGGCGACGGCCCGGCAGATAACGGAGCCCACACAGGGGGGCGGGCGCTTCATCGAATGCGTCATCGCACCGGGTTACAGTAACGAAGCCTTCGAGTTGCTGACCACGCGGCCCACCTGGAAGAAGAGCGTCCGCATCCTGCGCACCGGCCCCCTGGCGTCCACGAACCCCAACGAACGGACGCGCACCCTGCGCGAGGTCGATGGCGGCCTGTTGGTGCAATCGCGCGACCGCAACGACGCCGAGACCGATTTTCAGCACCTGCGCGTCGTCACCAAACGCCAACCGACGGAGCAAGAATTGCGTAACCTGCGGTTCGGCTGGGTGGTGTGCAAGCACGTCAAGAGTAACGCCATCGTCTTGACAAAAGGCGAAATGCTGGTTGGCGTCGGCGCGGGCCAGATGAGCCGGGTCGATTCGGTCCACATGGCGGTACGCAAGTCCGGCGACCGCCACAAAGGGTCGGTACTGGCGTCGGACGCCTTCTTCCCGTTCCGCGACAACGTGGACGAGGCGGCCAGGGCGGGCGTGACGGCAATCGTGCAACCGGGCGGCTCGATGCGCGACGCCGATTCGATCCAGGCGTGCGACGAACACGGCCTGGCAATGGTCTTCACCGGCGTACGACACTTCCGCCATTAATGCAAAATGAAACCCACGGAAGACACGGGAAACACGGAAAAAAGACGTAGCCGCAAGCGGCCCGCTTGCTGGCTGGACTGCGGCAAACGCAGCCGGCGTGCCAGCCGACAAGCGGGCCGCTTGTGGCTACGTCTTTTTTCCGTGTTTT
>JBBRLG010000470.1:0-5946 GCA_038231495.1 Gemmatales bacterium | reverse complement strand
CTGACGCGGGACGTCTTCGGCACCTACATCCACACGTACAAGTTCCACCAGGCGGTCGCGGACAAGGTGGTGCTCGACCTCAAATACGAGGCCCGCGACGTGCCGCAGCGGTTGACCTCCCAAGCCGCCATCGATCGGTGGTTCGAGCGGAAGACCCGCGGGCTGAACAACTTCCAGAAGGCGGTGATCCGCAAACGCTGGGCGACGATGGAAGAGTTGATGAGCGCGGCCGAACGCAAGCAGCGCATCATCGCCAACATCATCGAGGACTTCAGCATGAAGCCGCGGCTCAACAACGACCGCGGCACGGCGCTCCTGGTGGCGGCGTCGATCTACGACGCCTGTCACTATTACCGCCTCTTCCAAAATACGGCCTTCGGTGCGTATTGTGGGATCATCACCTCCTACGAGCCGAACCACAACGCCATCTCGCGCGAGCCGGCCAACAGCGACGAACGTTACAAGTTCGACACCTACACCCGGCACGTGTTGAAGAACGGCCAGACGACGAAGCAATACGAGGACCAGACCAAGAAGCGGTTCATCGAGGAGCCGGCCAACCTCAAGCTGCTGATCGTGGTGAGCAAGCTGCTCACCGGTTTCGACGCGCCGAGCTGCACCTACATCTACCTCGACAACGAGCTACGCGACCACAACCTGTTTCAGGCGATCTGCCGCACGAACCGCCTCGACGGCGACGACAAGGATTACGGGTACATCGTCGATTTCAAAGAACTCTTCGGCGACGTGCAGCAGGCCATCGCCGTGTATAACTCGGACGAACTTGACGTCGACGCCGGCTGCGGCGGGGACAACAACGTCCACCTCAAGGACTGGCTGAAGGAGGGGAAGAAGCAACTCGACGACGCCCGTGAGGCGCTGCACTACCTGTGCGAGCCGGTGCCGCCGCCCCGCGAGGTGGAGCAGTATTTGCACCACTTCTGCGGGGACGCCGCGAACCCCAACGCCCTGGGCGAGACGGAACCGCTGCGGGTGGCGTTCTACAAGGCGGTGGCAACCTTCGCGCGGACGTTTGCCGCCATTGCCCAGGACCTGACCGAGGCGGGCTATACGGACGCGGAGGCCGCAGCAGTGCAGCAGGAGGTCGCGTTTTACAGCGACACCCGCATGGCCATCAAACGGCACTCGGGCGAGGAGCTTGACATCAAGCCCTACGAAGGCGACATGCGGCACCTGATCAATACTTACATTCAGGCGGATCCGGCGTTGAACCTGGGCGACCTGGCCGCCCTCTCGCTGACCGACCTCATCATCAAGACCGGCATACACGACGCCATCGCCCGCAAGCTCAACGAGAAGGGCAAACTGTCCAAGAATGCCATCGCGGAAGGGATCATCAACAACGTCCGCAAGACGATCATCCGCGACCAGCTCACCGATCCGCGGTTTTACGGGCAGATGTCCAGGCTGCTCGACGACCTGATCCAGCAGAGCCGCACCGACACCGCCGCCTATGAGGAGTTCCTGCGGAAGGCCGAGGAGCTTGTAATCCGCCTGGCCCAGAAGCAGCCGGACGCGGGAGTTCCTGCGGTGCTGCACGGCAAGCCGGAAGCGAGCACGCTTTACAACAACCTCGGCTCGATCCCGGCGACGACCTTTCGGTGTCCGGCCGGCGACGACGAGCGGGCGGCGCTCGCGTTAGAAATCGACCGCGTGGTGCGGGAGTCCGCGCCCGCCGGGTGGAAGGGCGACGAGACCCGCGAACGGCAGGTCCTCAACGCGCTGTTCCCCCTGCTGGACCGCGACCGGGACGCGACTCAGGGCCTCTTCGAGATCATCAAGAATCAGCCGGGGTACTGATGGCGGAGCGGATCAAGATCGGTGAGATCGTCATTGAGTTGACGCGCAAGGATGTCAAGCACGTCCACCTGTCGGTTCATCCGCCGGGCGGCCGCGTGACCCTGGTCGCACCGAGCAAGACCCGCCTGGAAGTCGCACGAGCCTATGCGGTTTCCAAACTCGCCTGGATTCGGAACCAGCAAGCGAAGTTGCGCGACCAGGCGCGCGAGACGCCGCGGCAGTTCGTCGAGCGGGAAAGCCATTACCTCTGGGGCCGCCGTTATCTCCTTACCGTCGTCGAACGGGACGCCAGGCCGCTCGTGACGCACGACCACCGGCGAATCACGCTCTCCGTCCGGCCGGGAAGCGACCAGGCGAAACGAGAAGCCGTGATGAATCAGTGGCAGCGGTCGCTGCTTCATGAAATCGTACCGCCCCTGATCGGGAAGTGGGAAACGAAGCTAAACGTGACGGTCGCGGGGTACTTCCTCCAGCGAATGAAGACCAAATGGGGCGGGTGCAATCCTTGGGCAGGTCACATCCGACTGAACACCGAACTCGTCAAGAAGCCCAAAGATCTTGTCGAATACGTCATCGTCCACGAGATGGTCCACCTGCTGGAGCCCACTCATAGCGCTCAGTTTGTTGCAATGCTTGAAAAGCATTACCCGACCTGGCGAGAAGCGCGCGTCGAACTGAACGAACTACCGCTGGCAGCAGAGACATGGAAAGTATGATCGCTTCCTGTAGCACTGGCAAGCGGCGAGGCAAACCTCGTGCCCTGTGGATATTGTCAACGAGCAGCCGGTTCGGAGGTACGCGATGACCTCTTGTTGCCGGCTATTCCTCCAGCCGGCCAGGATGGCGAGCAGGAGTTGCCAGGGCTGTAGAACGAAGTTCATGGGTGACCCGCGGCGGCGGTGGCGAAAGCAACAGCATCGGGCCTCGAAGTGCGGCTTTTAATCGCCCCTAGTCGGGCGGGATCGTGGTGAACAATGTCGTTCAATTCCCTCCAGACGGCGGCTTTCCCTGAAATACTGCCAAGTCAGCTCCTGCATTTTCAGTCTTTCGAGGTCGGCTCGGCGTTCACTCACGTTACGGCCTGGCTGCTCGCGGAGTCGCCCGAGGCGACCCGTGGCGTCAGAGGCTCCGACGATTTCGTTACCGCCATCGCCGCTCCGACTACTACCGGCTGGTACGACCGTTGCCAGGCGGGGTTCGCAGCCGCAGGAGATGCTCGCATTTGCGTGGCGCACCCTTTTTTGACCCTGCCGGGTGCGTCGCGGCCGGAAAAGTGGTATTGCAACCGAGCGGGAACCTCGCTATGGTGCCGCCCCCAAACACCGCCTTTCTTCGTCGTGCGGATCTCCGTATTTCTACCGGCGCCGTCTGGGCCGGTCCGGTCTTCTTCGAAGGCCCGTGTGCCGACTGGTGCCCTCTCCGGGCGAGCGGAAGGGAGAAGGAAGCGGGATCATGATGCATTTCCTCGCAAGCCGCTGGACGGAAGCCGCGCCGCGAAGACGGATCCTGGTTGGTTTCTTTCTCATCCTGTCGGTCCTCGCGCCCGGATGTACTCGTAACTTCTTCCGCCGGCGGGCCGACGCCGAGGTGTCGCAGATCCTGGCCGAGAAAAGCAGCGACCCGGCCTGGTTGGTCGAGGATCCGTACGTCTATCCCGACCGGCACGCCCGCTTCGCCGACCCCACCGACCCCGACCATCCCCCCATGCCGCCCGACGACTGGGCCGCCTGGAATCTGTCGCCGAAACCGCAAAAGCCCAGGAACGTGGCGTATGTCGAGGGCACTGGTTATCGGGAGTTGCTCGCCGCTTGGGATGCGGAGAATCGCGCGCCGCTCTCGGACGAGCAACTGCCAGACACCCTCCCGGCGCCGCGGGTCACTCCGGTCGCGCAGCCGTCTCCGCCCGCGGACGGGGCTCCAAAAATCGGTGAGACGGAAGGAGGTGCCAACCCGGCCGGCGCTCATCGCCCGGCGGAATGCGACGTGCGGCGCAAGGAACCCTACCTGCTCAAACTCGAGCAAGCCCTCGAGCTGGCGTCCTTCAACAGCCGTGATTTCCAGAGCCATCGGGAAGACCTGTACCTGGCCGCCTTGCCCGTCACCCTTCAGCGGTTTTCCTTTACCTCTCAGTTTGAAGCGATCAACGAGACCATCCGCGAGTGGGCCGGGCCGGAGTCGTCCGTTGGCGACCAGAATCGCTGGCTCGGCACCAGTACCCTTGGGCTGCGCAAGCTGTTCGCCACCGGCGCACTGCTGACGGCGCAGCTCACCAATCAAACCATCATCAACCTGACCGGCAACCAAAAACACACCATCAGTCAGTCCACGGCGGTCCTGAGTCTGGCGCAGCCGCTGCTGCGGGGCGGCGGCCGCGCGGTGACCCTGGAACCGTTGACGTTAGCCGAGCGCAACCTCCTCTACGTCCTCCGTCAGTTCGCCCGCTACCACAAGGAGTTCTTTGTGGACGTGGCGGCCGGCGGCGGCTCGGTGGGCGGCAACACCAACATCACCGGCGCGACGCCGGCGGCGGTCGGCTACTATCCCACCGTGCTCCAACGCCAGCAACTCCGCAACGCGGAGCAGAACGAGCGTGCCTTTGTCCGCACGCTCCGCTATTTCCAGGCACTGGCGGGGGGCGGCGGCATCTCCCGGCTGCAGGTCGATCAGGTTCAGCAAGCCTACCTCCAGGCCCGCAGCACCGTCCTCCAGCGCCAGCAAGGCTACGCCGACGCCATGGACCAGTTCAAAATTCAGCTGGGTCTGCCGACGGAAATACCACTCACCCTCGACGACGAGGTCGTTGAACCGCTGACCGCCCAGGTGCGCCGCTACGAAGCGGTCGAGACGACTTACACCGATACCGTGTCCGAGGTTCGCAAATTGGCGGCGAAGAAATTCGTCGCGAACGAACTGCGGGCCGCCCTTCTCGAGTTGCTGGCTCGGGGCGGACTGTTCGAGGGGACCCAAATCCACCGCGAACTTGCACAGCAGGTGGAAATATGGCAGGAACTCGATGCGGAGCAGTTGAAGAAACGCGCCGACGACCTGCGGCGGGAGCGCGTGACGCTGCGCGCCCAGATCAACCGCCTCGACGAAGAGCAGAAGCCGATCCCGCCGCAACTCGCCGAGCGGCTGCGCCTGGTCCGGCTCGATCTGGATGTGGGCAGCCTGGAAACCGCGTTGCGCGCCCACGAGCAACAGCCGCCAAACACCGACCTTATTCGCCGCGCCCTCGATGAATTCACTTTGTTCGTGGCCGTGGCGCGAACCGAGCGGATCGACCTCCTCAAGAAGCGCTGGCCCAAACTGCCGCCCATCTGCGTCAACGGCGTCAACCTTCTGGACCTGGCCGAGAAGGACGAACTGGCCGCCCAGGGTCTCGCCGGAAAGGTGGCCCTGAACAGCCGGCTGGACCTGATGAACCAGCACGCCCAGGTCGTGGACGCCTGGCGTCAGATTGCCGTTACCGCCAATAGCTTGCTAGGCGTCGTGAACGTAAGGTACAATCTAGAAGCGTTGACACCGGCAAACGAGGCGAAGCCGCTGGCCTTCGGGGGAGGGCGGACCAGGCAAGACCTGACTTTCGACACCGAACTGCCCCTGGTCCGTAAGCTGGAGCGGAACACTTACCGCAGCAGCCTGATCGAGTACCAACGTCAGCGGCGGGACTTGATGCTCGCCGAGGATCAGGTCCTCTTCCAGGTGCGGCAGGATCTGCGCCAGCTCCAGCAGTTGGCCGAGAATTACCGCATCCAGCAGGTCAACCTGGAACTGGCCTACACCCAGGTGACGCTCGCGCTGGAGGAGTTTCGGGCGCCGCCGGCACCTGGCGAACAACGCGACTCCGCGTCGGCGGCCGCGGCCTTGACTCGCCAACTGCTCGACGCGCAACAATCCGTTCCGCAGGCCCAGGACGCTTTATTCGCCGCCTGGATTAACTACCTGACGACCCGCATGGCGTTCTATCGCGACCTCGAACTGATGCGGATCGACGCGCGAGGAGTCTGGATCGATGAGCAACCAGCCACCGAAGATCGAAACCCCGAGCAAGGGGCCGCCCCCGTCCTCTCCGACGACAACTTCGCCCCCGCCAGCCCCCTGGTCCCCCCCGGCCCTGCCCCCCGG
>JBBRLG010000469.1:0-5949 GCA_038231495.1 Gemmatales bacterium | reverse complement strand
TAAGGGGGGGAAAGACGGGATGAGGGAGTACAGCAACCGTTCTGAACCCCCCCTACCCCCCCTTCGGAAGGGGGGGAAAGTTGATGCTGGTGTAAGCACATCTGTTTTCGTGCTCACCCAGCGAGTCGTCGCCAATCGACACTGGCGATGGCCGCAATTTCCCCTTCATACGGGGTCGTTTGAAACGGGACCACGGCCAAAAGGGGAACCGCGATCCGTTTGCGCAACTCCACGACGTTGGTTTCCTCTGCAAAACCTTGCACGGGCGTCGTCTCGTTGACGACCAGTCCGGCGACGCGCAGCCCGCGCTGCCGCGCGACCTCCAGCGTTAACAGCGTGTGGTTCAACGTCCCCAACGACCGGCGGGCGACCACGACGCATGGCATGCCCAGTGCCGCCGCGAGGTCGGCCACTGTTTCGCGCTCGGTCAGCGGACACAATAAACCGCCGACGCCTTCGACCAGCAGCAAGGCATCGGGGACCGCCCTTTGCTTCACGAAAGCGGCGATGTCTGCCAACACCAATTCGACGCCTTGCGCCCGTGCGGCCACCGGCGGTGCTGCCGCTTGCGGAAACGCCCAGGGTGTAACCCGGCCGTACTCCGCATGGCCGGCGGCCTCGGCCAGCCGCCGCGTATCGTCGCCGAGGTAGCCGCCTTCATGCCGCACAGCGCCGGTCGCCACGGGCTTGGCCACCGCCACCGCCTGCCCGCACGCCCGCAAGCAACGGACAATGGCCGCGGTCACGACCGTCTTGCCCACGCCGGTATCGGTGCCAACGACGAACAGTCCCGACATGGCGCGATCAACCCTCCGGGGGCATGGCGTGCAGGCAATTGTAAAGCACGTCGCCGAGCAGGTCTAGCAGGTAAAGGTCGATTGCCAGCGGCGGCATCACCACGATCACGTCGCCGAGGGGCCGCAACAGGACGCCCTGTTCGCGCGCCATCCGGCACACCGCCGCACCCGTCCGCCGTGCCGGGGGGAACGGCTTTTTCGTAGCGCGATCCGCCACCAGCTCGATCCCGGCCAGCAAGCCTTTCTGTCGGACGTTGCCGACGTGCGGAAGGTTCCGCACCCGGTCGAGGTGGTGGCCCAGCCGTTCGATTTTCGCCGGTAAGGCCGGCAGCCCCGTTTCGGCTTCGAGCAAGTCCAGACTCGCCAACGCGACCGCCGCGCCGAGGGGGTTGCCGGTGTAGGTGTGGCCGTGGTAAAACGTCCGCCCCGCCGACGCCGGTCCCAGGAAGGCGTTATAAACTTCGTCGGTGGTGAGTGTCGCCGCCAGCGGCAAGTAGCCGCCGGTCAGCCCCTTGGCCAGACACAAGAAATCCGGCACGACATCTTCCTGCGCACACGCGAACATCGTCCCCGTGCGGCCGAAGCCGACCGCCACCTCGTCGGCAATCAGCAGGACGCCGTAATCCCGCGTCACCTCCCGCACGCGCCGCAGGTAGCCCTCCGGCGCGGTAATCATGCCCGCCGCCGCTTGCACCAGCGGCTCGATGACCACGGCGGCGAGGCTATCGGCATGGTCGCGCACCAGGCCGGCTAGCACCTCAACGCAGTCGATCTTGCACGTCGCGCGCTCCAAGCCCAGCGGACAGCGGTAACAGTACGGGGCCGGCGCGCGCAAGGTCGGAAACAAGAGTGGCGCGAACAGGTGGTGGAAGCGGCCCAGGTCACCGACGCTGACGCCGCCCAGCGTGTCGCCGTGGTAGGCGAGGTTGAGGGACAGGTATTTCGTCTTGTGCGGCTGCGGCTGCGGACACTGGTGCCAGTATTGAAACGCCATCTTGAGGGCGACTTCAACTGCCGTCGCGCCGTCGTCGGAAAAGAAGACGTGAGACAATCCAGGCGGTGCGAGTTCGACGAGCCGCCGGGCCAGCTTGATCGCCGGCACGTTGGAGATGCCGAGCAGGGTCGAATGGGCCACGGCGTCGAGTTGTTCGCGCAGGGCGGCGTCGAGTTCCGGCACGCGATGGCCGTGGACGTTACACCACAGCGACGACACGCCGTCGAGGTATTCGCGGCCGTCGAGGTCTACCAGGAAGCAGCCGTGGGCGCGCTCAATGATGAGCGGTTTTTCCTCGGCGTACGCCTGCATCGGCGTGAACGGGTGCCAGACGTGGTCGCGGTCCCAGCGTTCGAGTTGTTCGCGGCTCGGCTCCATCGCATCAGTCCCAGTGTACGCCAACCTCGGTCGCACCCGATGCCCCACGGCAAGGGAGTTTTATTGCTCTTTGGAGTGCGGCGGCTCGACGCCGCTTTTTTTCTTTCTTTTGCGGAGGCGTGTTGCATTGACAAAATACCTTCCCGCTGTGGGCGGTTTCCGTACCGCGAAGCGGTTGAATAACATAGCCGGGGGTCGCATACTCGCGCACCCCCGGAACCGGACGAACGTCAACCCCTTTTTCTACCCTGACAGGGTTGTACAGGTGTCCCCGCAGGGTTGTGCAACCCTGTCAGGGTTGGTCGTCGCGTCGCGCGTGGTTTTCCGGGGGTGCGCGAGTACGCGACCCCCGGCTGGGTTGTTCAACCGCTTCGCGGTACGGAACCAGCGCCACCCCGCTCGCCGGCGTCTTTTTCAATGCGTGTCGCAGCAACCCCATTGCTTACGGCCGTGCTTTGCCCTCGATCAGGGTCTCGGCCTCACGCACGAAGGCGCGTTAGTCATCCGTGTCGCCTTCTACTTCCCAACTGGCGGTGCAATTTTGGGGGGTGCCGTTTGGTCCCGGAGGGATCGGACCTCGCCCCAGAGTTTCCGCCATTGCTCCCGCTCATCAACCGGCAGCTTGTCGAGCCATTGGTCATCCCGAATCCCCGCCAAGTTGGGGTCGCTGAGCCAGCGATTCATCCCATCGAAGACGACCTCACGGTTCTTGGCGGGATCGGCGGGCGCGTCGGGTCTTCCGGGGAATAATGCAGAAGCTCCCAGAAGCGGGCCAGGCCCAAACGGCGAACCGACCAAACCCACGGTACAAGCTCCCAAAACCGAGGGAGCCGCTGCGTGCTTTATCCAGATGTCGAAGCTGGCGTTTAACCACTCCAGGGCATGTTTGCGGATGGCCGGTCGTTCGGTCGGCGGCGGGGCGTCGAGACCCTGCCCAGTCCCGGCTATCGCCGCGGCGCACGCGGCGGCGTAATTCGTCGATTTGTCCGGGTCGTCGTCCAGGGCCCCCATCATTCCTCGGTTTATGTGAGGGAAATCGAGTAAGAGGCGATACGCCTCGAACGGTTGCCTAGCGCGAAGCAATCCTCCTACAAGGTCCGGAAATGATGCGTGAGTCCAGCCCATCGCGTACCCTCCCACCGAAGAGTCAGATGGAACGCCGTCCTCTGACGCTTCTGCCAACAACTTATTAAGGAGCCGATACACACGAGCCGCTTCGACATAGTCCTTCTTGGAGAGCAGCAGGTGTTCGTATACCACATAATGGCCGGGCACGTTTCGGTCATCGAGTTCGATGGCCTTACGGGCGAAGGCCAGCGACTCGTCGGTATCGCGACCTTGGCGGAAGCCCAGTTCGAACGCCAGGCGCCCGTACGCTCTGGCGAACTGAGGGGCCAACCGGATGGTGCGACGCAGTTCGTCAACCGCGCTCGCCCCACCTAGCCCGCCGCGGTCGGACAACGCAATCGCGAGGTAGTAGTGGGCCAAAGGATTGTTCGGACGGAGCGCTACGGCGGTTCGGCCCCAGCCGACGGCTTCGATTCTTACCTTGTCGTCCCATGCATATGAGCGGCTGCTGATGGTCAGGGCCAGCGGGAACGAGTCGGCATGGGCAGTCCAGGCCGCCTTCAGGATGCGCACACCGTCTTCGACGGCGGGGTGAATTCCCAACCCGATCGCATACGCCGGCGATAATTTGGAGCCATCGATCGTCATGCCGAGTTCCTTGATTCGGTTCGTGTCGTCTTTGGCGATCGCGCTCCTCAAGTTCGCGCGGCCCAAATCCGGATCGAGCAAATCGACGACGGCAAGAAGGCCGGGGTATTTCGGATCGACGAAGAACCATTCCGTCATGCCGGAGGCGAGGGCTTCCGCGATGACGGACTTACGAATCGTCTCCACCGCGCTTGCCGCCGGCCCCGTGCTTATGGCCAAGCCGTAGGCCTGAAACAAAGGCGGATAGCGCTTCTTGGCCCGTTCGCTGTCGATGCGCGTGTCGGTGGGCGAGACCATCCAGCGCTCCTCAAAGATGGCGTCGAGTTCCCGGATCGTTCGCTCATCGCGCTTCAGTCGTTCGTGCCGCTCGCGGAGGTCGTTCGGGGTTTGTTCGTCGAGTTGCCTGTCGGCTTGCCCCATCAAGGTGGCGGCCTCGGCGAGCCGTGCCGCCTTGAGCGCGACCTCGATCTGGTCGAGGGTCGCGTTGAACGCATCGTTGTTGCGTGCCACGACCGTGGCTTGCTCGTGACGCTGCTCGGCCGACTGGCGCTCGGCCCACCAAGCGCCGTACAGGACCAGCCCCACGACGAGGAACAGCAGCGCCGCAAATACGCCCCCGGAGATCACCCGCCCTTTATTCCGATGCAGAAATTTGCGCAACTTGTACCGCACCGTCGGCGGCCCCGCTGACACCGGCTCGTCATTCAGGAAGTGTTCCACGTCCGCCGCGAAGGCGTTGGCCGTCTCGTAACGGCGGTCGCGCTCCTTCGCCAGCGCCTTCATCACGATCCAATCCAGGTCGCCGCGCACGAACTTGCCCAACTTGTGCGGCTCCGTCTGCCGTTGCGCCGCGATCGATGCGCGGGCCTCCGACGTGCTCAGGCGCGTGCTCGGCTTGGGCGGCTCCTCCTCCTTGATAACCCGGCGAATCTCGTCCCAGGCCGCCTCCGCGAACCGCTTTTTCTCCAGCGGCGTCGTGCCGGTCAGCAGCTCGTAGAGGATCACGCCCAGCGCATAAATGTCGGCCCGCGTGTCCACGTCGAGGGCGCTCAACTCGGCCTGCTCGGGGGCCATGTACAGCGGCGTGCCCAGGATCGAGCCGAAGTTGGTGAACAGGCTGCGGTCGGTCAACGGCAGCGCGCTGACCGCCTTGGCCAGGCCGAAGTTGATGACCTTGGGCACCGGCCGGCCGTCGTGCGACTCGACCAGGATGTTCGTCGGCTTCAGGTCGCGGTGGATGATGCCCTTCTGGTGGGCGTGTTGGACCGCGTGGCAGATCTGCTGGAAGACCTTGAGCCGGTCGCCGACGCTCAGCTGCCGGTCGTCGCAGAACTGGGTGAGCGGGACGCCTTTGACCAACTCCATGACGAAGAACGGCAGGCCACCCCCCCCAGCCCCCCCTTGCGAAGGGGGGGAAGGGGGGGTCGTGCCGGCGTCGAGGACCTTGGCAATGTTGGGGTGGTCCATGAGGGCCAATGCCTGGCGTTCGGACTCGAAGCGGGCGAGGACTTGGCGGGAGTCCATGCCGGCCTTGATGACCTTGATGGCGACCATCCGTTTGACGGGCCGGGTCTGCTCGGCCATGAAGACGCTGCCCATGCCGCCCTCGCCGATCTGTTGCAGCAGCTTGTAGCGACCGGCGATAACGCTGCCAACGCCCTCGGCCGGGCGCAGCTCACGCAGCGGTGCCGAGTTCGCAGGACCGTTCGGCGGCACCTCGTCCACGGTCTGAGCCGGGGCCAGTGCCGGCCGGTCGAGAGGGTTGCTACCCTGGTCGTGCAACCGCAGCAGTTCTTCCACCTGGAGGCGCAACGCCGCGTCGTCGCCGCAGGCTTCGGCGAGGTAGGCGGCGCGCACCGCGGAGTCGTGTAACTTGACGGCGACGATGAAGACGGCACTTTCGGTCATGGCGCTACTCCGTGGACTCGGCAACTCCCCCTGCCTCATCATGCGACAACGGCGCGCCAAATCCCCGGAACTATTTTCGCTTTTCGCAACCATTCCTTCCCCCCCTTACGAAGGGGGGTAGGGGGGGTGGGGGTAAAGCAGACACCACGATCGTGC
>JBBRLG010000468.1:0-5952 GCA_038231495.1 Gemmatales bacterium | reverse complement strand
GGCAAGCAGCGCAACGGCCCCACCGGCGAAGTCACGTTGACCTACGAGAAACAGTACATGCGCTTCGCCAACCACGCGCTCGGGACGCCGTTCGAGGGGTAATCTGACTTTGCCGCTTGCGGCTTTGCAAGAACCTGCAAAGTCGCAAGCGGCGGCCGGAGAGTCGCGTTGTCACCGGAGCGGCCTCCTCGTTACAATCGACAGCGTCCCAAGGGGTTTTCTCGATTCGGGGCGGCTGGTATGCGCGTAGGCATCGGACACGACACCCACCGGCTCGCCGAAGGCCGGCCCCTGATTCTCGGCGGCGTCCGCGTCGAGCACCCGCGCGGCCTTGCCGGCCACAGCGACGCCGACGTCGTGCTGCACGCGCTCACCGACGCGCTGCTCGGCGCCGCCGGCCTCGGCGACATCGGCGACGCCTACCCGGACACCGACCCGGCTTACAAGGACGCCGACTCGCGGTTTTTCCTGCGGGAAACGCTCGCCCGCCTGAACCGAGCCGGCTATCGCGTTGTCAACGTCGATGTGATCGTGTTCGCCCAGGAACCGAAGCTCGGTCCCGTGAAGGGGCGCATCCGCCTGAGCCTGGCCGAACTGCTCGGACTGCCCCCCGACGCCGTGAACGTGAAGGCCAAGACCGGCGAGCGCGTCGGCCACATCGGCCGGGCCGAGGCCTTGGCGTGCCAGGCTATTGCGCTGATCGAACGCAGTGAATGACCGCGTTGCCCCCCATTGCAATTGAAGGAATCAACATGGCCCTGCGCGTCTACAACACGCTCACCCGGCAGAAGGAAGACTTCAAGACGGTCCAACCGGGCAAGGTCGGCATGTACGTCTGCGGCCCGACGGTCTACAAGCCCAGCCACGTCGGCCACATGGTCGGGCCGGTCATCTTCGACACGGTACGCCGTTACCTTGAATACCTCGGTTATGCGGTCCGTTTTGTCGTCAACATCACCGACGTGGACGACAAGCTGATCGTCCGCGCCCGCGAACTGAACACGACGGTCAAGGACCTGGCCGAGAAGATGACCGCCGACTACCTGGATTGCCTCAAAAAGCTGGGCGTCGAGGGCATCACCGACTTGCCGCGCGCCACCGAGCACGTCCCGGAAATGCTGGTCATGATCCAGGGTCTTATCGACAAGGGCCACGCCTACCCCGCCGGCGGCGACGTGTATTTCGACGTGACGCGCGACCCGGACTACGGCAAGCTGTGCAACCGCGACCCCGAACAACTGGAAGCCGGCACCCGGGTCGAGATCGAGGTCAGCGAAAAGAAGCGCAACCCCGGCGACTTCGCGCTGTGGAAAGGTGCCAAGCCGGGCGAGCCGCAGTGGGATAGTCCGTGGGGACCGGGCCGTCCCGGCTGGCACATCGAATGCTCGGCAATGAGCATGAAATACCTGGGCACGACGCTGGACATTCATGGCGGCGGCCTCGATTTGCAGTTCCCGCACCACGAGAACGAGTTGGCCCAATCCGAGTCGTTCACGGGCAAGCCGTTCGCGAGCTACTGGATGCACAACGGCCTGATGAAGATGGGCGACAAGAAGATGGCCGGCTCCGTGGGGAACGTCATCAACGTCGTGGACCTGCTGCAAAAGCACGACCCGGAAACCGTGCGGTTTTTGCTGCTCGGCACGCACTACCGCAGTCCGATCGAGTGGAGCGAAAAGCATCTCGCGGAAGTATGGCGGGCGCTGGACGGCTTCTACCGTTTCTTCGAGCGCTACCAGCGGATCGCGAAGAAATCGTTCCACGCGGTGACGGCCCCGACGCGCCGCGCCGACTTCCCGGCGACGACCGATTTCCTGCACGAAGTCGGGCGGTTGCGCGAGCGGTTCCTGGAAAACATGGACGACGATTTCAACACCGGCGGTGCGGTCGGCGTGTTGTACGAGCTGTTGAATGCGCTTAATCGTTACGCCGACGCCCGGCAACTCGAAGGGCCGACGCCGGCGACTGGCGCGGCGGACGAGTTTCAGTCCGGCGTCGTCGTGGTGCGCGAACTGAGCCAAATCCTGGGCCTGTTTCGCGACGCGCCGAAGACCACGAAAGCCGGCGACGACCAACTCGTCAACGGGCTGATGCAGTTGCTGATTGAGTTGCGTGCGGAGTTGCGCAAGGCGAAGAACTTTGCGCTGGCGGACCAGATACGCAAACGGCTGGGCGAACTCGGCGTGACGTTGGAGGACCGACCGGGGGGCACGGGCTGGCGAGCCGGGAGCGTAAGTGACCGAAGGTTACCTCCGGAGTAACCGTTCACTCCCCCCCTTACGAAGGGGGGGGTCAAGAACGATTGAAGTACTCGGTCATTGCGTCCTCTCCACCCCCCCTACCCCCTTCGTAAAGGGGGAGTGAACGGTTACCCTCCGGATTAACTCCGGCGCGGCTTAAGTGTCTCTACATATTTGGCGAGCCGGGAGCGTAAGCGACCGGAGTCTTTCTTCAGCGATAACCTACGGTCGTTTACGCTCCCAGCTCGCCATGCGGTTGATCGTTGACCGAGAGAATTGATCCCATGACGATGCTTGATTTCGAGCCATTGACCCTGGTCGTGCCGCTCCGCGAGGAACCGCCGGGAGTTTTGCGCGTCGGTAAGAGCCGCGTGCTCCTGCGGCGGTCGAGGACCGAATTCAGCTGACGCCGGGAACCATCCATTGGAGCCGTTTTATCTCGGAGACGACCACGGAAACGGCAAGGCCAAGGCCGTTCACTGCTGCCGGCCGAGTCGCAACCGACCAGAATTCGTAGAGGACTTGGGGTACAAGGCAGAGGACATCGCCTCGGAGTTGAAGGGCGTCTGTTGCGTCAACGGCTGCACGGTGCTGCGCTTGCCCCGGTTGGGCCATGCGGCTCAGGATGTTCGTGGCGAGAAGGACATTCATTCGCCACGGCCGGCATAAATGGTCTCGTGGCTATCGTCCACGAAGTGGTCAACCCGCGGATGGCTTTCGGCCCATTCCCGGATGGCCTTGGACCTCTCCCCGGCCGAGAATCCGGGCGGATAGGCGATTGCGGTTTCGACGGCCGCGGACTCCGGCCCTTCCGCCTCGCGCGCGGCGATTCGCTGTAGGTACTCCTCAAGGGTCTGCCCGACTCTCGTGGCCCGCAGTGTAAGCTGATGCTCGACGGCAGGCGGCAAATTTACGATTACGGCCATCGCTTTTTCCGGTTCAGGAGTCGTTTTCGTACACTTGTCCTATGATACCACATTTGATACCATATTACAGGGCCGAAGGGCCAGTTCTTTGGCCCCGATTCAAAGGGGATTCGGCGACGGACACGTTTTCTATTGAAGAAACCGCCAAAACAAACATGCCCATCCCCTTTGCGTCCCTCGTCATTGTTTAGCGCCCTCCCGCGTCGCGTTGGCCGGCAACGGTCGCTTTCCGCCGAACTGGCGCAGCTGGCGGGGCCGGGTTGTGCTACGCTGCGGGTATGGAAGAGCCTTGTCGAGAGTGCCTGCGGTTGCGTCAAGAAGTTGCCGACCTGAAAGGGCAGGTCGAACAACGCCGCCGCGCGCTCGAACAAAGCCAACGGGCCGGCAAACGCCAGGCAGCGCCCTTCGCCAAGGGACCGCCCAAGGAACAACCCAAGACACCCGGACGCAAGGCGGGCGACGCACACGGCCCGCACGGCCATCGCCCCCCGCCACCGCCCGAACCGATCGACGAATGCCATGAGGCTCCGCTGCCCGACGCCTGTCCCCACTGCGGCGGCAGGGTCACTGAAACCGAGGTTGTCCAGCAATACCAGACCGAAATCCCCTGCCGACCGCTGCGGCGTCCGTTCAACATTCATCGCGGCCAGTGCCGGGCCTGTGGCGCAGCCGTGCAAGGCCGGCATCCGCTGCAAACCTCCGACGCCCTCGGTGCCGCCGCCAGTCAAGTCGGTCCCGACGCGCAGGCCGCCGTCGTCTAGCTGAATAAGCACGCCGGCCTGTCGCACGGCAAGGTCGCGCACGCCTTCCAAACCTTGTTCGGCATCACGCTCAGCCGCGGTGCCAGCGCCCCAATCGTGCTGCGGGCCGGCCAACGCTTGCAGCCCGCCTACCAGGAAATTCAGGAGCGTCTCCAAACCGCCGCAGTCAGCACGCCCGATGAAACTGGGTGGCGCGTCGGAGGACACCCCGTCTGGCTCCACGCCTGGATCGGTGAGGGCGTCACGTGCTATCCCATCGACCCGCAACGCAGCGCCGACGCCTTGGAGCGCGTACTCGGCCTCGACTGGTCCGGCGTACTCGTGCAGGACGGGTGGTCCCGTTACGAGCGCTTCCGAGAAGCCTGTCACCAGCAGTGCCAGGCTCACGTGCTGCGGCGCGCCCATGACCTGGAAGCAGTCGCCACCGGCCGGGCCAAGGTCTTCCCGCGCCAGGTGATCGACTTGTTCCAGGACTCGTTGCAGGTCCGCGACCCGTTCGTCCACGCGTTCCCCGACCGCGACCGGCGCGAGCACGTCTTTGCGGAGTTCGCCGACCGGCTGTCGGCTTTAACCCGGCAGCCGCGGGCCGACGCCGCCAACCAACGCTTGGCCGGGCATTGACGCCGGCACCTGCCGCAATGGTTCCTGTTCCCGATCAATCCGGCGGTGCCGGCGACCAACTACCTCGGCGAGCAAGCGATCCGGCCGGCGGTGGTGAATCGCAAGGTCTGGGGCGGCAACCGCACCGCGGCCGGCGCGGCGGCCCAAGTGGTCACGACTTCGGTCTTGCAAACGTGCCAGCAGCAAGCCCAAGAGGCGCTCGCCTACGTCAGCCAAACCCTGTGTGGCTTCGTTACCTCCCTGTTCACGCCTTGCCAGGCTGCTCCAGGGCGCTAAACAATGACGAACCAGAGCGAGGAACGCGAGCAAGGATGTACGCAGCAAAGGACCAATCTCCTCCAAAAGCGGCAGCGCGAGCGTGCCCCGGTCCGGGTGCTTGGCCAGGGCGGCGCGGGTGACCCAGACGTGGCCGCAGACGAAGCGCTCGCCGGCGGGGCCGGGGTTGGGGTTGGGGTGGAGGCCGGCCCCTTCCACGTAGGAACCCCAGCGCGCCGTGGGTGTGTCGTCGAAGACGAGCCGCAGGCGGTCGCCGCCCCGCAACGGATCGACCGTGGGCAGCAGGCGGACGGCCAGGGCGTCGGCCCGGCGGCCGCAGGTGCCGAGCAGGCCGGCGAGGAGTGCGGGCAGGCGCAGGGCGGAACGCGGGTCGAGGGCGGTAGCGAGGCGCGCGCAGCAAGGGGCCAGGTAGGCGGGCCGGTGCGACAAGGGCATGGTCGGCTCCTGGACACGGAATTCGGTCGGCTACCGTCAGCGTGTTCAAAGGGCCGGCTTCCGTCCACTACCCCGCAGCAATCAGCACCGCTTACCATTTTTTGCGAACCGTGTTACAACAGACTGCTTGAGTCGGAATTAAGATAGTCGCGGAAAGAACCGTTGCCACGCAGGGCGGTAGTAATTCTCCACGCTACGAAATTTCCGAGGAGGTTTCTGGAGAGAAAGGACACCGGAAGAAGGGCGCAGACTTCAAGCGTGTCTCGCTTGCCATGCCATCGCTCCCACGCTACCCTGTAATTAGCAGACTGCCGCAGGCGCAGAGCAGGCCGGTTGACAAAATGCCGCATCGGGATGGTATTACGAGCCGCCCAAGTTTTGACACGTTTTTTGACAAACGGCGTTTTGACAAAAGTTGACAAACCGACAATTGACGTAAAGCGAAATGGGGTAATTCTTTAGGCAGCATTGGAGAGGTGACCGAGCGGCCGAAGGTGCGGCACTGGAAATGCCGTGTGGGCGAAAGTTCACCGCGGGTTCGAATCCCGCCCTCTCCGCTTGAAATAAGTACGGTCCGGCAGTTAGAAACAGTGGCGGAATGGCGAGCGGCGGACGACAGTCCGCCGTGGTCGTGCGCTGGTCGTGCGGTCCGACAGTTAGAAACAGTGGCAAGCGGCGGACGAAAGTCCGCCG
>JBBRLG010000467.1:0-5952 GCA_038231495.1 Gemmatales bacterium | reverse complement strand
CCAGGTCGAACAGGCACCCTTGCCGCTGGCGCTCCGCGGGTCGCAGCGGAAGACGATAAACCCCAGGTTTGCCAGCATCTCGTCGCGGAAACGGCCCGCGTTCCAGCCGTCGCGCACCGTCGGCGCGTGCGGCCCGGCGTAAGTCATGAACCACACCGGGTACTTTTTCTGCGAGTCGAAGTTCACCGGCTTCAAAACGCTTGCTTCCAACTCGAAACCGTCCGGCGTCTTGATCCGCACCCGTTCGTAGGTGCCGAGGCGATAGTCCTCGACCAGGTACACCGGATTCGTGTCCACCATGCGGACCGCTGTGCCGTCGGTGCGGCAGACGCGCACGCGGGTCGGCGTCTTTTCGTCGCTGTAGCTGTGAATGAAGAGCTTGGCCTTGGGGGCAACCGCGACGCGCTGATCGACGCCGCTCGTCAGGCGTTCGATGCCGGTGCCGTCGAGTTTGACCCGGTAGAGGTTTTGTGACGTTGGGCTGTCGCGCGTGGCCGAGAAGTAAACCCAACCGCCGTCTTCATCGACGAGGTGCAGGGTGCGCACCTCCCAGTCGCCGGTGGTAATCGGCTTTTTCAGCTTGCCGTCCTTGTCGAAATGATAGACGTGCTTCCAGCCGCTACGTTCGCTGAGGAGCAGGAACGAGCCGTCTTTGAGGAAGGTCGGATCGCCCGGATCATCGACCCAGGCTTTGGTCGCTTCGCGAAACAGTTTCGTCGGCGCGCCCCCGGTGCGGCCGACGGTGCAGAAGTCGAGCCACGTCTGGGCGCGGTCCTGCACGTAGAAAAAAGCGTTTTGGCTGTCGGGCATCCAGCCGACGCGCGGGACGAGCGAGGCGTTCGCCGTGTAACCGTCGAGGTCGGCCCAGTTCACGGTGCCGCCGCCGGTCGAGACCACGCCGAGTTTCACTAACGGGTTCGGTTGACCGGCCTTGGGGTACGGCGTCTCCTCGACGCGCTGGTTGACCGGCAGGTGATCGACGACGGTGAGCTTCTTCACGGGGCCGTCGTCGAAGGACAGAAACGCCAGCCGCGTCGAATCGGGACTCCACCAGAAAGCGTGCCGCGAACGGTTATAGACCTCCTCGTAATACACCCAATCGGCCTTGCCGTTGAACACCGTCGTGCTGCCGTCGGTCGTCAGGGCCTTTTCCGTTTGCGTGGCCACGTCCACGACGAAGAGGTTGTTGTCGCGGACGAAGGCGACGAACCGGCCGTCGGGGCTGAACGTGGCGAGTTCCTTCGCACCGGGCGACCGTGTCAGGCGGACGGGTTTGGTGCCGTCGAGGTTGCAATGGTACAGGTCGTTTTCATGCAAGAACAAGGCACTGGTGCGCTGCGCATTCATTTGCAGGACCGGCGAGCGCGCTAGCCGCTGCACGGCCTCCTTATCGACCGCCGGCAGCGTGGCAAGTCCGGTGGCGAGCTTGTCGGGGTCAATGAATTGCTGCGAACGACCCGTCACCGCATCGACAGTGTGCAACCGGCCTTCCTTCATTTGCAGGAAATGTTCGCCGTCGTCGAGCCAGCCGACGATCCAGGCCGGATTGCCGGAGAAATTCGGCGGCGGCGTGGTGCCGTGCAACGTCTCGAACGAGATCGATTTCTTCTGCGGCCGATCTTCGGGCAAGGGCCGGACGCGGCCGGTCGTCAGCGCGGCCTTGGCCGGCAAACGCAGCACCGGGAAGTCCTTGCCTTCCTTCAGCGCGTCGTCGAAAAAGTTCCACGTCGCCAACCCGTCGCACGACTGCGGCTCCAGGAGGAACGCGGCCAGGCTGCCGAGCGGTTGGGCCGTGCGGACGACGACCGTGCCCGCCTCGACCTTGCGGCTTTCCTTGCGCGGCTTGACGCCGAGACTTAGCGGCTGGTGCTTCTGAAACGCCGGCCCCTTCGTGATTTGCTCGACCTGGTACGCCTCCACGTCCAGTTCGATGTCTTCGCGCAGTTCCTCCATGACGACGCCGTGCCGTTGCAGGTTTTCGACGGCCTTCGCCTGGGACGCCGGGATGAGATAGGCGTAGGGCAGCCGCACCGACAGCGTCGTTTCCGAGCCGCCCCAGTAGGTCAGCTCATACGATTTCGGCGTGCCGGTGCTGACCTTGCGGCCGTCCTTCACCTCCTCGACGAAGCCGAGGAACTCATAGGGCCGGCCGCGTGGCCCGTCCTTGTATTGCAGCGGCACCTTCGCGGTTTCCTTCAGTTCCGTCCCGGCTTGCACCGTCAACTTGCGCGCGTCGTCCAGCAACTTGCGAATCTTCTCCTTGTTCTCCGCCGTGTATTCGAGGATGTCTTTGACGAATCCTCGACTGCCCAGGACGCGGTCCTTGAACGGAGCATAGGTATACGACTCCGACAGGATCGCAATGCAGTTGCGCAACCCGGCGTAGTGGGTGCCGTAACGCGGCGTTGCCGGGACGGTCTCCCAGCGTGTGCGATCCGGCGAGAAGCCGCCGTAGTAGTACGATTTGTAACCCGTCTCCTTCTCCAACCGCTTGGTGATTTCGGGCAACATCTCGTCCATAACAAGGTTCACGATCTTCGCATCGCCGGCGGGGCAGCGGCCGCCCTCGTAGGTCATCGTATAGCGATGGAACGAGCCGTTGGTCGTATGACAGTCCACGAACACGGCGGGATCCCACTGATTGAAGGCACGCACCAGCGCCCGCACTTCGGGACTTTCGAGCTTCACGTAATCGCGGTTGAGGTCCAGCCCCTGGGCATTGGTGCGGACGCCGACGCCCTCTTCGGGGCCGGCCTGGTTGGAGCGGTGGGTCTTGGCAATCTGCTCGTTGCCGTCGGCGTTGAAGATGGGCGCGAAGACGATGACGAGGTCCTTCAACAGCGGCCGTTCCTTCGCGGTCGCGATGTCGCGGGCCAGCATCAACAGCGCCTCCTTGCCATCGACCTCGCCGGCGTGGATGTTGCCGATGACGAGGACGACGAGCTTCTTGCTCTTGGCGGCCTCCTCCGGCGTCGCGACGGGCGGGTCGGCAAGGATGAGCAACGGCAGCTTACGGCCCTCGCCGCTGGTGCCCAACTCGCCAACGCGCACGACCGGCGACTGTTTCGCCAAGCGGTCGCAGAACTCGACCACGTCGGCGTGGCGCGAGGTCGCCTTGTACTCGGTCTTTTCGGCAACGGTCAACAACGGCTCGGCAGGCTTGTCGGCGGCCAGCAGGGTAAGGAACAGCAACGGCCAGATACGTCGGATCATGAGGCGCCTCGGGGTAATCGTCGGAAGGACGGAAGGACGGTTCGGCCATTTTACCAGAGCGTCGCCTGGAAACGAGGAGAAAGCGACACCCCCTGGCGATGACACAGCGTGTCAGACCCACCCTTGCCAACTTCCGCACCTTGGCAAGGGTGGTCCGGCGCCTTCGTGAAACCTCCCAGTACCTGCAACGCAAACCTTTTTCTGAACACGTCTTACACGTAAGATGCCGGCAAAAACCACCCTTGCCACCGTCCACCCTTGCCAAAAAAAGAGCCACCCTTGCCAACGGAAAACCGGTTGCAGTTCGCCTTCCCTTACCTTGTGAAATGAACAGACGCCAATTGGTCCCGTTGCTGCGGCTGGTCCCGCGCCCGCGTGGCCTCGACGGCCGCTTGTATCTCGCCGGCATTCACGTCGTTGAGCAGGTCGAGGGGGCTGGTCACGCCCGCGACGCCCTGGCGCGCGACGTGGGTGTAGATCATCGTCGTTTCCAGACTTTCGTGGCCGAGTAACTGCTGCACCGACCGGATATCCACGCCGCGCTCGACGAGGTGCGTGGCGAAGCTGTGGCGGAAGGTGTGACAGTGGATGGCCCGGTCGAGACCCGCAGCCACTCCCGCCTGGGCCACGGCCCGTTGCAGCGACCCCTCCAGGACGTGATGGCGGCCGACGCGCCCGCTGCGCGGGCAGTGCGACAACTGCCGCGACGCGAACGCGAACTGCCACTCCAACGCCTGCGCCGCACGTGGGTATTTCCGCTCCAAGGCGTCCGGTAACTCCACGCGCGCCAGACCCCGCTCCAGGTCGCGCTCATGCACCTGTTTACGTTTCGCGATTTGCTCGCTCAGATCGGCGCGCACGGCGCGCGGCAGCATGACCACCCGGTCCTTGTTCCCCTTGCCGCCGCGAACCAGGATCTGCGCCCGGCCCAGGTCGAGGTCGTGGACGCGCAGCGTGCAGCACTCCGTCACGCGCAGCCCACAGCCATACAGCAGTCGGGCCATGAGGCGGAACAAACCGTCGGCTCCGTGGACGTGCGCGAGGACCAAACCCACTTCCTCCGGTTTCAGAACCACGGGCAACCGCTTCCCGCGCCGCGCCCGCACAGCGTCGAGTCGGCCGAGGTCGATCTCTAGCACTTGCACATAGAAGAACAACAGGGCATTCAGCGCCTGGTTTTGCGTGCTGGCCGAGACGCGCTCAGCGACCGCCAGGTGGGTCAGGAACTGCTCGACCTCGGCCGCACACATGGTCCGCGGATGGCGTTGCCGGTGAAACACGATGAAGCGTTTGGCCCAGTGGACATAGCATGCCTCGGTGCGCGGCGAGTAGTGGCGAACGCGAAGGACGAGACGAAGCTGGTCGAGCAGGCGCGGCGGCCGGGGTTGCGGCAGTTCGCCGAGGTCGATGCCAAGGACGCCGCTGTAGAGCAGGGTCAGCGCCGAGCGAGCCTGCGCCAGGGCCGGCAAGGGTTCGGGAGCGGTCTTGACAACGTGTTCGAGAAAGTGCGTCGCTTCGGGAAGCCCCAGTTCGGACGGATGCCGCTTGTTGTGGAAGAGAATGAACGCGCGTGCCCAGGAGACGAGGGTGTCGGCGGTTGGCTGGGAATCGCCGCGAGCGCCCGCCGCGAGCCGGAGCCGATCGAGCAGGGGCGGTTTCTTGACGGTCGCTGGCATCAGCGTAGACGGATCGGGGATGGTATGGGGATTCATGGTGAACCTCCGTGCGCAAATGTGAACGGGCGTTTGGTTGATGAGTGTACATGTATTGAGGGCGGTGTCAAGAAGAAAATGGTGAAAGTGCTTGACAGGGTGCGCGGGCACGATTCTAATGAGCCTGAGATAAAGTGCCGGCGCTGGCACTAAAGTGCTGGCGCTCCACACTAAAGTGCCAGCACTGGCACTAAATTGCCGGCAACGGCATTAAAGTGCCGGCGCTACAGCACTAATGTGCCGGCGCCGGTTAGCATAATCACCAGTTCGGCGAAGGGAGACTCGAACGTGATCCCAGATGGTAAAGCCGATTGGCTTGAGGCGTTTCGCCGATGCGGGTTGAGCAACGAGCTGATCCAGTTCGCGATCGGCGAACCGGCCGACCCTTTCTTTGAGTCGATTTGCCAGCGACACCTGCTAGAACAGCCATTCGAGTACCTGCCTGACGTGCCCGGACCGCCGGTTACCCCGCTCTGGCATGACACGACGACGGTGGTTGGGTGCCGGAAGCAGAGAAACAGGTTGGAGTTTGTCCAGGTCGAGATGGAGGCGGTCTTTTCAGGCGGCGACGAGGCGATGAAGGTGATTGCCCGCAGTGAACAAGGGCTCTGGGCGCGGTTGTTTTGCCGCCGGCTGGAGTCCTTACTGGCCGCGCTGGGCGAGAAGGCAGAACCGAAGATCAAGCAGTTGCGCGAGTCGGCAAAGAGGATCGGCTTCCTCCATTTTGAAACGGCGCTGGAGCGGGCAAAAGCAGGCGGGGAGCATGACGAGTTTTTCCTTGCCTTGAAGTGAGGACGCGCCGAACCATCCGTTGCACCTGACCGCGGCGGCATTACGGTTTTTTGTGGTTCAACGTCTCACCGGCCGCCGCGGCAGGTGAACGGTGTCGTTCGGCTTGGCCTGTCGTCACAAGTAGTTTGCTCACCAGCACTTGCGTGAGGAGCGGTGTCGGTTGCAAACGCCCGTTTTCCCGGCAAGCGCCGGCGCGGGAAGCAAAGACTGGTGCGACAGGTCCAGGGGCGGCGGT
>JBBRLG010000466.1:0-5983 GCA_038231495.1 Gemmatales bacterium | reverse complement strand
TGAAACAGACGTGACCGTCTCCTTTTCCGTCGTCGGGCGTTGCGCCTGGAATCGGCCTTGCGGCGGCGGGGCCGGCCGAACAAGGGCCCGAACCGCGTGAAAACCTAACCTGACCCCTTTTCTTTGTCGGGCGTTGCGCCTGGAATCGGCCTTGCGGCGGCGGGGCCGGCCGAACAAGGGCCCGAACCGCGTGAAAACCTAACCTGACCCCTTTTCTTTGTTCAAAAATGCCCACCCGCCTACCGTTTTTATTCCTTCCCTTCTTCCGCCAACCTAGCTTTCGCCTCTCTCGTCGCCCACGAATCCGTTTGCCCTTCTGCAAGCATGTGGAGTAGGGTGCGGCCCGGCACATCCTCCGCGTTCCGCACAAGCCAGAACGTGGTACGGGCAATCGGCGGCACGTCTTGCGGGATGTCGCCTAACAGCAGTTCCATGCGGCGTTTCGCTTCGGGTGCCGGTGCGCGTTCAATGGCCTCAAGGTATTGCACCTTGCCGCGCGCGCCGTACTGCCGCAACTCACGCATCGCTTTTTCGCGGGCGGCGTAATCGTTATCGTCGAGGCCGGCGACGAGCCGTTTGAAAAGCGCCACGGGGATTGGTGCGTGTGCTTCGCGGAAATCGTGGAGAAACTGCTCCGTCCACTCCTTGCCGCAGCGGTCGCCAAAGCTCGCATAGGTCAGCGCTTTGGTCCAGAGATTCTTGGACTGCAACAGCGGTGCCATCTCCTCGGCGGACACGTCCACGCGCTGCCGACGCCAGTACCAGAAGAGTTCGCCCATCTGGGGGTAATCGGGGTCGCGGGCCAGCTTGACGAGCCGCCGGTTTACGGCTCCCTTCTTCTCCGTCGCGTCATACACCATTTTTAGAAAATCATCGATTGAATAGACACCGGCGGGTGATTCGATCAACCGCCACGCGACCGGTGCCAGGCCCGCGTGCTTGGTATAGCGGATGTAATCGATGACCTCACGGACGACTTCCTCTCCCCTATCGCCGTCCAACTTTGCTTCCAGGCGTTTGCACAAGTCCCGAACTCTCTCCTTCGTTGCGGCGGGTATGTCGATGTTCAACGTGGCGGCTGCGGGGGCAATCAACGGTTTCCCATCGGCCGCAATGAGGGTCCACCTCACTTTAAGAGTCGCCTTGCCGCTGGCAATGTTGGCGTACTGGTGGTGCAGAAAAACCGTTTGGGTCCAGCGGTCCCCCTTGGCGATCGTCCGCACTACTCTAATCGGCCCGCTGACACCGCGTGCGCGCGGGACAAAATCCCATCCTTCGGGCACTTCCAAGCCAAGGTTAGACCGGATTGCACTCTGGTCTACTTTGCGCGCTTCGTCGCCCTGGTACAGGAGGGTCACCTTAACAATCAGGGGGCCTCCTTGAAGCGCTTCCACGAGTTCGGCCTGCACGACGAAGTCCGATGCGTTGGCGACCGCCGCTCCGTCTGCCGTCGGGAGACAAAAGGACAAACCGCATGCCACGACGACTAAGAAGGGATTCACAGCACCAAGCCCTCGGGAGCGCCTCTAAGAATGGACGCCAACCACTTCCGGATGGTGCCGTCCGCTACCGTCATTGGAATCGACCTCAACTCTCACGACTTCTATATGATCTCGACCTCTATCTGCTTGCTATCGGCGGCGTTGATCTCGCCCTTGTCGGCACCGTTGTTAGCCTCCGCTTGCTTCTGGATGCGCAAGTAATATTTCCCTGCCTTTTTCTCCGTCTCAAAGGCGATTCCAAACCCCGACTGCTTAATCACTGCCCCCGCAACTCCCCCGACACCCGCGGCCCCTCCAACTGCCAAGCCCACGCCTTTCGCCCTAAAGAGGAAAAACTGGAGCTCCTTGCCAGTTCCCTTACCAGTATCCTTGTCGATCAACAAATGCTCAGCTTTCAAGGTCGTCGCCCTGGCAATTGCAAGCGGGACGTTTCGATTACCCACCATTTTGGGGTAATCGAAACTCGCGGAGTGTGTATCAGCATCGGTGTCCGTTACGTCTCTGTAGTCGGCCGTGACCAAATGCTCGACAATCGTCGCCACGGCTCCTGTTGGTCCTTTTGGTACTTTCACCACGCGAACCTGCTCAGAGATTTGTACGTTACTGAGGTCTTTCAGGTCACCCGTATCGCTGACGTAGGTCACGTCGTATTGGACCCCCAGTTCATTTCGTATTGTGGGTCTGCCGCCGGATTCAAATCGACTCCCTGAAGCTTTTGTGGCTTGCTCATTATCACCTTGATCGGAATGGCCGCGACGGCGAAGCGGGTTGTCATAGTGACCGTCGCCAAGCCGACGCCGGCCTGCAGCCACAGGTTGTCCGCGTTCCGTGCCAGACCGTCGTCCAGTCCGTTCGCGCCCACGCTCGGCGCAGTCTGCACCGTGCCGATGAGCTTGACCACGCCTTGCGTGACGAACGACAGGCGGGCAACATCGGTCGCATCCACCGTGGCATTGCCGTACTTGTCGTCTTGTTGGGGACGCACGATGCTTACTTGAACGGTATGCGCGCCTTGCAGATTCGGTGTTACCTGGATCACGGCGTTGTCCGAGCCCCAGTTCCCCGGCCCCGTAGAAATGCGATTCCTCATGCTCTGGGGTGTATCCGCGCCGCGCACCAGATTTGGCAGGATCACGTCGGCGATGGTGAAGTGCGTCCGGCTCGTTTCCCGGGTGTCCACGATTGCCTCAATCGTCACGTCATCGACCTTCTGGCTAATGGCCGTGGGCGTCAGGTGGAACGTCGCCGTGTCGCCGACCTTCAGCCTGAGCGTCGGTGTGTCGATGGTCGCGCGCCCGGCCGGCGTCACGATGAGTGTTACGGGATATTCCATGTTCGGATCGTTCGGATTGCTCGGGTAGCTGAGAGACACCTGCGCCGTCAGCTTCGTGGCCGCGCTGAGCAGCGTGATGTTTTGGTTGTAACCGAATTGGACCGTGGCCACCGGCACGGCGGTGCCCTCCGGAATCACCTGCCAGGCAAAGCTGTTCGTGTCGGAACCGCCTTGGCCGTCGGAGGCCGTAACCATCACGGTGTAACTGCCGGCGGTCGTTGCCCTGCCCGCAATTAGGTTTTGTACCGGGTCGTAACTGACGCCGGCGGGCAGGCCGGTCACGGTGAAGCTGATCGGATCGTTGTCGATGTCGGTCGCCGTCAGGCCGGAATCCTGGAAGAGAGCGTTCTGCTGCTGGACGACATCGGCCAGGTCGATGAAGTGCGGCGCGTGATTAACGTGAGTTACGTTCCACGTAAAGCCGGTCCGCGTGACGCCGCCGTTCAGGTCATCGACTTGCACCAGCGACGCATACGTGCCGTGGGCGCGCGGGTCGATCCAGCCACTGATGATGCCGGTCGTGGCGTCCATTACCAGCCCAGGTGGAAGCGTGTAGGCCGTATACACCAGGCCGCTGTTTTGCGGGGACGAAGCCGTGATCGGGAGCGCGACCTGGGCGTCCTCCGCGTTGGTCTGGGTGCCGGGGTTGGTGAGCGTCGGCGGTTGGTTGATCGCGTTTACCGTGACGGCAACCGTCGAATGGTCCGAACCGCCGTGGCCGTCGCCGATGGTGTAGTTGAAGGAGTCGATCCCGGACCACATCGACTGCGGCGTGTAGGTCACCATGCCGTAGCTGTTGAAGCCGACGCTGCCGTGCGCCGGCTGCGTGACGGCGGTGACGGATAGCGTATACCCTTGCGGCGAAACGGCGCCGGCCAGGACGTTGACCATGCCGGCCGTGTTTTCGTCCGTCGCCAACGTTTGCGGCAGGGCGTTCGGACCATCCTTGTCGAGGATGTTCGAGAAAATCGAATTCGTGAGCGCCTGGTAGGAAGCGTCCGCACTTGACGCGGTGACGGATACAGTCGTCGAATGATAACCTTCGGCAACGGATTCGGCGTTGAGCGTCAGCGTTGCCGTCTGGGCCGTGTTCCAGTTGGCGGGCGTGAACGTCAGGGTGCTGGTCGAGACGGAAACGAAGCTGTCCGGCGTGAGCGTGACGGTAACATTGGCCGTCGGCTGGCTGGTCAGTTGCACCAGGTACGCGGCGCTTGTATTACCGACCTCGTTAAGGTCCCCTTGCGTGCCGCTACTGGGGCTGGCATAGACGTCGGCAAAGTTGCCGTCGGTCACTGCAATCGGAAGGCTTGGGATGCTGACGTTATTGTAGTTGGCATCCGCACTGGTCGCGGTGTGCGTAATCGTGACGTTGTGGTTGCCCTGGGCGATGAGGTCGTCCGCCGCCTGGACGGTGACGGTCTGGGCGACCGACCAGTTTTGCGGCGTGAAGGTCAAGCCGGAAGGCGTGACCTGGAGTTGAGTCGTGTCGGCGTTGACATTTACGACCACGTTGGCGGTCGGCGCGGTGTTCAAGAGGACGGTATAGGTGCCGGAGTTCGCCGCCTGCAAGGAAGGCTCGTTAACGCTTAGGGGGCCGCCGTTGGGCGTGATCGTGACGCCCGCACTCTGCACCACCGGGTTGACGGTCACGGTCACGGTCGCCGCCGCGCCCAGCCCTTGGCCCTGGCCGTCGTCGGCCTGGTAGGTGAACGTGTCGGTGCCGCTTCTGTTGCCGTTGGGGTAGTAGGTCACCTGGTTGCCGTTGACCGCGCCGAGCGTCCCGTTGGCCGGGCCTTGCGCGATGACGTAGCTTAGCGCACTGCCTTCCACGTCGGTGCCGGAAAGCGTCACCGCGACCGGCGTGTTCTGGTTCGTCGCGACGGTCACGGCGTTGGCCACGCCCGGATAGTCCACCGGGTTGACCGTGACGGTCGCGTTGGCCGTGGCCGTGCCTTCGCCGTTGCTGATGGTATAGGTGAAGGTGTCGGTGCCCGACCAGTGCGTGGCCGGCGTATATGTAACCGAGCCGTTGGCGTTCAGCACGGTCGCGCCGTGCGCCCCCTGCGTCACGCCGGTCAGAATTATGGTTGACAGGTCGTCGGACGTGTCGTTGTAAGTCAGCCAATAGATGTTGGCTGCCACGTCTTCCGTGGTGGAGGCCGTCTGGTTGATGGCGTGCGGCGCGGAACCAAGGTCCGGGTCGATGGTGAGCGGCTGACTGCCGTCGTAGCTGCCGACACGGAAGCCGACCGTGCCGTGCGCCAGCAGCTGGAATGAAACAGACGTGACCGTCTCCTTTTCCGTCGTCGGGCGTTGCGCCTGGAATCGGCCTTGCGGCGGCGGGGCCGGCCGAACAAGGGCCCGAACCGCGTGAAAACCTAACCTGACCCCTTTTCTCTGTTCCCTTTTCTTTGTTGACCCCTTTTCTTTGTCTTTTCATATTTTAAGTTAATGCCATTCGTGCTCGTCCCCTTTTTGTTCCTTTCCTTACGGGTCAAAGTGACGCATCAATTGCCGTAGCGGCGGCGGGTAGCGCATACTGGGCAGAGCAGGCAACGCACGCAAGCCATAAATCAGCCAGGCCTTCCCGTCCGCGTCAAAAGAAACATAGATTGCATAGCCATCGGTAAGCCAACGGCTTTCGGTGCCCTGCTCGAACCGCTCGCCAATCGGAAACATAATGCCCGCGGAGTCCATCCTCTGATACTTAACCCCTGCACGAGTCCTATAATCCCCGGCCGGGCCGCCCAGGATGGCCTCGACCTCTGGCTCGCCCATGTCGGGCTTGAGCCTTTCAAACGTCTCTTGCCGGACGTCCACGGGACAGGGCGCTGACCCCCAGCCCGCCACCGCCAGCGCGACGACGGCCACCGCGATCCCAAGGGTAAGGACCACGAGCACGATGTGCGATTTCATTTTCTGGTCTCCGTCGTCTTCCCAGGATTATCCGCCTGGAACCGAAGATAGTGGGCAAATGCGCTAGTCGTCAACTCCCACTTGAACTGACCGGTTTGGAGCTCATTGTTGGTCGGTCTACTTCCTTAGCGCCCTGCTCCGAAGTGGCCTGCGGTGCCAGGTAGGTATTCCTCCAGAAATCGGTGGTGACTCCATCGAGCTTCCTGGCGGAATATGGAAGGCTTGGGCAATC
>JBBRLG010000465.1:0-5986 GCA_038231495.1 Gemmatales bacterium | reverse complement strand
TACGGGGCGTAGCCAATCGTTGTCCAACCGCGACCCCTTTGGCTGACGACCGGGCCTGTCCGACCCTAGCCAAGCCAATCAACATATGGCGAGGGTCGAACCGCTTTTGCGCAAACGCTCTGCGCAAGACAGCCGTAAACCCTTTTTCAGTATGCTCTTACGCATCACCACCGACGCCGGATCGACCCTCGCCAATCTCGACCCTCGCCACGAAAAGGCCGACCCTCGCCAAAGGAAAACCGGGTGTCGTTCGCGTGCGCCAGCGGACGCCTGCAATTGCGGCTATTTTTTCGGCTTGTCGATGGGCGTGTCGGGGTCGTTGCCCCATTCGGACCAACTGCGGTAGTAGTTGCCCACGTTCTTGTCGCCCATCAATTCGAGGACAAACGCCAGCACGGCGGCCCGGCCGCCCGACTGGCAATAAGTGACCGCGGGTTTGGCGGGGTCGATGCCAGCTTCCTCGAACAGTTTGGTCAACTCGTCCGCACTTTTGAACCGGCCCGTGCCCTTGTCCAGGGTGTCGCTCCATTCGAGGTGCTTCGCGCCGGGGATGGCACCGTTGCGCTTGGCCGTCTCCGCGGTGCCGCAGAATTCGCCGGTCGAACGGGCGTCGATGATCTGCGGCGCTGGGTCCTTGAGCAACTTTAGCAATTGGTCTTTGCTGACGAGGCGGTTGGGCTGTTTCACCAGCTTGACGGCCTCATCCTTCGGCGGAGCGGTTTTGGTTTCCGTCATTTTGCCGCCGACGGACTTCCAGGCGGCGAAACCGCCGTTGAGAAGGCGGACGTCCTTCACGCCCCAGTAGCGGAGGATGTACCAGACGCGGGCCGCGTCGCGGGACTGGTTGTCGTCATAAAGGACCACGCGCGTCTCCGGCGTGACGCCTACCGCGGCGAGGCGTTTGGCCCAGTCGTCGGCGTCTTGACCCTCGGCAAAAGCCTTGGCCCAGGCCGCAACGTCCACGGACACGGCGTCGGTCAGGTGGCCGGCGGCGTATTTGCTACCGGCGCGGGCGTCGAGCAGGCGCGACGGCTTCTTGTCGGCCAACACTTTTTCCAGGTCGTTCGCTTCCACCAGTAAGTCGGGACGCGGATAGGCCGCCGGTTTCTCGTCCGACGGGAAGAACAACGACATGCCGAGAATCAGGGATGGAACCATTATGAACCTCCTTGCAATTGAGACGTGGCGGCAAAAGGTAACCGTTCACCGGCAACTTCTCCCCCCTTACGAAGGGGGGGCGGGGGGGGTAAGAACGGTTCAGTTTAACAGTCCTGGCGCTCTCTCCACCCCCCTACCCCCCCTTCGTAAGGGGGGGAGTGAACGGTTACGGCAAAAGTAGGGCTGACGACTGAGAGCTGACGGCTGACAGCTATTTGCAAATAGCTGTCAGCCGTCAGCTTACTTCACCGTCACCTTGACTGGCGTGACGAATTCGTTGTGCAGCGCAGCGGCCTCGGCGACCGATAGGGTGCCGGCTTGCAACCAAAGGCGGTAGCGCACCGTGAGCGGTTTCGCCTCAGTGACGTCCGTCACGAAGTACGACCCGAAACGGCCGTAGTCGCGCTCGCTGAAACGGGCCTCTTTCGGGTTGTTCGGGTGGTCGAGGTAGGCCACCGTGTAGCGCTGGCCACCGAGGACGAAACTCATGGCGTCCCAGGGCAGGTTGACGTGGTCCTTTTTGTCCGGCCAGTTGCGCGTCTTGCCCGGCTCGTCCGCGCCGTCGGGGCGCGTATACGTCGTCTCGGCCTTCGTCTTGTCGGCCACCTCTTGCGCGGCGCGGAAGTGGAACCCCGCGTGCTGCGGGTCGCCGTCCAGCTTGACGGTGCCGCCAGTCGATTTCAGGCGCGACGCGAATTCGACGAAAGTGCCGCCCGGCAAGTGGTACACAGTCAACTCGCGTTCCTCGTGGGCGAACACGTCCTTGGTGGTGCCGTGCCAGGCGATCTGCACGCGGTGGCGTCCCAGGACCGGACCGGCTTCGGCCGACAAAATCTTCTCGTGTTCCTGATAGGTGTCCTTGGTGCAATGCCAGATGTCCACCTTTTTGTTGTCGCCGTAGGTCACGTCCTTGAAGCCGTAAAAGATGCCGCGGTGGTGCGTGTACAGGCCGCCCGGCCCTTTCGTGACCAGATGTTTCCCCGTTGGGTCGAACAGGTGGTGATAGACCTTGAACGTCTCTTCGCGCTTCTCCTTGCTCGACGTGTCGAGCGCCTTGTACTCGTAGCGTAGGACGGGCATCGAGCCGAAATCCAGCTCCAGCGCTGCGCCCTTCGTGTCGGTCCAGTGAAAGACCTTGTCCTTGCCGACCTTCACGTCCGGCACGTCCGTGTCGATTACGGCAGTGAACGTCGCTGACGCCCCGGCCGGGAGCGTGGGCAGAATGAAGTGCAGTTCGCGGGCCACCTTCCCCTCGGCGGACGGCTTTTCGTCGAAACCGATGCCGGGTGCCGTGAGTTGGCCGACGATTTCGACGGCGTCCTTGCCGGTGCGCAACGCGACGGTTTGAACCTTGTCGAACTCCTTTGGCAGCGTCAGCGGGACGGTGACGGGGTCGTTGGCGCGGGCGAATTTACCGGCATCGACGGTGAATTCGATGGTCGTTTTCGCGGCGGGTGCGGGAACGGCAAGCAGAAGCAAGACGCAGGTGGCAACAACAGAGCGGCACATGGCGGTCGTCTCGGCGGCTAGAGAGTTGGATCGGCGCGCCCCAACGCGACGGGGCCGGAACCCCGCGATTATAGAGGTGCCGGCCCCGAAGTTAAAGAGGCGCTGCGGGTCAACCGCCCTTGGCGAACCGGGAAGGCTCATTTCGTCAGGGGCAAGTCGGCCTTGTCCGTGCCGCCGCCCAGTACGTCAAACGTCAGTTCACTGGGGTCGCTATATTTGCGCGGAACTATGTTCACGAGGGGCGCTCCGCCGCGCGGCCGTTCGTCGCCGTCCCCGGATTTCACGACCAAGACCATGACGGTCACGCGGTGCTTGCCCACGACGGCACCGCTGCGCCCGTTGCTGGCCTGCAACGTGTATTCGCCCTTGTCGTTCGTTTTGCCCGTGGAACTGATGCCGGCGTCGATGGACCCCGGTGCCGCGATGGGGGAGAAAACGATGGTGGCGTTGGCCAGGGGCGCACCGTCGAGCGTAACCTTTCCCGAGACGGGAACGACGCCGCCGGAGCCGCAGCCCGCCGCAAAAACAACTCCTAACAAGAGCAGCCGACGCAGGTGCATGGGTCGATCTCCTTACCAATTTCGATAAAACGGCGGCTCACATTCGAGCTTCAACCTTGTATTGGCGAGCCGGGAGCGTGAGCGACCGGAGTGTAGCTCCGGAGACAAACTCCGGTCGCTGACGCTCCCGGCTCGTCAAAGATATACTCAACGCGGTCCCATGTGACACAAACGCCCGTAGCCACAAGCGGCCCGCTTGTAGGCTTTCGCCCAGCCAACAAGCGGGCCGCTTGTGGCTACGGGCGCTTGGGGGTGACCGTCTCCCCCAAGCGGGCCGCTTGTGGCTACGGGCGTTTGCGTCACATGGGACCGCGGGCCGTAGAGCAATCTCAATAATCGGGGATGATCTCATTCCCCGCAATGGTGGCCAAAGCCATGAAGACGGTGTTGTCGATCGTCGGCGGCAGGCTGCCGACGTGACCGTCCCCGTACAGGAAGCTGATGCCCGCGGTGTGCAAACTGCCCCAGCCGTACTTGCAATAGTTGGCGTTAATCTGCGACGTACATTTGTCATAGTCGGGCTGCAAGTAGACGCTGGTCGGCAAGCCGGGGTACGCGGCCCCCTTGGAATAGAGGTTGAAGCTGTCGGCCCAGAACTGGGCGCGCGTCGGGTGGGTCTTGGTGTGCCGTTCGCCGATAAAGATCGTGCTGCTCAGGCCGTCGGTGACGGTCGCCATGCGCTCGGCGTGGAGCCCGGAATAGCCGTCGCCGTGAAACGCCCCGCGGCCAGACGGGTGCGCGGTCTGGGCGGTTTGCACTTCGTTCCAGAAGCCGCCGAACGTGCTCGTGGACGACAAGTCGCCGATGCCGGTCATGATCTTGTAAGACGAGGCCATGTACAGGGTGTTGCCGTTATTGCCGGTGCCGTTGGGGGCGAGCGTTTCGGGGGCGTAAATCACCTTGCCGCGGTTGTCCGTGGGGCAGGTGTAAACGCTGACATAGGTTTGACAAAACGCCTGGTTGACGGCGGCCTGATTCGGTGCGGACTGCACGTATTGCTTGTACAACGGCTCCTGTTCCAGGTAGGGCAGGAGTTCAATGAAACAGCTGGTGTAATACTGGAAGTTGCCGCCAGCGTCTTTCAGTTCGATGTGCCCCGGCGGGAAGGTGCCGCGGGTGTCGTGGTAGTTGTGGAGCGCCACGCCCTGTTGCTTTAGGTTGTTGAAACATTGCAAACGGGCCGCCGACTCGCGGACCTTCTGGACCGCCGGCAACAGGAGCGCGATGAGGATGCCGATGATGGCAATAACGACGAGCAGTTCGATCAGCGTGAAAGCCGTCCGACGATTCGGCGACGGCCCCCTTTGCGTGATGTGCATAAAACGATCTCCCTTTGACCAGATGATAAAATGACACAAACGCGAAGCAGTCCAAACGGCACGGCACTGCTGTTTCGGTTAAGGGCTGCAAAACTCGTCCGGGTTCTCATGAAAAATTCATGAGAATCAACTCATTGAGTGTGACCATCCGCGCGACGCAATGTCAAGCCATTTTCCCGGTCGCGCGCTTGATTTAGTGCGGGATCAAGGGAGGTGTTTTTCCTTTGGAGTGCGGCGGCTCGACGCCGCTTTCTTTCTTTGACTCTGATTTCCGGCCGCTGGCGGCTTTGCGCTCAGCCGCAAGCGGCGGCATTCAATCTTGGAGTCCGTAAAACCGCACCGCGTTGTCGTGGAATAGCTGCCGCTGCTCGTCGATACTGTGCTCGCTCACGATTTTCTTCAGCGCCTCGACCCACTGCCGATACGACGCAGCCCTGGTGCAGACCGGCCAGTCGCCGCCGAACATTACGCGGTCGGGGCCGAACACCGCCAGCGTGTGCTTCACGATCGGTTCCAGGTCGACGACCGTCCACTTCTCCGGCGTGGCGTTGACGACGATGCCCGACACTTTGCCGACGACGTTCTTGCGCTTCGCCACCTCGGCCATGTCCGCCTTCCACTTGGTAATGTCCTTCTCGCGCACGTCGCCGTTGCCGCAGTGGTCGAGGATGAACCGTGTGCCGGGGCAGGCGTCGATCAACTTGGCGGCGTCGGCCAACTCGCCGGGCCGGATGCAAATATCGAAGCTCAGTCCGTTCGCGCCGAGCAGACGGACGCCTTTGATAAACATCTCGGACAGGCAGTACCCGGCGGGCGTGTCCTTGCCGTGCAGTACCTGGCGGACGCCCTTGACGTAGGTGTTGTTCTTGAACTGGGCAACGTATTTCGCGAAATCAGCGGACGCGGGCCGGCCGCCGATGACGGCGGCGACCATGGGGTTGTCGGCCTGCTTGCACAAGTCGCAAACGTATTGGGCCTCGGCGGTGTGCTGGCTTTCGTCCACATCCACTTCCATGTAGACCGACTGAACGACGTTCAGCCCGCGCGTGGCGTCGAGGTAGTCGCTCATGACGTGGCTTTTGTTGAAAGCCGGCGGCGCGTCTTTGAGCCAGGGCAGTTTGAACTTGGTCAGGTCCCAGAGGTGCTGGTGCGTGTCAACGATAGAGAGCATGGGAACCTCTTTCGGGCCGGCCCAGGCGGCCGCCACGACGACGGCCGACTGTTTCAAAAATTCACGACGGTCAGTCTGGTGCATAAAACATCTCGCTTCCAAAGAATATTGAAACCACGGAAGACACGGAAAACACGGAAAAAAGACGTAGCCACAAGCGGCCCGCTTGTCGGCTGGCACGCCGGCTGCGTTTGCCGCAGTCCAGCCAGCAAGCGGGCCGCTTGCGGCTACGTCTTTTTTCCGTGTTTCCCGTGTCTTCCGTGGGTTTC
>JBBRLG010000464.1:0-6006 GCA_038231495.1 Gemmatales bacterium | reverse complement strand
GGTGCGCGCGTACGCGACCCCCGGCTCGGTTGTGCAACCGCTTCGCGGTTAGGCACCATCTTGCACCCGAAGTACCGGGTGCGCCAACGAGCGTCATGCTTTCCCTTTACGCTCCAGCCATTTAGAATACCCACGTCTGCTCAACGTCGTCCGCCCGACCCGGAGATGGCCCGATGACCGCCGCCTACCAATCGTACAAGGGTCTGCCGATGCTCGCGGGCCTGGCCACCGTCGCCGAGGCGGCCCGGCCCGGCCTGGGCGTCGAGGCCTGCGTCGCCCGGCTCAAGCGCTATCACTACGCCTTTCAACGGCTGCATCAAATCCTTACCGCTCGCATTACCGCGGAGCCAATCTACGAACTCAAAACCGGCTTTTCGCTGCACGCCTACCTGTGTGCCGAACACGTCCAGGCGTTGCGCACCCGCATCGGCGAAATGCGCGAGCCGCCGCTGGGACTGGAAGCCGTGCCCGACCCGGCATTGGAAATCTTCTTCGACGAAATCCTGGCGGCGCCCACGACCGGCGAACTGCTGGTCGGCGTCTATGCAAAAGCGTTGCCCGCCCTGGACGCGGCCCTGGCCAAACACCTGGCCGACACCAACCCCCTCGCCGACGCGCCGTCGGTGCGCGTGTGCCGGTTCGCCCGGCTGGAACTGGCGGACACGATCGACTTCGGCACGCGCGCCCTTGCCTGCCTGGTCGATGACGCCGGCCGCGCGGCCATGCAACCGTGGCTCACGTTGTTGGACGATTGTTTGGCCGCCGCCGAGGGTCTGGACGGCGCCGCGCCGCCGTCGGGCAAGCCGGTCGTACGCCTGCACTCGGCCACGCCGTACGTCTACGATCCGGTGCCGCGACGCGACGAGCGTTTTCAGGACCTCTATAACCAGGGCGTCAACGCCGAGGCGTTCCTGTATGATGCCGACTTCCCCGCGCGGGCCAAGGCGCTGATGATGCTCTTCAAGCGCCTGCGCGAAGTGGACGTGCCGGAGATGATGGCGAGCATCATCTACGAAACGAAGGGCAAGCCGTGGGGCTACTACCGCGACATGTCGCGCCAGCTCTGGGACGAGGCCCGGCACGCGATGATGGGCGAGGTCGGTTTCGCGGCACTGGGCGTCGATTGGACCCAGGCTCGTATCACTTACAACTGGTCGCTGCGGCTGAACACCGAATGCACGCCGTTGGCACGGCACGCGGTACTCTATTTCATCGAACAGGGTTTGATGACCAGGACGGGCAAGCGTTACGAATGGGAGGTCGGCGTCGAGTCCGGGTTGCCGTTGATCGGCACGATCCAGGATTACGACTGGGCCGACGAAGTGTTGCACGCCCAACTCGGCCGGCAGTGGTACATCCCGCAAGTCGGCGACTGGAAGCAGGCGTTGGACTACGGCAGCGAGTGTTGGACGCGCATCCTGAGTAACTGGGCAACGGTGCGTGACGCCGGCCTGACGCGGCACGAGAACTGGTGGCCGGCGGTGTACCTGCAAGCGTGCCAGGCGTCGAACACGCCGCCCGACCCGAAGGTGCTGGCCTTCAACCAGACCTACGAGGCTCAGCGTGCCGATCTGCAAACGGTGTCGGGCAGCGCGTGAATGCAACGGCGGTCAGGAATTGGTCATGGAACCGAAAGTGCCGGCACTGCTTCTGATCTTAGTCGAGACTGCGCGGCTGCGCTGGTTCGTGGCGGTCGTCGGCCTCGACAGCACGACGACGCCCTTGATTTGCTCCGAGCCGGACGATTTGGAAAAGTACCGCGGCCTGGAGTTCGACGAGCAGGTGGCATTTTTACGGCACCGCTTCTGCGGCGTATTGCAGCGCGGCGTCGATCGGCTGTGGGGTCGCAACGCCAAGGCGTGTCAGTTCGCCTTCGTGTTTGAGGAACCACTGCCGGAGCCGACCGGGAAACTCACGCAAACGCTCGCCGCCCATTTCGCCGAGTGGATGCTAAAACCGCCGGTGGCCGTCTTCGCCGGCACGAGTACGCTGCCGCGGCTGGACAAGCTGGCCGGCACAATTGATGCGCCGCTGGAAGAACTCTTGCGTATGCAACTGCCCGCAGTACTTAACGCCTGCGGCGATCCGAACGCCTGGGAGTTGGCGCGCCAGAACGGCGTGTGGTGCGTGCGGCCGGAAGGTTAGCGCGCTACCCAAGCTCAACACTCGCCCTTGCCCTTTTCCGCAAGCGCCTGGTCCAGCCTTCCTAGCAAATCGGTGCCGGGCTGCGTGGCCTGTCCGGCCTGGGTCAGGTACGCACGCACGTCGAAGAGCAGCCGGCGGCGCTCGGCGATACGGGCAAATTCGGCGCACGCCTCGTGCAGCACCGCGACCAATTCGTCCGGGTCCCACGGCTTGGTGAGGTAGCGGAAAATGCGGCCCTGGTTGATGCCATCGACCACCGACTTGATGTCCGCGTAGCCGGTGAACACCATGCGGATCGCTTCGGGCGATTCGCCACGCGCCCGCCGCAGTAACTCGACGCCCGTCATTTCCGGCATCCGCTGGTCGGTCATGATGACGTGGATCGGTTGCCGTTTCAGGATTTCGAGCGCCTCCGCGCCGCTCTGGGCGGTGTGCAGGTCGAACTCGCGGCGCAGCAGGCCGCGCAGCGAGAACAGTATCTCCGGCTCGTCGTCTACCAGCAAGATCGGGTGTTTCGGCGTGTCGCTCATCGCTGTCCCTCCGTCGGCAACCGGACGCCCCGGCATTATAGCCTACGGAAAGGTGCGTTCGCTACGATTGCCGGTATCCGTTCACCGGCAACTTCTCCCCCCCTTACGAAGGGGGGGCGGGGGGGGGTAAGAACGGTTGCGTTTAACAGTCCTGGCGTCCACTCCACCCCCCCCGCCCCCCCTTCGTAAGGGGGGGAGTGAACGGTTACGGTTGCCGTAGCGGCAGGCGGACGCGAAACGTGGTGCCGTGGCCTTCGACGCTGTCGAAATCGATCGTGCCGCCGTGGTCGCGGACGATGCCGAAGCTGACCGCCAGGCCCAAGCCGGTCCCCTGGCCGACGGGCTTGGTCGTGAAAAACGGCTCGAACAGGCGGGCGCGATGTTCCGGCTTGATGCCGCTGCCGTTGTCCGCAATTTCGATCACGACCGCCTTGGCCGGTTCGAGGCGCGTGCGCGCCTCCACGACGCCACCGAGGCTGCACGCCTGGACCGCGTTGCTGAGCAGGTTGAGGAAAACTTGATTCACCTTGGCGGGATGGCAAGGCACCAGGGGCAGCGGCTCGAAGTGCGTTTCCAGCCGAATTTCCTTCTTGCTCATGTCGTGGCGCAGGACTTCGATTGCGGACGCGAGGGCGGCGTTGAGGTCGGCATCCGTGAACTCGGCCTCGTCCAGCCGGGCGAACTCGCGCAGGTTCTGCACGATGTCGCGGACGCGCTGCAACCCTTCCAGCGACTTGGCAAACGTCCGGCCGAGGTTGTCCCGGAAATAGGCGAGGTCCATCGCCTCTTCCAGCCGGACCGCCTCGACGGCAGCGCCTTGGCGGTAGGCGTCGAGCACGCCCAGTGCGTCGGTCGTGTCGCGGCGCAGGACGGTCAGGTTGTTGCTGACGTACGAAATGGGGTTGTTAATCTCGTGGGCCATGCCCGCCGCCAGCCGGCCGAGACTCGCCAGCTTTTCGTTCTGCACGAGGGCGGCCTGGGCCTCGCGCAGCGCGTGGTTTTGTTCCTCCAGCGTGTGTTCCAACCGGACGATGCGCTCGCCCTGGCGGACGCGCACGCGCAACTCTTCGGGGTCGAACGGCTTGGCCACGAAGTCGTCGGCACCGGCCTCCATGCCCGCTACCACGTCGGCTTTCTGTGCCTTGGCGGTGAGCAAAATCACGTAGACGTAGCCCGGCCGTTCGCCGGCTCGAATGAGGCGGACCAACTCCGGGCCGTCCATTTGCGGCATCATCCAGTCGCTGATGACGAGAGAGAAGCAGCCGACTTCCTGGAAGAGTTGCCACGCCCGCGCGCCGTCGGTCGCGGCCGTCACCTCGTGGCCCCACTTTTCGAGGTGGGTCTGCAAAAGGCGGCGGTTAATCGCATCGTCGTCGGCGATCAAGACTTTCATGGCTGGCTCGTCGTCGAACGATGGCCGCTTGCGGCGTTGCGCTCTTCCCGCAACGCCGCAAGCGGCAAATACCGCTCACACCCTTTTTCGATCTTCTTTGATCTAGTTCGGCTTGTCGGCGCCGCGGAAGCTGACCAGGTCGTGCCGTTTGATCTGCACGCCGGGCTGGTTGTCGGTGCGGACGCCCATCGTGTAGACGCCGAACTTGCCGGTCGTCGTCTCCGCCACGTACAACGCCGCCTGGCCCTGACCGATCATACCGCTTGTCATCAGGAAATGCACGTTCTGCCGCGGCGGCAGGCCGAATTCCGTAACCAGGTCCACTTCCGCCCAGCCGACGATCTTGCCCTGGCCGCGGTCGATGATCGTGCCCAGCAGCTTGCCGGCCCGGTAGTCGAGCAGCCACACGCCGTCGGTCGGCTGACGCGGGTTGACCGACGCCGCCCCGGTACACATGATGTAATCTTCAAAGCGGTCGTTCGACGCTTGCACCTGCTGCGACGGGTGCAAGTACAAGGCGACACCCAGGCCGCCCGCGATCAGGCCGACCACCAAGAACAACAGTCTTCCGTTTGTGTTCACGTTTCGCCTCCCGACGCCGTGCCCCGGCGGCCACGGCGGGCCAAAGGATGAGTGAGCGCGGGCCGCACTATAGCAAGCGCCGCCGACGCCGCAACCACAATTCCCGCTAACACCCGCCGCCCCGACGCCCTATACTCATGGAAACGCCCCGCCGAGCCTGTGCGGCTTGTGCGAACTCCTTCTGTTGCCGCGAAAGCGAGACCCCCGCATGGCCGCCAAACGATTCCACCTCCTTATCCTCTCCGCTTTGCCCCTGGGCCTCTTGACCGCCGTGCTCCTCGGCTGCGGCGGGCTCAACGTGCCCGTCCCCCCGGCCGGCGGGTCGGGCGACTACTTGTTCGTCTTCTGGAATACCGAAAACTTCTTCGACGACAAGCTCCACGACTACCACACCCACCCCGACAAGGAATACGACGCCTGGTTTGCCAACGACCCCAAGGCGCTCAAGCAGAAAGTCGATAACCTCAGCAAGGCGCTGACCCAGATGAACGACGGCAAGGGGCCGGACATCCTCGCGGTTGCCGAATTGGAAAGCGAACGGTCTGCCGAACTGCTGAAGGACGCGATGAACGCCCGGCTCAAGAACCCGGAGTTGCACTACAAGCACATTCTGATGAAGGAGCCGAAAGGCTTCGGCCGCAACATCGGCACGGCGATCATCACCCGGCTGCCGGTCGCCGCCGACAAGACGCAACTGCACGGCCACCGCCAGCGCATCCTCGAAGGACACGTTCACGTCAACGGCCACGACCTCGTCATTCTGGCGACGCACTGGACCTCGCGCGTCAGCGACGAGGAGGGTGCCGGCCGCGACAAGTACGCCGACCAGATTTACGGCGTCTACCGCGGCATGCACATGGCGAACCCGAAGGTCGATTTCCTGGTGTGCGGCGACTTCAACGACCCGCCGGACGACGACAGCGTCATCAAGCATTTGCACGGCATCGGCGACCGGACCAAGGTGCAAAAGAGCGACGAGGCGCTGCTCTACAACCTGTTCCTGGACAAGAAGGACGGCAAGCAGGGCACGCATTACTACTCTGGCAAGTGGGAGATTTTCGACCAGATCCTCGTCTCGCCGGACATGCTCGGCACTTACGGCGGCTGGACGTGCGACACGACCTCGGCGAAGATCATTAACGACCTGACCGCGGACCACAAGGGCCACCCGAAGCGGTTCGGCAACGAGCACGACAAGATCGACCTGCACGAACGCGGCTATAGCGACCACTTCCCGGTGTCGGTGCGGTTAAATGTTGCAGGGAAATAGGTGGCAGCGCTGCAGGGGCAACAAAATAGCTAATAGCTAATAGCTATTAGCTATTTTGGTAACCGTTCACCGGCATTAACTTCTCC
>JBBRLG010000463.1:0-6024 GCA_038231495.1 Gemmatales bacterium | reverse complement strand
TTACACAGATCCCTCCCGCTTTTTTGGCGAGCCGGGAGCGTCAGCGCCCGTAGTCTAGCCCCCGCGTTCGACTCCGGTCGCTTCCGCGCCCGGCTCGCCCTTGCATTTGAGCAGACGTTATCCTTCCAACCCTGGCAGCCGGCCGTCGCTGTCGCCGAACGAATCGACGTTGGCGCCAACCCGATCCAGCACGGACAGGTACAGGTTCGTCAACGGCGTGCCCCGCTTGTAGCGGACGTGGCGGCCCGACTGAATCGTGTTGCGGGCCTTGCCGGCCAGGACGATTGGCAGGTCGTCGTGGTTGTGGCGGTTGCCGTCGCCGATGCCGCTGCCGTACACCAGCAAGCAGTTGTCGAGCAAGTTGCCGTCACCCTCCTTGACCTCCTTCAGCTTGCCGATCAGGTAGGCTAGCTGCGTCGTGTGGAAGGTGTTGATCTTTTGCAGTTTCTCCTGCTTCTTCGGATCGCGGCCGTGGTGCGAGAGGTCGTGGTGACCCTCCGGCACGCCGATCGCGCCGTAATCGCGATTGCTGCCGTCGTTAGCGAACACGAACGTCGAAACCCGCGTCAGGTCGGTCTTGAACGCCAGGACGAGAATGTCGGCCATCAGCCGCAGGTGTTCCTGGTAGTTGTGCGGAATGCCAAGCGGCTTCGAGACTTTCGTGTCGCCGACATCGATCTTGGGCTGGGCGCGCTCGATGCGCATTTCAATCTCGCGCACGCCGGTCAGGTACTCGTCGAGCTTGCGTTGGTCGTTGGTGCCGAGCTGGTTCTTGAGCGTGTTGGCGTCCTCGGCCACGAAATCGAGGATGCTTTTGTGGTAGCGCTCGCGGCGCAGGCGGTTTTCGTCGGTCTCGCCCTGGTCCTTGCCGCCGAAGAGACGCTCGAACACCAGCCGAGGATTGATCTCCTTGGACATCGGCGTCGATTCGGTGCGCCACGACAGGTTGTTCGAGTACGCACAGCTGTAACCGGAGTCGCAGGAGCCGGAACTCTTGATCTCCTCGCAGCCGATTTCCAGCGACGGGAAGCGCGTGTCTTTGCCGAGCTTGCCGGCCGCGACCTGATCGACCGAGACGCCGACCTTGATGTCGGCGCCGCCGGTCTTCTTGGCCTGGCAGCCGGTGAGGAACGTGGCCATGGCACGGGCGTGGTCGCCAGGGCCGTCGCCGTTGGCCGCAGCCTTCTGTTGGGCCAGGCCGCTCAGAACGGTGACGTAATCCTTCACGTCCGCCAGCGGCTCGAGGGTCGCGGGCAACTCGAACCCGGCCCCCTCGGCGGCCGGCGTCCAGGTCGGCATGTGGATGCCGTTGGGGACGTACATGAAGGCCAGGCGGAGCGGCGTTTCGACGGCCTTCGCGGCGGTCGAGCCGGCCAGCGAGAACGTCGGCAGCATCGATTCCAGCAGGGGCAGCGCGACGCACGCGCCCAGACCCCGCAGGACGGTTCGGCGCGATATGCGGAGATGTTTCATTTTCATCCCTCGACTGTCCGCCGCTTGCGGCTTTGCGCTCGCCGCTTGCGGCTTTGCGCTCAGCCGCAAGCGGCGGACGGTGTTTAACCCGGTTTCATCCCGCGGCGTTTCTGGAACGCGTCGCTTTTCACGATTTCGAGCACCAAGCTCGAAAACTTATAGTTCTCCTTCGCCAGGTTCTTCGCGATCTCGTCGAGCGTACACTTGTCGTAACGCTCCATGCCGCGGCCCAGGGCGTAGGTCAGCATCTTCTCGGTCAGGCAGCGCCCGAACGCGCCGCCGCGCTTCTTCAGGATCGCGCGGAGTTCCGCCGGGCCGTTGAATTTCACGTCGCCGGGCAGCACGCCCGAGGCGTCGATGGCGTGCTTGCCCTCTTGCGTGCGCCACGCGCCGATGGCGTCGAAGTTCTCGAAGCCGAAGCCCAGCGGGTCCATGCGCTGGTGGCACGTCGCACAGTTCGGGTCGGCCCGGTGCTGTTCCATGCGCTGGCGCAATGTGCCGGACAGCGCGGCCTCGTTGCCTTCCTTCAATTCGGGCACACTCGGCGGCGGCGGTGGCGGTGGGGTGCCGAGGATGTTTTCCAAAATCCACTTGCCGCGCTTCACCGGCGAGGTCCGCGTCGGGTTCGACGTGATCGCCAGTATACTCGCCTGGGTCAGTACGCCGCCACGCCTATTGTCCTTGATTGTCACTTTTTGAAAATCGTCGCCCTGCACGCCCTCCATGCCGTAATGCTTCGCCAGGCGCTCGTTGACGAAGGTGTAGTCGGCGTCGAGGAAGTCGAGCAGGCTGCGGTCCTCCTTGATGACGTGGCCGCAGAACAACTCCGTCTCCTTCTGCATCGCCGTCCGCAGGGGTTCGTTGAACGTCGGGAACTGTTCCGGGTTCGGCGTGAACGTCTTTAACCCGCGAATTTGGAGCCACTGGTCGAAGAAGTTCTCGACGAGCGCGGCCGCCTTCGGGTCTTTGAGCATCCGCCGCACCTGTTTGTCGAGGTTGTCGTCCTTGCGGAGCTTGCCGTCGCGGGCCAGGGCAAACAACTCCTCGTCGGGCATGGTACTCCACAGGAAGTACGACAGCCGGGTCGCCAGCTCCCAGTCGTTGATGCCGTAAAAGTCGGTGGGTTTCTCGTTCTCCGCGCCCATTTCGATGCGGAACAGAAAGTGCGGCGACACCAGCACCGCCTCCATCGCCAGCTGGATGCCCTTGTCGTAACCGTCGCCGCTTTTTTGGGCCGAATCGACGAGGCGCTGCATCCGCTTCAGTTCGGAGTCGGTTGCCGGCCGGCGGTAGGCACGTTCCGCGAAGGCGCGCAAGACCGCGCGGCCGCCCTTCTCCTTCTCAAACTTCGGATTCGGCGGCGGGTTGAGTAACTTCTTTTTAAGTTCCGGCGATTGAAAGGCCCGATCCACGACCTGTTCGGCGGCGGCGAGGTATTTTTCCAGCAAGATCGGCGGCATGGAGAGCACGTCGCCGATGTTGTCGAAGCCGTAGCCGGCGTCGTCGATGGGGAAGTCGTTGGCCGGGTTAAAATCGACGCCGACCAAATCGCGTACCGTGTTGTTGTATTCGGCGCGGTTGAGGCGGTGAATGGTGACGCGGCCCGGGTCTTTCTTGCCGTTGGCGCAATCGACCTTGAAGACGGCGGTGTCGAAGTAGGTGTTGAGCAAGTCGAGTTCGTCGAGAGTGGGGTGCGGCTTGCCGTCGGGCGGCATGTTGCCGGAACGGACGTTGTCGGCCGCCTTCTCCCACAACTTGAGCTTTTTCTGGACGGAATCCTCGTCCTTGTACTTGTCGAGGACGACGCCGCCGAGCGACTTGCCGTTGCCGTGACAGCCGTAGCAATACCGGGCGACGAGCGGCTGCACGTCCTTGGAGAACGTCGGCTTGTCGGCCTTTTTGGTTTCGTTCTCCGGCACATCTGGCACGACTTCGGCAATGCTGGTGGACACACAAACGCCGACGGACGACGCGAGGAATCCCAGGCAAACAAGGAACGTCAGGCGGCGCATACGGCAGGTCCTTCGACAGCGGATCGTAGGCGGGCAGGTTTGGCAGGCACCATGCGGGGGGAGCAGCGGGGGCGCGGCAGTTCGGCGGGAAGGCGAAGCTAAGTAATTGTAGCCGATGAATTATGAAATTTCTATTAGAGACGGATAACCTGCAAGCGTTTTGTGATCTCTTCGACCGGAATGAGTTCGCCCTGGCCGGAACCGGGGCAAACCTTGCAGGTGTGCTGCCAGGCCTCCGGCGTTTGGACGTTGCTCTCCCAAAACGGCCAGGTACGGCACTGACCGGGGCGCACGGCATAGACAGTACAGCCCTTTTTGCGGTCGTAAAAGACGCAATCGCCGCCGAGTGTTTCGCGCAGGGTGCGACCGCGCGCCGACCAGCGCGTGTACAGCGCCTTTACCTCGTCGAGCGGCTCGCCGCGGAGCTTGGCGATCGCGGCCAGCTCGGCGTCGTCCACCCAGACGAAGCCGGGGTCGCCGGTGCAGCAGTGGCCGCACTGGGTGCAGGTGAAGGGTAGGCCGTCTTGGTACCAGGGTTCGGGGGGCATCGGCGGGCCGTTTCAGCGATGGCATCGTTGAGGCGAATGGGTTAGCATGATTGTAGCAGAGTCTTTCGGACCTGCACCCGGTGAGGAAAAAACCATGCTTACAACAAACGAGACAACGACCGCGGCCCATGCCAAGGGCTGGATTTCTGCCAGCAATCCGCGGTTGCACCATCTCATTGAAGAAAGCCAGCCGGGCTTCTGGACGGAATGCCGGTTCTGCTTGTTAGCCGCACTGCGGGATACGGCGGAACGCGGATCGCGCGCGATCGAGCGCGTGGCGGCGGACGGCGGGTGCGAGGGAATCGTTCTGGAAGTCTGGTATCACGAGCCGGTGACGGTTGATGGCCTTTTCAAAGGGATTGGCAGCGCGGTACTCACGCTTGCAGGCGGTGGCACGCCGAATGGTAAGGAGGAAGGTTGTCGAATTACCATTACCGCAAGCAATCCCACCCAGTTCGTCGAGCGGGAAGTGATTTACGACGGCATGGTCGCAATGCGTGACGGACACCTAACGCCGGAGTATTTGGCACTGATGCAGCAGTCCTTTTCGCAGGAGGATGAGGCGCGAGGCCTCGCGGACCTAAAGGACATGCAGGAAAACGGCGGTGGTTTTCAATTTGCGGACTTTTGGCCGGAACTCAAGAAAATCGTGGAAGGCACGTGAGCGAAACGCCTTACCCCCCTGTTCCGTACAACGTCAGCTACTCCAAGTGGGTTCTGGACGAACTAAGGCAAACGTTGCGCCGGGCCCAAGCGGGTGGGTGGGGCGCCCTCGCCGGGAGTGCGGTGGAAAGCATCGATTCGCGGTTGCGGACCTACCCCCAATTCGGCGAGCCGAAAAAGGATTTAGCTACCAGCGGGAATGTCCTCTGGACGCTTACAATTCACCCATTCTTCGTTGAATACATCCTCAACGAAGAACAACGCATGGTCTTTGTCATCACGCCTTTTGAAGTCATGCGCAATGCCGGGTTCTAATTCGCCCAGTTTACGCAACCAATCCAGCCCGAAATTCGTTCAACTTTGCGTTCAATCACGCCGAGACTGCCGGCGGTTTGGGCGAGCAGCTTTCTGGCCAAAAGCCGATGACTGCTGCATGAGCCTTTCCGCCACCAGGATGAACTGCGCGCCCACGCCGCATAGGCCGGCCGTTGCGCGCACCTGGCTGTACCTCGGCGTTTGCGTCCTCGGCTCACTGACAGCCGGTTGTCAAACACCGCCTGCACGCTTGGCCGCCTGCAACGCCGCGGAGCCGGTCCTCGGCCGCAAAGGCTTGCTCGCGCGCCAGCTCGTTGCCGACACCGCGGTCGCCGCGGCGGCCCACCCGTTGCGCGGCGGCTACAACTTCGTCACCGAATCGGGGGCCGACCTGCGCGCGGTGGCGGCCGGCAGCGGTGGCGCGGCGGTGCCGCCCTGTTGCCGCCAAAACTCGTCGAAGAGCGCGGCCGTGTCGGAAGCCAGTGGCCCCGATAAAGTATAAGAAAGATCGTGGTACTCGAAAAACGACGGCGCGGTGAAGTTGCGACCGCCGCTCCAGGCAATTTTGCCGTCGGCCACCACCAGCTTGCGATGGTCGAACCGGGCCACGGCGTTGCGCGTGCGCAGCACTTCGACGAACGGCTGCTTCGCCAGCCAGCACACGACGCGATTGACCTCGCCGGCCGTCGCCGAGTCGGGCAGGCCGTCGATCAGGTTGCCGCCGCCGTCCACCAGCACGCGCACCGGCCGCTTCGGCCCGGCGCGGGCCGCCAGACATTTTGCAACTTCGGTGCCGAGCGGGTCGCTGTCCCAGAGGTACATCAGCACGTCGATGCGGCACTCCGCGCCGCCGATCACGTCGTGCAAGGCAGTCAGCGCGGCGGCACCATCGACGAAAAGCTGCACGTCGGCCGGTTGCAATTCGTTGCCCGCCGAGTGCCGCAACTCCTTTTCCAATGCGGCCGGGTCGAGGGTGGACCGCTCGGCCACGACGGGCGGCGGCACCGGCGCCA
>JBBRLG010000462.1:0-6031 GCA_038231495.1 Gemmatales bacterium | reverse complement strand
GCCCGGGCTGGCGGTGGACTGCGCCGCGCCCGTCTGGTTCGTGTGTTGTTTTACCGCCCCCGTACGGCCGCGGCTCTGACAACGGGAAAAACTCCCCCCGCTCACGCGGGAGGCTCGCTGTAAACCTCGGGTTAGCCGTTCAAGAAGTTATCCCAGTACGTCATCTCATTCACCGTGGCCGCGCGGAACAGCACGTCGAGATAGGCCTCACGCACCCACCGAGCCGGGTTGCCCGCCACACTTGACGGTCGAAGATATCTCCCCCGAGTTTGGCCAGTTCATCCAGGGTACGGCGGGGATTGGTGGTAGGCACGGCACATCCTCGGTAGTTTGATGGGCACCGTCATTCTATCGCACGCGGCGACAGATCGCTAAACCATTGGCACACTGGCCGCAACCGGCTTGCGAATGGTAAAAGCAAAGCGAGCGGTCAACCGCCCGACACCGGCTACCATTCGCCACGCCATGACGGCCACCACCGGCGCGAGCAGCAGCCAGCACACCCACGGCAGCCAGTCGCCCCAGACCGCGTAGAAACTCGTGCGGTTATCGAGCGGCACCGTCGCCAGCAGGACGCCTTGCACCTTCTTGAATTCGTGCCACTGCGACACGGGCAGCGACCGTTTCCCTCCGCCTTGCGGCGACACGTCCCAAACGCGCGGGCATTTCTCTTCACTCATCTCAACTTCGGGCGGCGGGTGCGCGACGCCGAGCAACTCCGGTTGCAGGACGCGGCCGTTGCCGTCGATCACCGCCGACACGCCCATGTTGACCGACCGCAAGACGCTGCGGCGGCACTCGATGGCACGGAAGCGACAGATGGCCAGGTGCTGTTCGTGCTCGCTGCTGCCGTCGAACCAGCCGTCGTTGGACGTGTTCAGCAGGAAGTCGGCCGGGCGCTGACCGTCGCCGCCGCCGTAGGGGCGGGCCATGTCCGGGTCGGTGTCCTCGTAGCAGATCACGACGCCGAAAGTGAACCGCCGCTGCTCGCCGGCCGGTTCGTCCATCGCAAACCGCGGGTGGCCTTCGCCGGAGTGGATGCTGTACTCGAAATCGTAGGGCGACAACTTGTTCATGAGCGGAATCCAGTCCACAAGCGGAATGTATTCGCCGAACACCACGCGATGAATCTTGTCGTAACGGCCGGCCGGCACGCCGTTCGGCGACAGCAACACGGCGGAGTTGTAGCGCCAGTATTTCGCGTCCTCCTTTTCCTGGAAAACGTTCAGACCCAGGAGAATGTTCGTCCGGCTGGCGGCGGTGAATTTCTGCGCGTCCTTGAAATTGTCGGCGGACAAACCGCCGTCGCTGTCAACCTCCCACGCCCACGGGTAGCTCGTTTCCGGCCAGACGATCAGGTCGGGGTGATATTCCTTGGAACCGGAGAGCAGCGACAGGGATTCGTAATGGAACTGCACTTCCTTGCCCGCCCCTTCCTGCTGACTGTTGCGCAGGCGCTGGTCCAAATTGCCTTGAATCAGAGCGACGCGCGGCCCCGGCTGGTAGTCGTCGTCGGCCAACCGCCAATAGCCGTAGCCGAGCGTGGCCAGGAGCGCGACGACAACGCCGAGCGCCTGGACGAGCAAGGAACTGGCGGAGTAGCGCGGTAGCGCGACCGGTCCCAAGATCGCCCGGCGAAACCAGCCCTGGGCGCAGAGGCTTTCGGCCAGGAGCGCATTGCCGGCGACGACCAGGAAAGTTACGCCGTACACGCCGGCCAGGTCGGCGATTTGAATAATCGGCAAATAGTCGTGCTGGGTGTGGCCGACTTGATACCAGCCGAAGCCGGTGCAGAAGGTGGAGCGGAAGAATTCCAACGCCGTCCAGGCGACCGGCACGCTCAAGACCAGTGGCAGCCGGGTCTTTTGGTCGATGAAGCGGATAAAAAGGAGTGCTAATGGGAAATAAAGGGCGCAGTACCCTGTCAGGCCGAACCAGGCCCAGACCATGCGCGGGTCGGCGACGCTGATCCACTGCAAGACGGGCAAATAGAACAAGAGGCCGACGACGTAGGCGGTGGCATAGCGGGCGACGTTGGCCGTGCCGCCGCGGACCAGGAGGAGGAACGGCACCAGCGCGACCCAGCCGAGAAAGCCCCAGGCCACCGGGAAAAACGCGAGGTAGAGCAGTAAGGCCGACGGCAGCGCGGCAACCAGCAAAAGCAGCGACGGTAGCGCGCGCTCGACCGGAAACGGGACGGGGGTCGGATGGGGCAGGGGCGAACGGTTGGTCGTTCGGGTCTCGTGTGCCAGGGGGGAAATTGCGCCGTTCATTCGCTCTCCTCGAAAGGCAACACGGGAAAGGCCAGGCCGGCCCGATGGAGCAGGTCGCCCGGCGGCAGCACGACGGCGGCATTCGCTTGCAGCAAACCGCGCAGGTCGGCGGACCCGAACCAAGGCACGGCGCGGACGCGGTAGCCCTGCGCCGTCGTTTCGAGTCGCGCCGGGTGATAGGTCGGTCGGTCGGTCTTGTAAGCAAAGTCTTCAAGGAGCAGCGCATCGACCAGCCGGGGGCCGGCAGCGGCGTGGCCGCGCAACCGCCGCAGTGCCGGCCGCACGAACAACTCGAAACAGACCAGCGAACTGACCGGGTTGCCCGGCAAGCCGAAAATGAGCGTGCGGTCGCGGGTGCCGAAGTAGACGGGCTTGCCGGGCTTCATCTCAACCTTGTGAAAGTGGGCCACGACGCCCGCCGCGTGCAGCACGTCCGGCACCAGGTCGCGTTTGCCTGCCGACACGCCGCCCGACAGGATCAGCACGTCGGCTTGCAGTCCTTCCTCCACCAACGCCCGCAGGCGGTCGGCGTCGTCGCGCGCGACGGCCAGGGGGTGCGGCAGTCCACCGGCGCGGCTTACCTGGGCAGCCAACATCGGGCCGTTGCTGTTGCGAATCTGGCCCGCCCCGGGCGTGACTGCCACGTCAACCAGCTCGTCGCCCGTGGGCAGGACGGCGACCGTCGGCCGCGGGATCACTGCCACCGACGCGCGGCCGACGGTCGCCAGAAGGCCGATTTCCTGGGGCCGCAGCACGGCACCGCTCGCCAACACCGTGTCGCCACGGCGCATCTCGCGGCCCTGGTACAGTACGTGTTGGCCCGGCCTGGGCGGCCTGGCCTGAATAGCAACGCGGCCGTCGTCGAGCAGCTTCGTCAGTTCCACGGGCACCACGGCGTCGGCACCGACGGGCATCGGCGCCCCGGTCATGATGCGGCTGGCCTGACCCGGCCCGAGTGCCAGCCGCGGCGTTTGTCCCGCGACGATCTCTTCGACGACGCCAAGCACGCCAACGTCGGCAGAGCGCACGGCATAGCCATCCATGAGTGCCTTGTCATATGGCGGCATGTCGAGATCGCTGGCCACGTCCTCGGCGAGCACCAGGCCGAGAAGCGTCGCGCTCAACGGCACATGCCGCGGCGTCAGTGGTTCGGCGTAGCGCAGAATCAGCTGTTGAGCGTCGGCAACGGCAAGCATGACGGCGTTTTTCTCCTCGTTAATCCGGCGCGCGTCATTCTAGCATCGGCGGCGCGATGCGATCTAGGCGAAGATCGGGCGGAGCGGGTGTGTCGGGGGTCGGGCCGACCCCTGCCAACTAGCAAAAGCGTGGCAAGGGTCGGATTTTGGCACGCTGCGACCGGCAATAGCAGGCAGAGGCGCTAATCTACCCTCGCCAAGGGCGTGGCAAGGTTGGCGAAAGTGCTTGGCAAGGGTCCGCTTGGCAAGGGTCCCTTGGCGGCTTCCGGGTGGGCGTAACTTTCCTGCCGAGGGACGATTGCCGGGTGGTTGCCGAGAAACTTGGCGACAGCACCGGCATCCGGGACGGGTTGTCCTGAGCTTTCAGGCGAGCCGGGAGCGTAAGCGACCGGAGTTTATCCAACGATAAACTCCGGTCGCTTACGCTCCCGGCTCGCCTAAACGCCGGAATTCATCCGGGGAGGTGTCGATCGATCCTAGGACGCCTCTCCCTAGCCGGCCGAACCTGCCGGGCATTCGCGTTGTCCGGCACCGGTCGCCGCGCAGACTGCCCACGGTCAACGGCGAGGGTTGCATTCCGCCCGGTTGGCGTTACGCTGGATAGGGTGTGGTGCGCCGCCCCTTTTCAGGCGCCGCCAACCGTTTGTCGCCGACCGCCCGTGCCTATTGAGCCGGACCCCCCCATGTCCTCCAGCATCCTCAAGCCCGGCTTCCGCCTCGGCAAGTATGAGGTGCTCGCCCACATCGCCACCGGCGGCATGGGGGCCGTCTACAAAGCCACGGACCTCGAGCTGCGCCGGATCGTCGCCTTGAAAGTGTTGCCGAGCCGCACGGCCCGGCGTCCCGACCTCCTGGAACGCTTCCGCCGCGAGGCCCGCCACGCCGCCCGCCTCAGCCACAAACACATCGTCACCCTCTTCGAGTGCGGCTACGACGCCGGTCACGATTTGCATTACCTCGCGCTCGAATTCGTCGACGGCATCGACCTGGAGGAATATATCCGGCGCAGGGGCCGCTTGCCGCCCGCGGAGGCCCGGCACATCCTGATGCAAGCCGCCAAGGCGCTGGAACACGCCTTCGAGCGCGGCGTCATCCACCGCGACATCAAGCCGTCCAACTTCCTACTGGCCCAGGTCAGTAAGCGGGCCGTGGTCAAGCTGACCGACCTGGGTTTGGCGCGGGTCGCGGACGACGACGATTTCAAGGTCACGCGCGACGGCAGCACGGTCGGCACCATCGACTACCTGTCGCCGGAACAGGCGCGCGACAGTCGCGCCGCCGACATTCGCAGCGACATCTATTCGCTCGGCTGCACGGCTTATCACATGCTGGCGGGCAAGGCACCGTTCGCCGAGGGCGGCCTGGGCGAACGGCTGTTCAAGCACCTGGAAGTCGTGCCGCCGGACGTGCGTCAATTCAATCCGGCGGTGTCGGCGGCGTTCTGGGGCGTGTTGCAGAAGATGCTGGCCAAAAAGCCGGAAGAGCGCCACGCCACGCCGGCCGATTTGTTGCGAGACCTGCGCCACATCCGCCCGGAAGTGTCGGCCGAAGACGCCCCCCGACGACCGCGGCGCGACCCGGCCGGGCGGCGCGAGACCGACTTGGTGCCCTCCCCGCCGACGGAAGCGTACCTGCCCGCGACCGCGAACGTGCCGCCGCCCGCGCCGCGCGAACCGACGCCCCGGCCCGAACCGTCGCGGACTCCTGCCGCCGCCGCGTCGTCGTCGCCGGATACCGCCGAACGGCAGCGGGCGGCGGCGTTTCACGAGCGTGCCTTGCGGGTGTTGGCGGAGGGCGGCGGCGGCGCGTACGCCCGCGAACTGCTTGCCAGCTGCCTGAAACTGGACCCGTTCAACACGGAATACCGCAGGGCGCTACGCGAGGCGAACCACAAGGCCGCCGGGGGCGTACTCGGCCGCCTGGTCGGTTCGCTCAACGTGCTGGCGCTCAAATCCCGGATGCGGCTGGCGCGGTCGCGCGGCGAGTGGCGCAAGGTGCTGGTGCAAGGTGAGGATGTATTGGCCCGGCAGCCGGCCGACGTGGAAGCGCACCTGGAAATGGCCGAAGCCGCGGCGGCATTGGGTTTGCCTGCGTTGGCGTTATGGCTGTTGGAACAGGGTCGGGAACAGGCTCCGGACAACGCGGACCTGGTCCGGGCGCTTGCGGGACACTACGAGGGGGTTAAGGACTGGAAACACGCCCTGGCGTTGTGGGAGGAAGTCCGCCGGCTGGTGCCGGACGACGACGAAGTTCGCCGCAAGATAAACGACCTGGCGGCGGAGGCCCACATCGCCCGCGGCACCATGCGGCCCTGAGCCGGGCGGCGGCGCGTGGGAAGTGGCCTTGTCGTCTCGGTCCCTTTCGTCTACGATAGACAACGCAGGGTGGAGCAGCCCGGTAGCTCGCAAGGCTCATAACCTTGAGGTCGTAGGTTCAAATCCTACCCCTGCAACTGTAACCCGCACGGGGCCGGCAATAATGCCGGCCCCGTGATTTTTTTGTAACCGTTCACCGGCATCAACTGCTCCCCCCTTGCGAAGGGGGGTAGGGGGGGTAAGAACG
>JBBRLG010000461.1:0-6032 GCA_038231495.1 Gemmatales bacterium | reverse complement strand
CGGACATGGCCGCCCAATTGAAGGCGGGCATCGCGATCAAACCGCCCAAGCCGCAACCCCAAGCAGCGCAAGTGGCTTGCGACGCAGCTGCATGACCCCTAATTGGGAACGGGCCCCACGGTCCTGTGGTTCTGGTGGGACGATCCACAACTGAGCGCCACGGCCAGGGCGCTGATCCGCAACCCGGCCAACCGCAAGCTGGTCAGTCCGGTAACGCCGTGGGAGGTCGCCATAAAGGTTAGCCTCAAGAAGTTGAACATCGGCGGACTTTATCGTGGCTTCTTCCCGCGCGAGATGCTTCGTACCAATTTTGAGTGGCTGCCTGTCACGGACGATCACCTCGCCACTGTCGCCGCCTTGCCATTCCACCACAAAGATCCCTTCGATCGCTTGCTGATTTCCCAGGCAATCGTAGAGTTGATCCCGATCGTCAGCGCGGACGCGGCATTGGACCCGTATGGCGTGCGCCGCTTGTGGTAAAGAGTACAGACCGGTGCTGTGCGACTCCACCTGGCTGTAAGGGAATGCTGACGATCATCGCCGATGATGATGCGCACTTGAAAGATTGGGCCGAGTACCTGTTATGAGACTATTTGTCGAATGTCCCATTTCCGTAAGTACTGTTGCTCCAGCCCATTTCACGGTAGAATGACAGGAAGACTGACAACCGGTCGGCGACTTTATCCATGCGAAAAGGTAGGTGACCATGACGAAAATCACGCTCGACAGCGAGACGCTGGCCAAATTACAGAATCCCAACGATCTTGTTGCCATCGCGGACGGGTCCGGCGAGACAATTGGCTTTTTTCAGCCGCTCATCAAGACCGCTACAATGCAGGGGGGCCAAACCGTTTCCCCCTTCAGTGATGAAGAGATCGAACGGCGACGCCAGCAGCGTACCGGGTGTTCGTTAGCCGAGATTCTGGATGGGCTGGAAAAGGCATGAGCTTTACTGTCATCTGGACGACTGCCGCAAAAAATGAGTTGGCCAACATCTGGATGAGCGCGATAAACCGCAACGCCGTTACGGCAGCAGCGCACACCGTTGACCAGCTTTTGGGAACAACGCCACAAGCATTTGGCTCGTCGCGGTACGACACCGTTCGCACCCTCATTGTCCGTCCCCTTGGTGTTGACTATGAAGTGCTTGCCTTGGATCGTATCGTTTATGTGCTAACTGTTTGGGATTTGACCAAGATCACTCCGAACGGGTCGGCCCCTTAAGGTTACTCGCCGAGAACCGGTCCGTGACCCCACTCCTCAACCTCTCCGCGATCTGCAAATCCTTTCACGGCGTCGCAGCGCTCGAGGGCGTCTCGTTCGACCTCCGGGCCGGCGAGGTTCACGCCCTCGTCGGCGAGAACGGCGCGGGGAAATCGACACTCATCAAAGTCGTCACCGGTGCGCATCGGCCCGACGCCGGAACGCTGGAAGTCAGCGGTCGCGTCGTCGCACACAACGACCCCGTGGCCGCGCGGGCACTGGGCATCGCCGCGATTTATCAGCAACCGGCTCTCTTCGCGGATCTTAGCGTCGCGGAAAACATTGCCCTGGGCCTGGAGCGCGGCGGGGCGTGGCGGTGGATCGACTGGCGCGGCCGGCGCGCGCGGGCGCGCTCGCTGCTCGCGCGCATCGGTGCCGACATCGACCCCGACGCGGAAGTGCGCTCGTTGGCGATGCCGGAACAACAACTCGTCGAGATCGCGCGGGCGCTGGGGGCCGACGCGAAAATCCTTGTCATGGACGAGCCGACCGCGTCGCTTACCGAGCGCGAGGTCGATAACCTGTTCCGCGTCATCCGCGAGTTGCGGCTGCACGGCGTCGGCATTGTTTACATCTCGCACCGGCTGGACGAACTGTTTCAGATCGCCGACCGCGTCACCGTGTTGCGCGACGGCTGCACCGTGGCGACGCGGCTCATCACGGAAGTGGATCACGCAGAACTCATTCGCCTCATGGTCGGGCGCGAGATCGCCAGCGTATTTCCGAAACAGACCGTGCCGCTGGGCGACTTGGTTCTCGAGCTGCGGAACGTCGGTTGTCGCGCGTCGGGGGTCAACGGTATTCATCTCACCGTCCGGGCCGGCGAGATTCTCGGCCTGGCCGGACTGGCGGGGGCCGGACGTACGGAATTGGCGCGCTGCATCTTCGGACTGACGCCGGCGGACCAAGGCGAAATTCGGCTGCGGGCACAGGCCGTTTCCATCCGAACGCCCGGCGACGCGGTCGCACTGGGCATCGCCTATGTGCCCGAAGATCGGCGGCGGCACGGCGTCATCCTGGAAATGCCGGTCGCCGTGAATACAACACTCGCCATCCTGCCCAAGCTCACGCACTTCGGCTTTTTCGACTTCCGGCGCGAGCGGTCGCTGGCCGAAATGTTCGTGCAACGCCTGGGCATCAAGACGGCCTCCATCGACGCCGCGGTCGGCGACCTGTCGGGCGGCAACCAGCAGAAGGTGGCGCTGGCCCGCTGGCTGGCCACGGAACCCGCCGTCTTGATCCTCGACGAGCCGACGCAGGGCATCGACGTCGGTGCCAAGGCCGAAATCCACCGGCTCATGGGCGAGCTGGCCGGGCGCGGGTTGGCGATCCTCATGATTTCGTCCGAGTTGCTGGAAATCCTCGGCATGAGCGATCGCATTGCGGTGTTGCGCGGCGGCACCATCGTCGGCACCCTCGACCGGGCCGACGCCACGCAGGAAAAAGTTTTGGCCCTCGCCCTGGGCCACGCACTGTCAACGGAGGCCACCCCTGGTCGCCAAATTCAAACGTGAGCTGTCGGTCGCCGCGGCGCTGGGGTTGCTGCTACTGCTGCTCGCCGCGGCCGCGCCGACGTTTTACGCCGGCGACAAGCCGCGGGCGATCCTCGTCAGTTGCGCCCCCCTGCTCGTCCTGGCCGCCGGCATGACGGTCGTGATCCTCGTTCGGCACATCGACATTTCCATCGGTTCGCAGTTTGCGCTCTGCGGCGTCGCGGCGGGGTTGCTCGCCAGGGCGGGGTTGCCGATGCCGGCGGTCGGCGTCCTGACCGTGCTGCTCGGCACCGCCTTCGGCGCGGTCAACGGCGGCCTGGTCGCCGGCTTGAACCTGCCCTCCATCGTCGTGACGCTGGCCACCCTCTTCATCCTGCGCGAGGGGCTGAAGTGGTACGGCGAAGGTGAATTGATAAAAGACATCCCCGACTCGTTCCAGTGGTTCGGCCTGGGTCAAGGCGTCGGCCAGTGGCTGACGGTCGGCGTCGGCGTGGTCGTCATCGTGGTATTTGCGTTGGGTTTGCGCTACCTCGCCGCCGGGCGCATGGTCTACGCGGTCGGCTCCGACGCGGAGGCGGCGCGGCTGGCTGGCATTCGCCCAAAACGGGTCGTCTTTGGGGCTTTTGTCCTCATGGGTAGCCTCACCGGCCTGGCGGCGCTGCTCAACTCCGTCTGCTTTCCGGACGTGGACCCCAAGGCCGGCGAGTTTTTGGAATTGCAGGTCATCGCCGCAGTCGTGGTCGGCGGCGTCGCGATTTCCGGCGGCCGCGGCACGCTCATCGGCCCGGCGTTCGGCGTGCTGTTGCTGGCGACGCTCGGCCCGGCCCTCGTCTTTCTTCACGTCGGCGCCCACTGGGACAAGGCGTTCCAGGGGGCGATCATCCTGCTCGCGGTCGCGGTGGACGGCCTCACCCTCGGTCGGAGAAAAAATGTCGCCACCGGCCTCGCCAAACCCTGATCGCAGTCGCGGGCGGCGCGTCCTCGGCACCCACGACCTAATCCTCGTCGTGCTGCTCGCCATCGAGGTGGCCGTCTTTTCGTCCTACGTCGATACGTTCCGCACGGTCGAAAACGGCTTCGAGGTGCTGCGCTACAGTGTCGTGGTCGGCCTGCTGGCCCTTGTCATGACGCCGGTTATTGTCACCGGCGGCATCGACTTGTCGGTCGGTTCGCTCCTGGGCCTGTCGGCGGTGGTACTCGGCCGGACGTGGCGCGACCTGGGTGTGCCGATCTACCTGGCCGCGGTCGTGACGGTTGGCGTCGGTTTGCTCGCGGGCGGGTTGAATGGCCTCTTCATCACGCGCCTGCGCATACCGCCGCTCATTGTCACGCTCGCTACATTTTCCCTGTTCCGCGGCCTGGCCGAAGGGCTGTCGCCCGGCACGAGCACCTTTCCGCCGCTGCCGGAAGCGTTCACGTTTCTGGGCCAGGGGTATGTGTTTGGGATAATTCCGACGCAATTACTCCTTTTCCCCTTCGCCGTCGTGGGCGTCTGGCTGCTGCTGCACCGGACGGCCATAGGTCGGGCGTGGTACGCCATCGGTTTCTCGGCGGAGGCGGCGCGGTACGCCGGCATCCCGGTCGAGCGCCGGCTGCTGCTGGCTTACGTCCTGGCCGGCGGCGCGGCGGGACTGGCCGGCGTGATTTATGTATCACATCTGGGGGAGATCAAGGCGAACTCCGGCACCGGCTACGAATTGACGGCAATCACCGCGGTCGTCCTGGGCGGCACCTCGATTTTCGGCGGCCGCGGCGGCGTCCCCGGCACGCTGCTGGCCGTGGTTGCCATCGTCGTCTTGCAGCGCGGCTTGCGCATGGCCGACAAGCCCGCCGAATGGAGCGGCATCCTCACCGGCCTCCTGCTGCTCGCAGCCGTCGGCGCCAACCAGGTTGCGACCAAACTTGCCGACCGGCGAACGATTAAGGGGTAAATCCGATGAAAAAGATAGCTATTATCCTCGTTGCGCTGGCCGGATTCATCGTCCTCGGCGCGGCCGGCTGCACCCCGGCGAAAAAGCAGATGACGATTGCCGTCATGCCCAAGAGCAAGGGCAACGCCTACTTCATCGCGTGCCGCAAGGGGGCCGAGGAAGCTGCCCAGGAACTCGACGTGAAGCTCATCTGGGACGGCCCGACCGAGCCGGACCCGGCCAAGCAGAACGAGGTTGTCGATACCTGGATCACGCGCGGCGTGGACGTGATCGCGGTCGCCGTCGAGAACAAGGAGGGCATGGCGTCAGTCCTCCGCAAGGCGCGCGGCAAGGGCATCAAGGTCGTAACGTGGGACGCCGATTCGGAGCCAAACGCCCGCGACTTTTTCGTCAACCAGGCCACGCCGGAAGGCATCGGCGAGGCACTGGTGGACAACGCCGCCCGCGTCATGGGCGAAGAGGGCGAGTTCGCGGTCATCACCGCGTCGCTGAGTGCCGGCAACATGATCGAATGGCACAAACAGATCGAGATCCGCACCGCGAAATATCCCAAGATGAAGATGGTCGATCTGCGGCCCTGCGACGACTTGCAGAAAAAGGCGTTCGACGAGGCCAACACCATCCTCAACGCCTACCCGAAGGTGAAGGTTATCCTGGCCATCTGCTCGCCCGCGATGCCGGGGTCCGCGGAGGCCGTCAAACAGTCCGGCCGCCCGGACGTGAAGGTGATCGGCCTGGGTTTGCCGAACGACAACAAGCGCTACGTCCACGCCGGCATCACAGATTGCGTGATCCTGTGGAACACCAAAGACCTCGGCTACGCGACGGTCCAAACGGCGTTCGCGTTGAAGAAGGGCACGTTAAAAGCCGGCGACAAGACGTTCAAGCCGGGCCGGCTCGGCGAACTGCAAATCGAAGGCGACAACATTATTCTGGGGAAGCCGTTCAAGTTCGACAAGACGAACATCGATCAGTTTGATTTTTGATGATTCGTGTCGCCGCGCCGGGTGCCACTGGCGGCTTGTTCGCCAGGTGAGGGACGGAACGGCACCGGAAGCGCTCTCGTCTCCTCACTTGCGGATATGCCGCCGGTGGCACCCGGCGCATGATTGATAAGGGTGTTCTTTGGGGAGGCAAGACAAAGAAAAGGGGTCAGACAAAGAAAAGACAAAGAAAAGGGGTCAGGTTAGGTTTCCAGTCGAACCAAGAAAAATCTAACCTGACCCAATACTGTTCGGCTCGATTTTTGCTAACGAGTTTTCACCCTCGTTTTCCGGGCAGTCGGTGGTTCAGAGCGGGCATCGCACCGTGGAAGCAAACGTCCGTTCACTATCCCCAAGGGAGG
>JBBRLG010000460.1:0-6059 GCA_038231495.1 Gemmatales bacterium | reverse complement strand
GTAAGCGACCGGAGTCTATTCCAGCGATAGACTCCGGTCGCTTACGCTTCCGGCTCGCCAATTACCGGCGCGGGTGGCGGGCCGAATTTCGGATTCTGCAACAGGCGAAACCCCTCGGCGACGACGCGGCCGGCGGGGTCGGCCCGGCGCTGGTCGAGCGGGATGGGCCGCTGCCGGTCGCCCAGCGTAATCTCCTCGCCGAGCAGGCAGTCCAAAAAGTTCGCCTTGGCCAACAGCTCCGCGTGAACGAACGTACCTTTCGACTGCACTGGGATCCGCGCGAAGATTTCCCGACGCATCAGGCGAAAGGGGCAGGCCACGTCCTGGTTCCGAACCGCGAAGACGATGCGCACCAGCAACCGACCCAGGTGGCGCTTCCAGCCAAGCCAACCGGGCAACGGTGTCAACGGCGACCCCAGCACGACGCGCGACAAAAAGGACAAGAGCGACCCAAAAAAGTTTGCAAGCGCCGGCACCGGGTGGCCGCCGCGGTAGCCGGAAAGGACGTGGACCTTGTCGATCTCCGCCAGCAGGAGCTTGAAGTCGGCGGGCCGGTAGCACGGGTCGCAGACCGTGTAAAACAGTAGCGGAAAGCGGGCGACGGCCAGACCGCTTTTGAGCGCCGCGCCCTCGCCGAGCCGTGTTTCATGGCGAAGCACCTTCACGCGACCGTGGCGGTCCTTCAGCGGCGTCATGAGTTGCACGGTGCGGTCGGTGCTGCCGTCATCGACGAGGATGATCTCGTAATCGCGGCCCAGGCCGTTGAAGAACAAAACCCAGTCGGCGACGACGGCTTCGAGGTGGGCGCCGTCGTTGTCGGCCAGCAGGACGGCGCTGACCGGTTCACTGGCAATCGGCGGTAGGACGGGAATTTCTGGCACGGGGAAGGTTCATCGTATTGCCGCTTGCGGCTTTGCGCGAAGCCGCAAGCGGCAATCAGGGATTTTTGGCGACGTTTTCAAGTCTCTGGGCCCGGAGCAGCACGAGGGGGCGTTCGTGCGTGCCGCCGGCCAGCGTCGTGTTGCGGCCCACTTCTTCCAGCCGGACGCCGGTCAGGTACTCGGCCCATGCACCGGCAGCTTCGGGCGGCATGACGACGTAGTGCGTTCCCGGCCGGTCCAGGCGGACGTTCAACTCTTCCCAGTTTACGAAAACGTCCAACGGCCGGCCCACGCGGAACGCCAGGGCGTGCGCCTCGGTGCGGAAGAAGACGACTGCGTTTGGCCGCGGCGCGTGCCGGCGCACCTCGGCGGCGAAGGCGCGGTAGTCGCGATAAGGCTCCTCGGCGGGTAGCTGCTGTTCCACGCGGACGAACCAGACGCCGACCATGACGATGCACAGGACCGCGTGCAGAATGCCGTAGGGCGACCAGCGGCAAACGTGTGCCCACGTTTGCCAGCGTTGTTCGAGGTCGCGGGCGACGCAGGCGAGAAACAGTGCCGCGCCGGGGTAGGCCGGCAACAGGTAGTCCGGCCGTTTGTAGCGGGCGCACGAGAGAACCCCAAAGATCGCGACGAACCAGATAAGCCCCAGCCGGGCCTCCGGGTTTGACCGGAGGATGCGATATTTCCAGGCGAAGACGACCGCAACGGGCAGAAGAGGCGACCAGGGCAGAAAATCGCCGGCGAACAGGGGCGCGTAGTACCAAAACGGATGGCTCCGCAACCAGCCGCCGCCGAGGCCGCGCTCGACGTTGTGTTCCCAGAAGAAGATGCGGAAGAACTCGCCGTCGGTGTGGTAGTTGACCCACAGAAACCAAGGCAAAGTTAGCACAAGGACCAACGGCACGCCCCACGACAGGCCTTTCCCCCGAATTGCCGCTTGCGGCTTTGCCAGCCCCGCCTCCAACCAGCCGTTCAACCCAACCACCAGCGCCGGCAGCACCAACCCGATCGGCCCCTTGAGCAGGACCGCGACGGCGACCGCGACGTAACCCACCAGCAAATACAAAACGTGCCGCCGATAGCTCGCCAGGTGGAAGGCGACCACGGCTGCCGCGATGGCGAGTGTCAACGGCATGTCAATGCGGCCAATCCGTGCAAGCCAGGTGAAGTGAAGCGCGGTGCCAAGGGCGGTTCCGGCAAGAAGCCCCACCAGCGGCCGGCCGCGCTCCCGGCCCAGGAAAAACAGCACGCCGACGCAGCCGAGCGCCGCCAGCGCCGCGGGCAGACGCACGGCCCAGGCGTCCACGTCGCCGCCGGTCAACCGGGCGACGCCGGCGACGAGCCAGTAATAGAGCGGCGGTTTTTGCAACTCGGCGCGGCCGTCGTAGAGATGCGGCAAGGCCCAGTCGTCGCCATCGAGGACGGACTGGGCGTCCATCGCGGCACGGGCCTCGTGGCTGCTCCACAGGTCGCGGTCGGCCAGGCGGTAGAAGAAAAGGAACAGCAGGCCGGCGAGGGCCAAAGGGAATAGGAGCAGAAATGGCTTGTTTGCAGGGTTCATGTCACAAGAGTGCAAAGCACGTTCACTCCCCCCTTACGAAGGGGGGGTAGGGGGGTGGAAAGAGTGCCATGACCGAGTACTTCAATCGTACTCACCCCCCCTACCCCCCTTTCGTAAGGGGGGGAGTGGACGGTGACAGCCTCTTTAGGCCACCAGCCGCTGGCCGTGCGCGTTCTGGAGCCGCTGGTACGGCGCGCAGCCCGCCATTAGCTCGGCGTGCGTGCCGATCGCCGCCAACCGGCCGTTTTCCAGCACGATAATGCGATTCGCGATCTCCAGCGTGTGCAGCCGGTGCGTAATCACAAACGTCGTCCGGCCGCGCATGAAATCTTTTAATGCCCGGTTAATCAAGGCCTCGCTCTCCGGGTCGTATTGGCTGGTGAACTCGTCCAGGATCAGGATCGTCGGGTCGCGCAGGATGGCACGGGCCAGGGCGATGCGCTGCTTCTGGCCGCCCGACATTTTCGCGAACTCGCCGACGCGCGTCTGATAGCCGCCGGGCAGCGATACGATGAATTCGTGGATGAACGCCCGCCGGGCCGCCGCTTCCACTTCCGCCGCGGTCGCCTTCCGGGAGCCGTAGGCAATGTTGTTGAAGATCGTGTCGTCGAACAGGATCGTGTCCTGCGTGACAATGCCGATCTGCTGCCGGAGGCTGCGCAGGTTGACCGTGCGCAGGTCGTGGCCGTCGATCAATACGCTGCCGTGGTTGGGGTCGTAAAAGCGCGGGATCAGGCCCAAGAGCGTCGTCTTGCCGCTGCCGTTGGGGCCGACCACCACCACCGTTTCGCCGGCGTCGATGGTCAGGTGGATGTTGCTCAGGATGGCACGGTCCGGCTCGTAGGAGAAGCACACGTCGCGGAATTCGAGGTAGGGCGGTGCGTCGGCGTCGCGCTTTTCGCCGAGCACGCGCCGGCGCAGACGCGGCCCGTCGCTGTTGTTGCGGACGCGCGGCTGGCGGTCCACGAACGCGAAGATCCGGTCCGCCGCGGCCCCGCCCGACTGGATGCGCGTCAGCACGCTCGACAGCTTCCGCACCGGGTCGGCGATGGCGGCCAGCAGCAGGTACAGGTTCAGCAGCGTCTCGTAGCCCATCGGCGACGAGGTCATCTTGATGCCGAAGAGGCTCGTCTCGCGCGTCAGCACGAGGTACGACCCGGCGAGCAGGGCGAGGGCGACCGCGGCGACCCCGAGCACCTCGATCACCGGGCTGGTGGCGGCGTCGATGTTCACCACCATCATCGCCTTCTGGTAGTAGTCGCGGGTGGCGGCGCGGAACCGGCGGCGCTCGTGCGGCTCCATCGTGAACGCCTTGACGACGCGAATGCCCTGGAACGACTCCTGCAAAATCTTGTAAATGTTCGACATCCGCTCCAACAGCCGTCGGGTCGCCTGCTTCATGACGCGGCCGACCTTGGCGAGGATGAACGCCGCAATCGGCACCAAGACGAGGAACATGAGCGTCAGCTGCCAGTTGATGTAGCAGGCAATCAGGACGCAGCTCAGGGCGCGCAGCGGTTCGGCGACGACTTTGCCGAACAGCGTCTTGATGCCGGCGCCCAGCGACTCCACGTCGTTGGTGAACCGCGCCATCAGCTCGCTGCTGCCGTGTTCGCCGAACTGGTCCACGTCGAGGTGAATGGCGTTGCGGTAAAAGCGGTTGCGCAGGTCAAACAGCGACAGGTTGACGATGCTGCCGACGAGCGACTCCTGGGCGAACTCGAAGAGGCACTTGATGATGACGGCGACGACGAGGAGGCCGATGACCCAGGCGAGGGTCTGAAAGCGGTCGGGGGGCACGAATCCGTCGATGTACTTCTTGCCGACCTGATAGTAATAGAGTTTACTGCGGGCGGCACTGATCTTGCTTTCCAGGCCGGCGAGGGCGTTGGCGTTGTCGCGGCGCTGCTTGTCGAAATCCTTGTCCGGCGGCAGGGCGGGGTCGGCCAACTCGGCCTCGCGCTTCTTGAGCGGGGGCAGCTCTTCGGTTTCGAGTCCGTGCAGGTCCTTGTCGATGGTGTTGATGTTTTCTTGGACCCACTGTTGCGGCGTTTGGTCCTTGTCGAGCAGCTTGAGGACGGGGTAGACGCAGGTAAAGTTTAAGCCCCAGAGGGCGGCGGCGGCGATGGCACACAGGACGGAGACGATCAATCGTCTGCGGTAGGGCCAGGCGTGGCGCAAGGCGCGCAGGAAGTTCTTCATAAGCGTCGTGCAACCTGCAAACCGGGTGGAAAACGGCGTCGGCCGATCAAGAGTGGGGCTGGTTTGTAACAGATCGCGGTGGACGAGACAAGGCGGGTGTGGGGCAGGATCGGGTGTCGGGAGGATCGGGTGTCGGGCGTCGGGTGTCGGGTGTCGGGTGTCGGGTGTCGGGTGTCGGGTGTCGGGTGTCGGCATTGGCTGACAGCTAATAGCTGACAGCTAACAGCTATTTATTTTCCCTGTATTTCCGACCCCCGATCTTCAGGGATACACACGGTATGAGTCAAGAACTCATCGCGACCTGGTTGGGCCTGGAAGCGGGGGAGTGGCCGCCGAACCATTACCGGTTGCTCGGCCTCAAGCCAGGCGAGGGCGACGCGAGCCTGATCGAAGAGCGCGTCCACCAGCGCCTCGACATGGTTCGCCGTTACCAGATGATGTACCCCGACCAGGCCACCGAGGCGATGAACCTCATCGCCCAGGCGTTCGTCTGCCTCACCGACCCCGCCGCCAAGAAAGTCTACGACCTCGATCGCGGCCTCAACGGAGCCGTCGCTCCGGTTGCCCCAGTTGCCGGATCAACCGCCGTGTCGTCGACCGCCCCGGTTGCGCCAACTGCCGAGGCTGCCGACGCGGACGAGCCGGTCGTCGTGCTGTACAACCCGGCCGACGACGTGTTGCCGCCGCCCGTGATAGTACCCTACGACGAGACGCTGCCGCCGCCCGTCGCCCTGGTCGTGCCGGACGCCGAATTGCCGCCCGTGACGCTTCCGGTCGAGGTGCCCGGACCCCACGTCCCGTTGCCACCGCCGGTCGTTCCCGGTCGGCGCGCCGTGCGGCGGGCGCTCTACAAGCGCATGGCCCGAATGCGGCGGCTGCTCGACCATTGGAACGCGGCGGGCAAATACCTCGCCACGCCGAAGCGGCGGGTGACAAGCCCTGCCGAGGCGAAGGACTTGTTGCTGCACTTGACCGGGGTGCGCGACCGGTTGCCCGAACTGTCGGTGCCGTTAGGGCAGGCGGGGCAGGCGGGCTATCACGTCTTGACGCTGGCGCAGCTTAATAGCGTACCGACGTTTCAAACGCTCGCGCCGCAGCAGCGGGAAGTCTTGGGCCGCGACTGGCATGACGGGCAAAAGGTGCTGGAAGACCAGCGCATCGTATTGCGCGTCGAAATCCGGGCGTTGCGGCGGCAAAGCACGCTCCAGCGTGTCGGCCGCAACGGCGTGCGGTTCGTGAAAGGCCACCCCGGCGCGGTGCTAGCGGCGCTGGCGGTGCTGTCGCTGGTCGTGGTCCTGTTTCGGACGTTCGTGTTCGACTGGCTGCCGCGGGGGCATTGAGAGTCTCCAACGTTTGGGCGAGCCGGGAGCGTAAGCGACCGGAGTTTATCTGTGGAGATAGACTCCGGTCGC
>JBBRLG010000459.1:0-6091 GCA_038231495.1 Gemmatales bacterium | reverse complement strand
CGAGTGCTCGGGGCGCTTACGCAACCCCGCTCGCCCGCCGCGCCAGTGTTTCAACCCATTGGCGATCCTCTTCGCGCAGAAAAGCGGGCGGCGACGACTGGTACGGGATACGACGCCCGAAACGGCCCCGCTCGTAAGCCGTGGCGAACACGGCCCCCAAATCAATGTTCATGTCCGGGTCCGGGTGCCGCAGCGGCACGGGCAAGGTCGGCAGCGGTTGCCGCAACATCCAACGGTACACGTCGCAATCCGGCCGCCGGTCGCCGCGCGATAGCAGATAATAATAGTCCGCCTGGGGCAAAGGCTGTTGCAAGGGCAGGCGCTGCCCCTGGAAAAGGAGGTCCAGTTCCACGAGGTGGACATCCTGAAAAACCAACGCGCGCCGTTTCGCCAGGTACTGGATGCGCCCCGGGTTCTCCTTATTGGCCGGCGAGAGCAGTTCCAAGGTGGTTACCAGGCTGCGCTCGGGCCGGTGGAGGATTTCGATGTACAATTCCCGCGGCCCGTCGAGGACCGACAGCGGAATGGTCACCTGGTCCAGAATGCCGAGTTTTCTCACCTCGGGGTCATGTTCGATCAGATTGACGCGCTCGCCGATCGTCGCCTCGTATTGAAACGGCAAGGCGTCGGCGATGGCTTCGCACCAGTAATTGACGAACGTGGCATGGAAGTCCGACCAGTAAGCCGGCAGTTCCAGGAACGGGTCCATGCCCGGAAGGGGAGACTTCATAGGATTGCTGCTCCGCGACGGCCTAAGCTCGCAACGATTATAACCGACGCTCTTCATTCGCGCACGCCGGACAGATCGCCGCCGGCAAATCGGTACAACGCGCTTTGTCGCTTAGCCGCACGTCAAATCACCGTTTGGTAACGGTGCTGTGGTGTCATTGCGTGCGGGCCGCCGTCAGCCGACGCCAAAGTTGCGTGTGACAATCACGGTAGATTCACGTCAATCCCGCCGGCAAAACATGAACGCCCGGCGAAACGAGTTGACGGTACGCTTCTTGAGTGCCAGCCGATGCAACTCCGAGAGCTTTTCTTCGGACTTGATAGCGTTCACCGTCTCGGCAAACTCCGCCGCCACGTCTGGACCGAAGCGAGCCTCCAGGATTTGCAGCAGGTCCTCGCGTCCAGCCTCGATGCGGCCAAGAGCGACGATTTCATCGTAAAACGGCGAATCGTGCAAAACTTGCCTCGCGAGTGCGACGATCAAGAGTTCACGGTCGTGTCGCTGTTCAGCGTTTGCTTTCATACGTCACCCGATTGCGGAAGTAAAAGCGCGGCGGAACGAGTTGATGCCGCGGGCCTTGATGGCCAAGTCCAGCAATTCATCGAGCTTGTCATCATCGGTAATGGCGTTGAGCGCTTCCGTGAATTCCGCGGCGGCTTCGGGACCGAAGCGGAGTGCCAGCGCTCGTAGTACGTGTTTACGGCCTTTCTCGACCATCCCCAAAGCGATAATCTCATCGAAAAACTTGGGTAACCGTTCACTCCCCCCCTTACGAAGGGGGGGCAGGGGGGGTGGAGTTGAAGCCAGGACGCAGTACCTCAACCGAGCTTAACCCCCCCTACCCCCCCTTCATAAGGGGGGGAGCAATTGGCGGTGAACGGTTACAAACTTGGATTCGCGCATAAACTCACTCCCGATCAGGTCCATGGCCTCCCCTTCGCGATACACCAGTCTACCAAATACGCCCAGCGTCGTCAGTAGATCGGCCCGCACCACCGTATCCTTGACGCGGGTCTTGATGGATCGCGCCGCGTGGCGGATTGCTTCCTCCGGCGCCTGACCGTGGGCGCAAAGCGGATACAACGCCATCAGGCCGGGCGCTTTCTCCCACCAGCCCTGCGGCTGCTCGCGCCACAGGCAGACGGGTTGGAAATTGACGGCTTGCTGCACCGCGCCACCCGTTAGGACCGTCCAACAACAAGTCCCAAGCCAGGTAGCCGCATTCTGGCGAATGCGGCTACCTGGCTTGACATCCTACTTCTTCTCGCCTGGTTTCTCCTCCTTCACATCGACAATGCCCACGTCAATGTACTGGCCGCCCTTGAACTGGTGGCAGTGGACGGCGAAGACGTTCTTGCCGCGCTTCCAAGACACGCCGGCACTGATCGGCGTCTCCTCGTAATCGCTCTTCCAGCCCTGGAGCTTCGCGGCCAGGACGCCGTTGATGTAGACCTCCACGTCGTCGTCGTGGTGCAGCAGCAGCTGCAGGTCGCCGTACTTGCCCGGCGGCAGGGTGAACTCGCGCCGCAGCCAAATGTCGTCGGTCTTCCACTCCGTGCGGACGACCGCGCCCGGCGTGCCCTTGGTGCCGAAGCCGCCCTTGCCTTCCTTCCAGTCGTCGTCCTTGAATTCCGGCTGGAACCAGTCCTTGGTGGGCTTCTCGAAGGTGTACTTCCAGGCGATCCCTTCCTTCTTGGAAGTGGGCACGACTTCGGTGATGGTGTACGTCGGCACCTTGGAGAAGTCGCCCCGATTGGCGGCGGCGACGCGCTCCAGGTCTATCTTGATAACGGCCCGGTCGTAGGTCAACAAGCCGTTCGCTTCGGTCTCCACGTCGGTCGTCTGCGTATAGATGGCCGCACTCATGCCGGGTTTGTCGCGCAGCTCGTAGACGCGGCGCAGGAACTTTTCGTACCGCTTCGTCAGGTCGGCCTTGTTGGCGACGCCCTGATAGCCCCAGTTTTCCTTGGTCCACATGTGGCCCTCGGTGGCCAGGCCCAGGCCGCCGAACTCGCCCAGCACCGCCGCGCGTTTTTCCTCCGGGTCAGGCGATTCGGGGGTGGGGTAGTGGTGGATGTCGTGAACGTCGCCGACGCCCTTGCGGTCGGCCCAGCCGCTGGCGCCATCGACCAGCCGCGTCGGGTCCTGCTTCTTGACCATCTCGACGATGCGGGCGGTGTCGTACTGGCCCCAACCCTCGTTGAACGGCACCCACATGACGATGCAGGGATGGTTGCCGCGGCCATCGATCATGCGCGTCAACTCCCGCTCGAACTGCTTCGCCGATTCGGGCGTACGCTTGAGATCGGGGTCGTTGCCGCCAATGGACTTGTCGCCACTCGGCATGTCCTGCCAAACGAGGATACCAAGCTTGTCGCACCAGTAATACCAGCGTTCCGGCTCGACTTTCACATGCTTGCGGATCATGTTGAAGCCGAGCTTTTTCGTGATTTCGATGTCGTACTTGAGCGCCTCGTCGGTCGGGGCGGTGTAGATGCCGTCCGGCCAAAAGCCTTGATCGAGTGGACCCATTTGGAAGTACGGCTTGCCGTTGAGCAATATCCGTGTGACGCCCTTGTCGTCCTTGCCGACCTCGATTTTGCGCATGGCGAAGTAGCTCCGCACGCCGTCGCCCTCCTCCTCGGTGGCGAGTGACCCAAGCCCCACGGAGAGGACGTACAGTTCCGGGTGTTCGGGCGACCAGAGCACGAGCTTGTCCAGCGACACCTCAATCGGCACACCCAGCTTTCCCGAGGCGGCGAAAACGTGGGGAGGTTGATTGGGGGAGGTCACGGTGAGATCCAACGTATAGGCCCCCTTGGCCTGGCCGATCACGGTAACACGGACCTTGCTGTGATCGACGTCGGGCTCGATCTTCAGCCCCTCGATGAGGTGGGCCTTGAACACCGGCTCCAGCCACACCGTCTGCCAGATGCCGGTGCAGGGCGTGTAGAAGATGCCGCCCGGCTTCAACACCTGCTTGCCGCGCGGCTGCGTCCCCTTGTCCACCGGGTTCCAGACGCCGACGATCAACTCCTGGTCGCCGTCTTTTTTCAGCGCCTCGGTGATGTCGTAACTGAAGCCGTCGTAGCCGCCCTCGTGAGTGCCTAGCTTCTTACCGTTGACGTAAACCGTCGCCTCCCAGTTGACCGCGCCGAAGTGCAGCAACAAGCGCTTCTCGGCCCACTCTTTTTTCACTGTGAACGTGCGGCGATACCAGACGCGCTCGGAATGCTTCATGACGCCCGACAGTGCCGACTCGGCGCAGAACGGCACGAGGATTTCTTGGTCGAGCTTCTTGCCGGTCGGCGGTTCGTCACCCGCGTTGCCGGCGGCGAACTGCCAGACGCCGTTAAGGTTTTGCCAGTCGGGGCGAACCATCTGCGGCCGCGGGTATTCCGGCAGCGGCTTGTCGGCCTTGACGTCCTTGGTCCAGGGCGTCGTCAGCGGCCCTTTCGCGGGCTGCCAGTCGGCGGCGAGGCACGGGGCGAGGACGACGAGCAGTCCCAGTGCCAGCGCCAGAGGTGTCTTCTTCATGGGTGCGTATCCCGGGGAGTAAGGTTTTCTTGGCCCGGTTTGATTTTAGGCAGAAGGGTTGCGTTCGCCACTACCAGGCGGTCGAAACGAGATGTAGGCAAGCCGCTCACGCCGACCGGCGCAGCGTCGCGATCTCCAGTTTGATTAGCTGCTGCACGACCGAGGACGCCTTGGGCCGGTCCTCCGGTTTGTGCGCCAGCAGGCGTTCGACCAACGCGATCAACGCCGTCGGCAAACCCTGCGCGTGGCGGCGCACGTCGGCTGGCGGGTCGCAGCGGTGCCTGCGCAGCGTCTGGCTCAGCGATCCCTGCGGGTAGGGCAGGTTGCCGGTTAGCAATTCAAACAGCGTCACCCCCAGGCCGAACAGGTCCGCGCGGTAATCCTCGGTCGGTTCCGCGTCGCACAGCTCGGGGGCCAAATAGTTTGCCGTGCCCAGGACGTAGCCGGCACGCAGGAACGCCGCGTTCTCGCCCGGCCGGTGCGTGAAACCCAGGTCATTCAGCGTCACGTTGGCCGCTTCGACGCAGAACAGGTTGTCCGGCTTTACGTCGCCGTGGATGAAGCCGGCCCGGTGCAGCGCCGCCAACGCCTCCGCCGTTTGCCGGACGATCCAGATGGCGTCGGCGGCGGTCAGGCGGTAGTCGCGCCGCAGCCGACGCCGCAGCGATTCGCCGGGCAGCAACTCCATCACGAGAAAATACGGCGGCCGGGTAACGTGGGCGTCGAGGACGCGCACCAGGTGCGGGTGCCGAACGCTCAGACCGGCACGCGCTTCGCGCTGCAACAGCTTGACGGCGGTAGCGGGGTCGTCCCCGGTGTCGCGCACCACCTTGACGACACAGCCTGCGTCGGCCACGCCGTCGCGCGCGGCGTACACGGCGGTCAGGGGGCCGCCGCCGAGGTATTCGAGCAGTTCGTAGCCCGGAATGAGCGGTTTCGGCTGCATGGGTCGGGTCGCGATTGGAGCGGACGGTCGTGCGTTTGGCGCGGTGAACACCACGCCCCATTCTCTATCGACCGCGCGGCGGGGGCGGGTGCAATGAAAGCGCATTCCGCAAATAGCTAACCGTCGGCACACCTGCGCCGGAACTGCCAGGTGAGTTCGCAACGGTGAGCGCATTTGCAAAGCCAGACGCCCGCTTTCGGCCGGCGCGATCGGAGATGTACGGTTTGGCAGCCTGTACACTTCGCTTGCCAATTGGCCGCTTCCTGGACGGTCAGCGGCACGACGGGCTTGAGGGCGGGGTCGCCCATAAACTCAAAAATCAGGGGCGAACGCGCTTCGCACCGGCACCGGTAGCCGGTCAAACTCGCCGGTCGCTTGTAGCGGTGATAGGTATTCAAGCAGGTCGGACACGTCGCCTGCCAGTCGCCGGGCATCACGACCGTCGCGTGCGAGGTGTCGCACGCGCGCGGCGTCGCACCCAACCGAAAGGCTACCGCTTTCCAGGCCGGGCCGTGGCCGGCTGCCGGACCGGCGATGGCGTGGGCGATCTCGTGCAGGAGCGTGTCGAGAACGGCCTCCGGCGGACTGTTCCGGGCGTAATACTCGGCAATCTCGATGCGTTTCGTCCGGTACTTGCACACGCCCAACTGTCGCTTCGCATCCGCCAAAGCGAACGTCCAACCCTGCAAGCCATGCTTCGTCATTTCACGGCCGGCGATGTCTGCCAATTCCTTCAAGTCCATGACCCGCTCTCCGAATCCGCGAAAACGGGCGTTAGTGCGGGATCAAGGGCCGCTCTTTGGAGTGCGGCGGCTCGACGCCGCTTTCTTTCTTTCTTTCACAAGGCACCAGTCGGTCGTAGCCGCAAGCGGCTCGCT
>JBBRLG010000458.1:0-6100 GCA_038231495.1 Gemmatales bacterium | reverse complement strand
CGGGGGGCGCGATGAAACCCGCTCCTCCGCCCCGCCCCGGGCTGGGGGGGGTGACCCTCCCCCCCTCCCTCGCGCCCGCGGCTCTGACACCCGCTCGACGGATGAGGCAACCAAACCTAAACCAGATCGCGTCCCAAGGTCGTGAGCAGCCCGACGATTTCCTCCACGTCCGCCGTCGTCGTCCGCCAGTTTACGAAACACATGCGAATGGCGACACGACCGTGCAACCGCGTCGAAGACAGGAACGCCCGCCCGGTCGCCCGCACGGCGTCAATTAACGCCAGATTGAGCCGGTCCAGGTTCAATTCCGGGCGGCAAACGCCCTTCACCGGCACGAAGCGGAAACAAACAATGCTCAACTGCCGCGACGACAGGATCTCAAAAACCGCCGCGCGTTCGAGGAACGCCTGCGCCAATGCCGCCAACTGACAGGAGTGGGTCACCAAGTCGCGAAACCAGCCGACGCCGAGGACTTTGAGCGACAGCCAGATTTTCAAGGCACGGAAGCGGCGCGTCAGCGCCAGGCCGTGGTCGGCGAAGTTGACCTCGTCGTCGGCGGGTTGCACGTCCTGCATGTAGTCGGGCCGGATGCTGAACGTGCGGACCAGCGCCCGGCCGTCGCGCACCAGGACGCAGCCCGCCTCGTAAGGTTGGGCCAACCATTTGTGCGGGTCGAGCGTCACGGAGTCCGCCCGGCCGATACCGTCCAGGTCGCGCCGACCTGCGTCCGTCAGCACGGCGGCCCACCCGTAGGCGGCATCGACGTGCAGCCACAGGTCCGCATCCGCGCACACGTCGGCCAGGTCCGCAAGGGGATCGACGGTCCCGGTGTTCGTCGCGCCGCCGTTGGCGACGACGGCCCAGGGGTGCAGTCCCGCCCGCCGGTCCGCGGCGATGATTTCCCTTAATTTAACCGGGTCGAGTCGGAATTGTGCGTCGGCGTGTACGGGCCGTAATTGTTGCGGGCGCAGGCCCATAATCATCGCGGCGCGGTCCATCGACCAGTGGCGTTGCTCGGTGAGGTACAGCACCGCGCGACCTCGTTGCTCCTCCGTGAGTCGTTCGCGCGCCACGACCAGCGCCGTCAAGTTGGCCTCGGAGCCGCCGCCCGTCAAGACGCCTTGCGTCCCTTCCGGCAACCCGAGGAACTGGCGAAACCAGTCGAGCACGACCAGTTCCACCATCGCCGGCCCGGAGGCTTCGACCCAGACGCCTGCGAAAAAGTTGGTGCCGGCGCAAAGGAAGTCGCCCAGGACGGCAACGAAGTTTGGCGCTGCCGGGATGAACGCCAGAAATCGCGGATGGCTGATCCGACAGGCGTTCGGGGCGACGGCGTCCGCGAAAGACTGCAATACGGTCTCGAACCGCTGCGGTGCTTCCGGCGGCGGCTCGCGCAGCAACGCCTCCATTGCGGCGCGGCTGGCGAAGCGGCCGATGGGCTGGTCGGGCAAGGTTTCGTGGTGCTTCAGCACATAGGCGAGAACCTGTTCGCCGTAATCTTGGAGCGCCTGCGCGTCCGGATAGGCCAGCGGCGCGCTACAGCGTTTTCGCAATTCGTCGAGTTTCGGAGAAGTCGATTCGTCCACGGTCGCTCTATGATACGGGGCCATTCCTATTCGCGGTGGGCACTGCGATGATGTTCCGCCACGCGGTCGGGCGTGATGTGCCAGCCGCAATCGTCGCAGCTTGGCGCTTTTTCATAACAGCCGTCGCAATAGAGCGGCCCGCCGAGGAAGAACTGTTCGAGCCGGTTACGGGCGTCGTCGTCCAGTTCGCCGGAATCCAGGGGCAGGTTCATGTGGTCGCCACAGGCGTCGCAGTCGCGCGAACTGAACTCCTTTAATAACGGTCCGTAGTGGTCGTGGACGCCGCGCGGCACCACGCCCTTGCCGTTGCACAGCGGGCAGGCGACGCCGAGTTGGGCGGCGATGGCCTTGCGGATGAAGGCGCTCTTGTTCGGCAGCTTGTTGAGCAACTCCGCCAACTCATTCTCAACCTTGAATGCGACGACCGAGGTTTTCGGCGGCTTGCGTGCCATGCGACACCTTTGCTGCGGACGACCCTATGGGTGGTTTGATACCTCTATAATAAGGACGAGTGGCCCTATTCGCAAGCAGGCCGGCCCGGCGCGGACCGCATTACGGCGCGGCGGCGCGCTACGACCGGCCCGACCGGGTTGTCTCTTGCCGCGTGTGCGTGGGTGCCGTATTGTCAATGGTCGGTGCCGTTTCGCCCGCGCGCTTTCCCACCAGGACGACTGCCGATGAAGACGCTGAGATTGTTCGTCGTCGCCGCCGTGTTGACATGCGTGGGCCTGTCCGCGGCGTTCCAGTACCAGCCGCCCGCCGCTACGCCGCCCGACGCGGTTGCCCTCAAAACAATTCAGGCTCGGGCCGACAAACTCTCCGATAAACTCGTGCAGTTGCGCCGCTTGGGAGTGCATGACCCGTTCCTGGCCGACGTCGAGATTTACCAGAAGGCGGCGGCCTGGACGCTGGCTTACGGCGAGTTTTACAACAAGGACGCCGGCGACTGGACCCTGGCTGTCATTGACCGCGGCCTGCTCCGGGCCGCCCAGCAGGCGCGCGGCGAAGCGCCCTGGCTGCATACGCCGGGCGTCACCGTCGCCCGCGGCTATCGGTCCGCCCTCGACGGCTCCGTGCAGCCGTATGCCGTGACCTACCCCGCCGACTACGGCAAGGATCCGCTCAAGAAATGGCGCGTCGATGTCGTCCTGCACGGCCGCAGCCCGGCGCTGACCGAAGTAAGTTTCCTGCACGCTCACCTCGGCGAAAAGGCGGTGGCAGCGGACCTTGGATTCGTGCAGATCGACATCTATGGCCGCGGCAACAACGCTTACCGCTGGGCCGGCGAGGTGGACGTGCAGGAGGCGCTCGATTCGTTCATCGCAACCGAGCGCGGGCTAGGACGCGGCAAGCTGCTCGACCCGGACCGCTTCGTGCTCCGCGGCTTCTCGATGGGCGGTGCCGGCACCTGGCACCTGGGCCTGCACCGGCCCGACCGTTGGTGCGTTCTCGGCCCCGGTGCCGGCTTCACGACGACGAAGGGCTACGTCAAGGGGTTGCCGGCAAAACTGCCCGTCCAGGAGGAAGAGTGCCTGCACCTGTACGACGCCGTGGACTATGCGGAAAACGCCTTCAACGTGCCCGTCGTCGCTTACGCCGGCGCGGACGACGACCAACTGCAAGCGGCCAAGAACGTTCAGGAAAAGTTGAAGCCGCTGAACATCCCGATGACGCTCCTCGTCGCACCCGGCCTGAAACACCTGTTCCCGGCGGAGTGGCAGAAGAAGGCCGAGGTAGAATATGCCAAGGCCGTCGCCGTGGGGCGGCCGGAATATCCGCCGCAGGTGCATTTCGTCACCTACACCATGAAATACCCGAGTTGCTTCTGGGTCGAGATTCTTGGCCTCGAACGCCACTACCTGCTGAGCCTCGTGGACGCAAAGATCGGCGACAAGGGTTACTCGGTCAAGACGAAAAACATCCGCGCCCTCGATCTGAAGCTGCCAAGCAGCGCCACGCGCGAGCAGATTGTGGTCCGCGTCGATGGCCAGGAATTGAGCGTGCGGCCCTACACCTTCGGGGGCAACCTGCACGTCTACCTCGAAAAGAGCGACAAGACCTGGGCGGTCACGCTGCCGGAGAAGCTGGCGACGGCGCGGTTGCGCAAGCTGCAAAAAATCACGGGCCTGCAAGGACCAATCGACGACGCATTCACGGAACCGTTCCTCTGCGTTCGCAGCACCGGCAAACCCTGGCACGTCCCGGCGCAGGAGTTCGCCGCGGCTAACCTCGAGCGCTTTCAAAACGAGTGGTCGAAGTATTTTCGCGGCGACCTGCGCGTCAAGGATGACGTGGACGTGACTGCGGAGGATGTCGCCTCGTACAACCTCATTCTGTTCGGCGACCCGGCGTCCAACAGCCTGATCCGGCAGGTGCTGCCCGGACTGCCGCTCCAGTGGACGGCTCAGGAAATCGCGTTCGACAGCAAGAAGTACGACGCGGCCACCCACATCCCTGCCCTGATCTATCCGAGTCCTTTGAGCATCGACCACTACGTCGTGTTGAACAGCGGCCACACGTTTCACGAGCCGGACTATGAAAAAACGAACGCGCTTTTGTACCCGCGCCTGGGCGATTACGCCATCCTCAAGCGCGTGCCGACGGAAAAGGATAAACTAGCTACTGAGGTTGTGCAGGCCGGCGTTTTCGACGACGCCTGGCGGGTCCGTTCGGAAAAGTAACAGGTCGGGGCGTCGCCGGTTTGGTAAAGGGTCGCAGTCGTGAATACGTGTCCGGTGTGCAAGCAAGTCCTGGAACCGGGCATCCGCTTTTGCCCGAACGACGGCACGCCGTTGACGGAGACGGCCGCCACGTCCACGGTGCCAACGCCGACGACGCCGGGCCGCCCGGCCTCTGCGGACCTTCAATTACCCATCGTTGTGGGCGGCCGTTACCGGCTGTTGGAATTGCGCGGCGGCGGCATGGCCAAGGTTTATCGTGCCGTGGACCTCACGCTCGACCGCACCGTCGCAGTCAAGCTCATCAACCCCGAACTGCGCAATGATCCCGAATTCGACGCCCGCTTTCAGCGCGAGGCGCGCATCGCCAGCCAACTCACCGACCCGCACATCATCGTCGTCCACGATTTCGGCATCGACCCGGTGCTCGGCCCGTTCCTGGTCATGGAATTCCTGGTCGGCCAGTCGTTGCGCGAGCGGCTGCAAGCGGAAGGGCCGCTGCCGCCCAAGGCCGGTTTGCAGTTGGCCGGGCAACTGCTGCTGGCCCTGATCCACGCCCACGGCAAAAACATCGTCCACCGCGACATCAAGCCCGACAACCTGTTTCTGCTCAACCAGAGCGGCGTGCGCCTGCACACGCGCGTCCTCGATTTCGGCATCGCCCGCATCTACAACCGCGACGACCCGGCGCACTCCACCACGCTGACCCGGCCGGGTGCCGTCCTGGGTACGCCGCGCTACATGTCGCCCGAACAGCTTGCGGGCCGGGCCGTGGACGCCCGCTCCGACCTGTACAGCGCCGCGGTGCTTATCTACGAGACGCTGACGGGCGAGTTGCCCTACGGCGGCGGCAAAACGTTGACGGAGTCATGCCCGGAAGCGACGCCGGCCTTGCAAGAACTCCTCGAACAGTGCTTGAAGCCCAACCCCGCGGAGCGACCGCCGACCGCCGTGGAAGTCTACCTGCGGCTGCAAGAACTCGGCAAGGCGAGCGGCATCCTCTTACTACCACCCGGTGCGATTGACAGGCTTGCCACTGCCCGGCGCGCGACCTCCGAGGCGGCAACCGTCAACTACCAGGGGCAGGCAGCCAAGCAATCGTTCCTGGTCCGCCACCGCCTGCTCATCCCGATCGCCCTGGCTGCGTTGCTCGTGGTCGCGGCCCTTGGGGTTAAGCTTTTCCTGTTCTCGACGACGGTCGCGACGCAGGGCGCGGAATCGCTGCTTGACGTCAAGGTCGGCGATACGGAATTGCCGCCGAAACTTGAACTCAAGCAGCCGCGGCTTGTCGATCCGTGGGCGAAGGGAGGGGCACCGACGTACATCGGCCACCTGTTGCGCGAAGAAGACCTCGGCCTCACGGCGGAGGAGCGGAAGCAATTGTCCGTACGCTGGTCGGCCGACGAGCACTGTAGTGTGCTGTTCTACGACGACAAGGTGCGGGCCGTCGTGGTGCGGCAACCACACACCGGCCAGACCGGGCGCGGCGTCGCGGTGATGGACAAGGTCGATCAGTTATTTCGTCTCTACGACGAAAGCCCGACGGACGCCCGGACGATGGAGATTGTCGGCGACGAGACGAAATTCGCCCCCGGCCACATCGAGGTACGCCGCTACGACCAACTGGGCGTCGCGTTCATGATTCAGAAGGACCGGGTCATTGCCATTGCGCTGTATCCGGCCAAGGCGAACCCTTGACGTTGGGTAACCGTTCACCGGCAACTTCTCCCCCCCTTACGAAGGGGGGGTAGGGGGGTTAAGAACGATTGCAGTACAAGGTCATCGCGCTATTTCAACCCCCCCTACCCCCCCTTCGTAAGGGGGGAGTGAACGGTT
>JBBRLG010000457.1:0-6105 GCA_038231495.1 Gemmatales bacterium | reverse complement strand
TCTACCCTGAAAGGGTTGGTGCGTGCAACCCGCGCGACCCCGGCGGAAGGCGTTTGACGGCGGCGGGACATTACCCTAACACATCAAGGACGATGGATTCGTGACACGGCGCGCGGCCGCTTGCGGCTTCGCGCAAAGCCGCAAGCGGCCAGTTGCGACGTCCGGCGCGCAACCGATGGGGACGGAGTCCGCGCGGATTTCCCTCAGTCTACCGCTGCGGATCGACGCGCGCCAGTAATAACCGGCCTTAGACGGGACGACCTGGTCCATGCTTGTTCCCTTGTTCGCTACCTTTGGCGCCAGCTTCCTGCTGTGTCTCCTGTTGACGCCGGCGGCGCGCGCGCTGGCCCTCAAATGGGAACTGGTAGACCGGCCCGACCAGCGCCGCAAGATGCACACGCGCACCGTCCCGGTCGCCGGCGGCTTGCCGATCCTGTTCTCGACGTGCCTTGCCGTCGGCCTGATGCTGTTCGCCTCGCAGGCGCTCCTGGATCAGTGCCAGCCCCAGGCGTTGAAGCTATTCGGGCTCCTCGCCGCGTCGGTCGTCATCTGCGCAGTCGGCCTGATCGACGACCTCGGCTACCTGCGCGGCCGGCACAAGCTCATAGGCCAGTGCGTTGCGGTCGTCATCGTCATTGCCTGCGGCGTACTCGTTCGCAACCTGACCATTTTCGATTACACGATCGAGTTGGGACTGCTCACCTACCCGTTCACCATTTTCCTCCTGCTCGGCGCCATCAACTCGCTCAACCTGATCGACGGCATGGACGGCTTGCTCAGCAGCATGGGCCTGATTATTGTCCTGGCCCTGGCCGCCGTCGCGCTGTGGGGCGGCGACCACCTGGCGGCGGCGTTCGTGGCGCTGGCCCTCGGCGGGGCGTTGCTCGGCTTCCTCTTCTACAACTTCCCGCCGGCGTCGGTCTTCCTGGGTGATTCGGGCAGCATGTTAATCGGCCTGGTCGTCGGCGTGTTGGCGATCCAGAGTTCGCTCAAGGGGCCGGCGACGATCGCGCTGGCGACGCCGACGGCACTCCTCATTATCCCGGTGTTCGACACGACCGCCGCGATCCTGCGCCGCAAACTCACGGGCCGCAGCATCTACGACACCGACCGCGGCCACCTGCACCACTGCCTGTTGCGGCGCGGGTTCAAGGCGTTTCACGTGTTACTGCTCGTGTCCGGCTTCTGCCTGCTGACCGTCATCGGCGTCATGGCAAGCCTGGTCCTCAAGAACGAATTGCTGGCGATCCTGAGCGCGGTGACGGTCGTGGGCATCCTGGTGGTGACGCGCTTGTTCGGCCACGGCGAGCTGGCACTGCTCGGCCAGCGCTTTCGCTCGCTAGCGTCGTCGTTCCTGGGGCGGCCCCGGCAGCAGGGGAGCAACCATAGTGCCGTGCGCCTGCAAGGGTCGCTCAACTGGAACGAGCTATGGGTCGGCGTCAAGGACCTGAGCGAGCCACTTAATCTGAAGGCGCTGCGCCTGGACGTGAACGCGCCGGCCATTCAGGAAGGCTACCACGCCCGCTGGGACCGCATGGCCGACGACGCCGAGGACCGGGTCGTGTGGCGTGCGGAACTCCCGCTGGAGGTGCGCAAGCAGGTGATCGGCCGACTCGAAGTCATCGGCTACCAGGACGAGGAGCCGGTCTGGCAGAAAATCCTGACGCTTGGCAAGCTCGTGCAAGGATTCGAGATCGCCGCGACGGAGTTGATGCACGGCGTCCCGGAAGTTAGGCCAACCGCGGCCGCGCCGTACGTATTTAAGACGGACGAAGTGCCAGTGATCTGAGGAAGAAATGATGAATGATGAATGATGAATGAAATACCAATACAGGGCCATTGTTTGTATTGATTCATCATTCATCATTCATCATTCATCATTTCCAAAAAGGATCCCCTTGGACGTCCTGTTCCTGAACCGCTCCTACTGGCCCGACGTGGAAGCGACGGGCCAGCTGCTGACGGAACTGTGCGGCGACCTCGCCCGGCGGCACCGCGTCACCGTCATCGCGGGGCAACCGAACTTCGTCACCGCCGGCGGCCGCGGTCTCGTGCAGCGGGAGACTCACCAGGGCGTTCACATCCTGCGCGTGCGGAACAGCCGGTTTTCCAAGAAAAGCCTTTTCGGCAGGGTACTCGGCCTGAGTGGCTACTTACTACTGGCGGCATGGTCGGCGTTCGCGCAACGGCGGCCCGCCGTGATCGTCGTCGAAACGGACCCGCCGGTGTTGGGCGCCTTGGGAGCGCTGCTCAAGGCGTGGCACCGTTGCGGCTTGGTTTATTACCTGCAAGACCTCTACCCCGAAGTCGCCCTCACGCTGGGCAAACTGCGTCCCGGCCCGGTGACGTGGTTTTTACGCTGGGCGACGCAGTTCGGCTTACGGCACGCGGACCGGGTTGTCGTCCTCGGCGAAGACATGCGGCGGCGCGTGCTCGACCGGGGAATTTCGTCCGAAAAGATCGTTATTGTCCCCAACTGGGTGGACGTGGACAAGGTGCGACCGCTGCCGGGTGCCAACCCCCTGCGCAAAGCGTGGGGGTTGGACGGCCGGTTCGTCGTGATGTACTCCGGCAACCTGGGGCTGTCGCAAAACCTGGAACAAATTCTGGTGGCCGCGCGCGACTTGCGGGGCGAACCGGTCCACTTCCTTTTCGTCGGCGAGGGCGCCGCCAAGGCAAGGCTGGAAGCGCGAGTCGCGGAGTGGACGCTGGACAACGTGACGTTTCGGCCGTACCAGCCGAAGGACGCCCTGAGCGAATCGCTGGGCGTGGCGGACGTGCATCTGATCCCGCTGCAAAAGGGTTTGGCCGGCTGCATCGTGCCGAGCAAGTTGTACGGCATCCTGGCGGCCGGCAAGCCGTACGTCGCCGCCGTGGACGCCGACAGCGAGGTGGCCCGCATCACGGACGCGGAACAGACTGGCGTCGTGATCCCGCCGGACGCACCGGCGGAACTCGTCGCGGCCGTGCGCTGGTGCCTGGTCCACCCGGACGAACTGGCGGCAATGGGGCGGCGCGGCCGACAGGTGGCCACGACGACCTTCGACCGCGGCATCGCGACCGCGAATTTTGAGCGCGTCGTGTGCGAAACGCGCGGCCGGCGGCTGACGAATAACCAACTCCGTTTAGCAGTGCTTTCAAAACCGCTGGCGAACTGCCTTTAACCGTCCGTTGAGGTTGCCAACATGCTCGACACGATACCTGCCTCGACGGCGACGGCCCACCGGCCGCGGCGGACCAACCGCGCACCGCAGGTCGCGGTCGTCGGCTGCGGCTACTGGGGCCGCAACCTCGTCCGTGTCTTCAACCAACTCGGCGTGTTGCGCGCCGTCTGCGAACCCGGCGGCCCCGGTGCCGCACAGGCCCGACAGATCGCCCCAGCGGTCTCCGTCGTCGCCGAGTTTGACGCGATCCTGAAAGACCCGGAAGTCGAGGCCGTCGTCATCGCCACGCCCGCCGAGACGCACGCCAACCTCGCGGGCCGAGCCTTGGCCGCCGGCAAGCACGTCTTCGTCGAAAAGCCGTTGGCGTTGACTTACCGCGACGGCTTGCACCTCGTGCGCCAGGCCCGTGCCGCCGGCCTGACGTTGATGGTCGGCCACATCCTCGAATACCATCCCGCCGTCGTGGAGTTGGTCAAGCGCGTCCGCGCCGGCGAGTTGGGCACGTTGCAGTACGTCTACTCGAACCGCCTCAACCTCGGCAAGGTGCGGCTGGAAGAGAACATTTTGTGGAGCTTCGCCCCGCACGACATCGCGGTCATGCTGCGGCTCGTGGGTGAAACGCCGTTCGAGGTCAGCGCCACCGGCGGCGCGTACTTGCAACCGAACGTCGCCGACGTGACCGTTACGAACCTCATGTTCGACCGCGGCGTTCGCGGACACATCTTCGTCAGCTGGCTGCATCCTTACAAGGAACAGCGCCTGGTCGTCGTCGGCTCGAAGCGCATGGCCGTCTTCGACGACGTTTCGCCGGACCGCAAGCTGGTCGTCTACGATCAAGGCATCGACTGGGTCAACGGCCAGCCGACGCCGCGCAAGCGTGAGGCGGAAGTCGTCGCACTACCCGCCGAGGAGCCGCTCCGGCGCGAGGCTGAACACTTCCTCGAAGCCATCGTCACCGGCGAGCCGCCGTTGACCGACGGCCAAAGCGGCCTGCACGTCCTTGAGGTTTTGCAGGCGGCGCAACGATCGTTGTGTACCCACGGCCAGCCCGTGCCGCTCGGCCAGGGCAGTACGGACCTGACGCGGCTATGACCACGCCCGCCTACTTCGCGCACCCCAGCGCGGTCATCGACCAGCCCTGTACGATCGGGGCCGATACGAAGATTTGGCACTTCTGCCACGTCGCCAGCGGCGCGCGGCTGGGCGAACACTGCAACCTCGGCCAAAACGTTTTCGTGGCCGGCAACGTCGTCGTCGGCCGCAACGTCAAAATTCAGAACAACGTCTCGCTTTACGACGGCGTCGTCCTCGAAGACGACGTATTTTGCGGCCCGTCGATGGTGTTCACCAACATCCGCAACCCGCGCTGCGAAGTCGTTCGCAAAGGCCAGTATGCCAAAACGCTGGTGCGCCGCGGTGCCACCCTCGGCGCGAATTCGACAATCGTGTGCGGCGTAACGATCGGCGCGTATGCCTTCATCGGCGCGGGCACCGTAGTGACGCACGACGTGCCGGACTTCGCCCTGGTGGTCGGCGTGCCCGGCCGCGTGGTCGGCTGGATGTCGGCCCACGGCGAGCGGCTGCCGGCCTTCGACGCCGCCGGCCTGGCAACGTGCCCGGCCACGGGCGAAACGTATCAAATGCTCGACGGCCAGGTTCAAAGGAAATCGCAACGCCATGACCGTTGAAGAGGCTGCCCCCATTCCTTCGCTAGATTTGAAGGCGCAGTACCAAACGATCCGCGTGGAAGTCGAAACCGCGATCCGGCGCGTGATGGAGTCGCAATACTTCATCCTGGGGCCTGAAGTCGAAGCGTTCGAGCGGGAGTTGGCGCAGCACGTCGGCGCGGCTCACGCCATCGGCGTGGCGTCCGGCTCCGACGCCCTGCTGGCGTGCCTGATGGCCCTCGACATTCAGCCCGGCGACGAGGTCGTGACGACGCCGTACACCTTTTTCGCCACTGCCGGCGCGATCGCCCGCCTCGGCGCAAAGCCCGTGTTTGTGGACATCGAGCCGCACAGTTACAACCTCGATCCGCAAGCGCTGGCCGACTACTTCAACGGCAAACATTCGCTCTTGAACGATCGCACCCGCTTCGACCACGACCCACGTCGGGTCAAGGCGATCATTCCGGTGCATCTTTACGGCCAGTCGGCCGAGATGAACCCCATTCTCGATCTCGCAAAGAGGCTGAACCTGCCCCTCGTCGAAGACGCGGCCCAGGCGGTGGGCACACGCTATCAAGGACGCATGGCGGGCACGATGGGCCAACTCGGCTGCTTCAGTTTCTTTCCGTCGAAAAACCTGGGAGCGGCGGGCGACGCCGGCGCGGTCGTGACTGACGATGCCGCCCTGGCCGCGAAACTCCGCATTCTGCGGGCGCACGGAAGCAAGCCCAAATACTTTCACCAACTGGTCGGGCTGAACAGCCGTCTCGACGCGCTCCAGGCCGCAATCTTGAGGGTGAAATTGCCTTACCTCGACCACTGGACTGCGGGTCGTCAAGCCGCCGCGGCGCGCTACGACGAACTGCTGGCTCCCGTTAACGACGGCGAACGGCTTACGCTGCCGTGGCGCCGCGGCGGCGACCGACACATCTTCAACCAGTACGTCGTGCGCACGCCGCGGCGCGCTGCCTTGATGGCGGCGCTCAAGGCCGCGCAGATCGGCTGCGAGATTTACTACCCGCGGCCGATGCACTTGCAGGAGTGTTTCGCCAACCTCGGCTACCGGCCCGGCGACCTGCCGGCGTCGGAAGCCGCCGCGAACGAGACGCTGGCCTTGCCGATGTACCCGGAAATTACGCCCGCTCAGCTGCAGCGCGTGGCCCGCGTCGTGGCCGAATCGTCTAACGAATTGGGGGGCCGGGGGGGGAAAAGCAACCGCGGTTGGTGGATGGTGTAACCCCGCCGGCGGCAATCCCCCCCCCGCCCCCAAGGTG
>JBBRLG010000456.1:0-6115 GCA_038231495.1 Gemmatales bacterium | reverse complement strand
GCCCCCCAGGGCCGCACATGCCTAGTTCCCCCAACCGTTCCCCGGCCTCCACTTCCCCCCGTGCGAAGGGCGGGGGACGGGGGGCAAGCATCAACGTCCCCCCCTTACGCCGGGGGGGTAGGGGGGGTTAAGCACGCTCGTATCCACCCCCCCTACCCCCCTTCGTAAGGGGGGGAGTGTGCGGTTACTACTTCCAGTCCACCACGACCCCGAGGTACTCGTCCTTCTTCTTGAGCAACCCTTCGTACGCGGTGCCGAGGTTCTCCGCCCGGATGCGATGGGTAATCAGCCCGGCGACGCTCAGACGGCCGGACGCCAGCGTGGCGAGCAGCCAGTTTTGGGCCTTGTTAATGTCCCAGGCCCCCGCGAGGCGCGTGTGAGCCGGCTCGAATAGCATGTTGCCGTGGGCCCCCGTGACTTCGAGGTAACGGCGGTGCAGGTCGTCGTAGAAGTTAACGTCCTTCGCCTTGCCGCGCGGACTGCCGACGACGACGACTTGCCCGGCATCGCACGCCAGCGACATCGCCACCGGCACCGCGTCGGGAACGCCGGTCGCGTCCACCACCAGTTCGGCACCGCGGCTTTGCAGGAATTGTTGCAATTGGGTGCGCGTGTCGCCGGCACCGGGGTCGATGACGTGATCGGCCCCGGCGGCGCGGACCGCCTCGCGGCGCATGGGCACCGAGTCGATGCCGACGACCGGGTTGGCCCCGGCCGCGAGCAAGCAACGCAGCGCGAACTGGCCGATGATGCCCAGCCCGAGCACCGCCGCCGAGCGGCCGAGCGTCACACCGGCGCGGATCGACGCGCCCATGCCGTAACGGGCGATGCACGCCAGCGCCGCCTTCTCCGCGTCCAGCGTGGCCGGCATGCGCCACAACCGGCAGCGCTCGTGGCCGAGGGTGAGTAGCTCCGCCGAAGCGTGGTTGCCCGGATAGCTGACGCGGTCGCCCGGCTTCCAGCCTGTAATCGCCGAGCCGACCTCGACGACTGTGCCGGCGGCGCTATAACCGGGCCGGAACGGAAACTTCCAGTCCGGCAAGGTTGGGTCCTTGAGCCACTGGTGCGTGCCGGTGTACACCGCGAGTTCGGTGCCCGCGCTGACGGCGCTGATTTCGGTCGCTACCAGGATTTGGTCCGGCGCGGGCGATGGCAAGTCCACCTCGCGCACGGTGACCTTGAACGGTTCGAGCAAAACGGCTTGGCGTGCTTTCATGGTGGGACTTCACAAGCGCGGGTGGGGGGGCGAAACCAGGAGTCAGGATAGAAAAACCACCCACCCGCGGCCTGTTGTGCGATAATGAGTTTAGTGCCTTGTCAACCGTTGGCTGATGGGTAGGACGGACTTCCTAGTCCGTCTTTGAACCCGGACGGGCTAGGAAGCCCGTCCTACTTCATCCATCACGCTACGAGTGACAGCGCACTAGCTATCGAGCCGCCGCCTTGGTTTCTTGCTACCTTACCCTGCGGGACCTCCTCGCTTCCTACACAGGCCCGACGCATGCTGCCCAGCCGCCTCACCCTGACGCTGCTCGTCGCCGGACTCCTGTTGTGGGTTCTCGGTCTCCTCGCCCCCGTCGTGCCGTGGGCCGTGGGCGCGGTCGCGCCGCAATGGGTCAGCAGCCTGCCGATCGAGGTTTTCTATTCGTGCCGCTGGCTGGTGTTCGGCTTCGACGCCGGGATTTTTGCCCTCTTCCTGATCGACGCCGCCCTCGCCGCCCACGGCATGCGCAAGCGCCGGCTCACCGTGCGCCGCGAGCGCCCCGCGCGCCTGTCGCTCGGCGTCGATAACGAGATCGTACTCGTCCTCGAAAACCGCTCGAACCAGCGCATCGTGGCCACCGTCCGTGACGCACCGCCGCCCCAGTTCCGGGCGGAGCCGGACGTGTTGGAAGCCGTCGTGCCCGCGCACGGCTCGGTGCGCGTGACCTACCGTTTGCTGCCGACCGAGCGCGGCAACTTCTCCTTCGGCAACGTCGCGGTCCGGTGCCGCGGCCCGTTGCGGCTGGCGCTGGTCGATCGCGCGTTCACCGCCGGCGAGTCGGTGCAGGTGTATCCCAACCTCCTGGAGATTCGGCGTTACGAATCATTGGTGCGGGCGACGTTGGTGCGGGCCGGCGGTTACCGGGCCAAGCGACTGCCGGGCGCGGGCCGCGAATTCAGCCACTACCGCGATTACACGCCCGACGACGACTTCCGCCACGTCAGCTGGACGGCCACCGCCCGGCGGAACAAGCCGATCACCGCCGTCCACGAGAGTGAGTTTAGCCAGGATATTATTTTCTGTCTCGACGTGGGCCGCATGATGGCCGCGAAGGTCGGCCGGCTGACGAAACTCGACCACGCCATCAACGCCGTGATGATGCTCACGCACGTCAGCCAGACGTTTCAGGACAACCTCGGTTTGCTGGTGTTCTCGCACACGGTTCACCTGTATTTGCCGCCGGCCAAGGGCCGCGGCCAGCACGCCCGCTTTTTGCAAGCGCTCTATAGCATCAAGCCGGAGCTGTGTTACGTCAATTACCGCGAGGCGTTCACCCACCTGATCGCCCGCCACCCCAAGCGGGCGTTGACGATGGTGTTCACCGACCTGCTCGACGCGGTGGTGTCGCGCGATTACCTCGACGCGGCGGTGCTGCTGCGCCGCTTCCACCTGCCGGTGACGCTGGCCGTGGCGGACGTGCCGTTGCAGCAACTCGCCGCGGCAACGGCGGATAACGCGGAAAAAATGTACGACGTGCTGGTGGCCCGCGACCTGTTGCGCGGCCGGGCGGAACAGCTGCAAAGCCTCGAACGCCAGGGCGTCATGGTGCTGGACACGGTGCCCGAACGGTTGACGATCGACGCGGTGAACCGCTACCTTGCGTTGAAGACGGGAATGAGGATGTAATTTCAAAATCCGAAATCCGAAATCCGAAAATTCGTATCACGATCGGATTTCGGATTTGCATTTTTTCGGATTTCGGATTTCGGATTTCGGATTTCGGATTTGCATTTTTCGGATTTCGGATTTGGAATTTTTCCGGCATGGACCTAACAACCTTCCTCACCGAGCGCCGGCCCGAATGGCGCAAACTGGACCAACTCCTCGAACAAGTCGAAGGCAGCGGCCTCGGCTCGCTCGACGAGGACGAGGTCGTCGAGTTCGGCCGCCTCTACCGCCGGACCGCCTCGGACCTCAACCAGGCCCAGACGTTCGTCACCGGCGACGCCACCGTCCGCTACCTCAACGACAGGGTCGCCCGCGCCTACGCCGCCATTTACGGCAAGACGCGCACAGACCTGTGGGGCCTGTTTGTTTACCTGGTCTGGGGCTACCCCACCGTGTTCCGCCGGCACTGGCCGCACCTGGCGCTGGCGACGGGCCTGTTCGCCGTGGGGTGCCTCTTCGGATTTGTGGCCTGTTGGCAAAACCCGCTGGTCCCGATCGATTCCAGCGTCGGCCGGGCGTACCTGTTGCCGGGCGACATGCCGACCATCCAGCCGCCGAAGGAGGGCGAGGACCAGCAACAAGCGCCGATGTCCGCGGGGGAACTATCCCACTTTTCGAGCTTCCTGTTCACGCACAACCTTACCGTCACGCTGTTCGCGTTCGCGGTCGGCATCACGCTGGGCGTCGGCTCGGCGTGGATGATGTTCTACAACGGCGTCACGACGGGCGCGCTTGCCGCGGTGTTCATCGAAGCGGGCCAGTTCAAGGCGTTCGCGACGGGGATATTGCCCCACGGCGTCGTCGAAATTCCGGCCATGCTCATCGGCGGCGCGGCCGGCTTCGTCTTGGCGGAAGGCATCCTGCGGGCGCGGTCGTGGCCGCGCACGGAGGAAATGGCCCGTAAAGGCAAAGAGGCGTTGTTCCTCCTGTTCGGCGCCGTGCCGCTGCTCATGGTCGCGGGCGTGGTCGAGGCCGGCGTGGCCCGCGCGCCGGACTGGGTCATCAGCAGCGGCGTGAAGCTCGCGGTTGCGGGCACCATCGCGTTCCTCTTCCTGGCCTACGTTTTGTTGTTCGGCTGGGGCTGGAAGCCCAAATCCGAGGGCGCAGTCCCATGATCCTGCACGAAGTGTTGACGCCCGAGAAGGTGCCGTTCACCTACCGCGTCGCCGGCGTCGGGTCGCGTTGCCTGGCATGGTTCATCGACATGCCGGTGTACGGCGTCGTCCTGATTGCCGGCGTCTGGCTGTTCATGGCCCTCGATTTGGGCATGGCAGGCCTCGGCACCGCGCTCGGCACGATCTGGGCGTTCTGCGTGCAGTGGGGTTATTTCCTCCTGTTTGAATGGCTGATGCAAGGCCAGACGCCGGGCAAGCGGATCGTCGGCATTCGCGTGATTCAGGTGCGCGGTACCTCGATTTCCTTCTTTCAGTCGGCGGTGCGCAACTTGATTCGGGTCGTCGATTCGCTGCCGGTGGGTAACGTGGTCGGCTTCCTGGTGGCGATGACCAACCGCGAAAGCCGCCGCCTTGGCGACCTGGCCGCGGGCACGCTCGTCGTCCACGTCGAGCGCAAGGCCAAGCTGATCGTCGCCGTGCAGGAGAACGTCGCGGAGATCGACCGCGGCCGCCTGGCGCTCCTGCGCCAGCGCCTGGCCCAACTCAACCGGGAGCACAAACAAACGTTGCTCGACCTGTGCTTGCGCCGCGACCAGCTGCGCTTCGCGGAGCGTGCCCGCCTCTTCAAGGCGTCGGCGGGATTCCTGCGCGCCCGGCTCGACCTGCTGCCGGAGGCTTATGAAAGTGACGAAAAATTCGTGCTGCGGCTCACGGCAGTGCTTACAGACGGAGCCGCGTCGGAGGTGCCGCGCGGCAAAACGGCAGGGGAGTTGGTAAAATAGTCGTAACGATGACTACCGACGGACAAACGTTCTCCGCCCTAATATGGGGCGACTTGCAGACGGGATGGAAGGCGACATGATCTGGTTCGGCTGCAAAAAGTGCGGCAAACGGCACGGCAAGGCGGAAAGCCTCTGCGGCACGCTCGTATTCTGCGACTGCGGCTTCGGCAACCGCGTGCCGTGGTCGAGTACCGTCCCCGAACCGGAAGCGCCGGAACCGACCGCGGTGCCCGCCCGCCCGCGCGCCCCGCGTGCCTTGCCGGTGGACGACGCCGACGACCGCCGGATGCCGCGCCGGTCCGTACCCGTGGACGACCAGGACGATTGGCAACCGCCCTCGCTGCGGACCCGGCCGAAAATAGAGGCGCGCAAGGTCAATCCCAACTATTGCCTCGTCCACGACGAAAAGCCGTCGGAGCACAGTTGCAAGGATTGCAACCTGCGCTTCTGCTCCTCGTGCGTGGTGACCATCCAGGGCGACACGGTTTGCGGCCCGTGCAAGAATTTCCGCCTCCGCGGCACGCACCGGCCGACGCCCGTCGCGCCCCTGGCCATTGTCTCACTCGTGGTCGCACTCATCAGCGTGCCCTTCGGCTTCTGCATAAGCTTCACGGGAGTATCGGCCCAGGTCGGCTCCGCCGGCGGCCACGCCGGGACTGCCTTTTTCATGGGGGCGATCGGGTTACTCTTGCCGATGGCGGGCCTGGTCCTGGGCGGCCTCGCGCTGCGGCAGATCGAGAGCAAGCCGAACGTGGGTGGCCGTTTCTTCGCGATGACCGGCGCGGCCGCCGGCCTGGTCGGCACCGTCTGGAGTGCGACGGTGTGCTTGATAATGGTCCTGAAAGCGATTTGACCGGGGAAGGTCCGCCCTGTCTTTTGGGAGTCGGTTTGCCATGGCCCGCTGCCCCTCGTGCGATTACCCGCTGCCCGAAAACCGTGAGCGCGTGGGCGCGCGCTGCCCCAATTGCCACGACCCGTTGTACGAACCGCCGGGCCGTGTGGGCCGGCCGGCGCGCGAGGGCGAAGGCCAGTGCCCCGTTCACCCCGGCGTCGAGACGGTCGGCACCTGTCGGCGCTGCGGCAACTACCTGTGCGAGGTTTGCCGGACGCGCTGGAAGGAATTCATCCTGTGCGCCGCCTGCGTCCAGCGCGCCCTCGACGCCAAGGAGGCCGCACCCGAACTGGAAAGAATGCACCGCCGGCAGGCGATCTTGAGTCTCAGCCTGGGGGTCGGCGTCTGGGGCCTTACCGTCATCGGCTTCATCATTTTAAGTGTCGTGGCGGCG
>JBBRLG010000455.1:0-6140 GCA_038231495.1 Gemmatales bacterium | reverse complement strand
CATCGAGCTTCCTGGCGGAATATGGAAGGCTTGGGCAATCTAGGCAGCCGGTTTTCATGCAAAATCGGGCTATTTGTAGCTCAGGAAGCTCGATGGAGTCACCACCCAAAATCGACCGCTGCGGTCACCGCCTTCTCCACCTCCGTCAGCGCTGCGGTCACCGCCTTCTCCCCGCTCCTTGACGGTCGCGGCGCTGTCTCCGGCGGCCGGCGAAATATCGTGTCATCGATGCCGAGCGCGCGGGCCAGGTCGGCGGGGAAATCGACGGAGCCTTTCGACACGGCCTCGACGAGGGTGTCCGGGTGGCACGGCAGGTAGCAGACCGCGTACTCCAGCAGCAGCCATTCGTCGATGAGGTAGCCGACGCGGTCCGGGTTCCAGCCGTTCTTGTCGCACTCTTTCGAGTCGGGGTGGTGGCCCTTCAGCACCTGGAAGCCGATGCTCTTGCCCTGCAACAGGCCGGCCTGGATGAGCGACAGCACCTTGTCCGGCGGCCAGGGCGACGGCTGGCCCTTGTCGTCGAGCGGCCAGCTGTCGGGGCGCGGCGGATAGACCGTCTTCGCCTTGATGCCGGCGACGGCGCCGTCCTTGATCCGCTTGCGCCACAGCGACCGGCCGACCGGCGGACACCAGTAGGCGTGCTGCAACGTGACCAGCGGGTTGGCCGCGAACTGGCTGTCGTTCATGCCGCGGGCGATCACCACTTCCTTGACGCGATCCGGCGTCTCGGTCGAGATCCACGACACGACCGCGTCGGGAAACGCCGTGGTTGGCGAACTTCGCGCGGCGTATTCCGAGGCCATCGACACCTGCTCGAAGGCGGCCCGCGGCGGCTACAGGCTGGAGGTATCCCAGGAGTGTCGGGCTGCGTCGGAGATTTCGGATGTGTCGAGTTGATCCCCTGGACGTTGGTGCAGACATCCCACGGGCCAGCGCGTTGCGCACGTCGGTCGCATCGACCGAAGTAGCTTGGAAGGAACTTCGCCGCTCGGTGCCGCTCTGTACGTTTGTCACCCTTGCCCCGTGAACGGTTACGAAGGGGACTGGTCGTTCTGGCAGGCCGGCACGTCGATGTACCTCGACGAAAAGGCGACGAGAGTTGAATCTCATGGAATTCTGACCCGGTTTCGGATTTGTCGCTGGCGCTGCCCGACAGGTGGCACATGATGTCCCCGACCTAGTGCATTGTCACTCGTAGCGTGATGGATGAAGGAGGACGGGCTTCCTAGCCCGTCCGGGTTCAAAGACGGACTAGGAAGTCCGTCCTACCCATCAGCCAACGGTTGACAAGGCACTAGGTCCATCCCGATTTCTTGGAGCAAATCCGCCGTGAGTACGGGCGACTTCGTCGTCGCCGCGGTCGCCACCACCAGAATTTTGCCCCTCCCGTTGCCTACCGACATTGTGCCCCGTGCCCATTCTGACGATACTTTACCCGTCAATCCTTTCGGCCGTGCTACCGTCTGCCCGACCTGAGAACCGGGGAGGCGGCGGCCGGCCGTTCTCAGAAGGGACAAACCTGATGGCCAGCCTTTTCAAGCCGACGATCATTTCCTATCGCCTTGCCAACGGATCGACGCGCGCGACGGATGGGCAGCGCGTCACGAAGGACACGCCCGGCGCCGTGCGCCACGAACGGAAGGCGAAGAAGTGGTACGGCCGTTTCACTGACGCCCAAGGTGAGAAACAACGGGTGCCGCTGTCCACGAAACGGGACGTTGCCCAGCAGATGCTGGGCAACCTGATCGAGAAACGCGAGCAAACGAAGGCCGGCAACGTAGACCCCTTTGAGGATCATCGCAACCGTCCCCTGACCAAACACCTGGACGAGTGGGAAAAGACCCTGACGGCCGACGGGATTACGGGCCGCCACGTTCGGCACCTCGTGGGCTGCGTTCGCCGCATGTTCAAGGCCTGCAAGTTTAACTTCATCCGCGACCTGGCCGCCTCGCGCGTGATCATTCAGCTCGACAACCTACGCCGGCGGAAGAGTGAGACGCCGGTCGTGCAGGTGCCCACCGGCGCGGAGTGGTTTACAAAAAAAGAACTGGCGACTCTGCTCGGCGTGACACTCCCCGCCGTTACCGCCCTGGTGCGTCGGCACCGCCTTGCCGCCCGCGGCAACGGCAAGGCCCGCCGCTTCCCCCGCGCGACCGCCGAGGCCCTGTTGTCCCTGCGGTCGCGGGGGCGGGGCGTGCGGACCAGCAACTTCCACCTGGCCGCGGCGAAGCAGTTCACGCGCTGGCTGGTCAAGGACCGGCGGGCCGCCGCCGATCCGTTTAGGCACCTGGCGGGCGGCAACGTCAAACTCGACCCCCGCCACCAGCGCCGCGCGCTGACCGAGGAAGAACTGCGCCGCCTCCTCGTGACCGCCGCCGCCAGCATGAAGGTTTACCGGGGCCTGTCCGGTCCCGACCGCCGCGCCTTGTACTTGGCCGCCATGACCACCGGCTTCCGGGCGGGAGAATTGTCGGTGCTGGTCCCCGAACGGTTCGCGCTGGGCGCCGACCCGCCGACGATCGTCTTGCGGCCGGAAGACACGAAGAATGGGCAAGGTGTCGTTCAGCCGATCCCGCCCGAGGTGGCTGAAGCCTTACGGTTCTACTTGCAAGGCAAGCCGGCCCGCGTCGCCGTGTGGCCGGGAAGCTGGGTCGAGAAACCTGTCGAAGTGCTGCGCCGCGACCTGGACGCCGCGGGCATACCGTACGTTGTCGAAGGCGCGGACGGGACGCCGTTGTACGCCGACTTCCACGCCCTGCGGCACACCTTCATTGCCCTGCTCGACAAGGCCGGCGCGACCCTGAAGGAAGCCATGCAGTTAGCCCGCCACAGCGATCCGAAGTTGACGATGGCCGTCTACGGTCGCGCCCAACTCCACGACCTCGGCGCGGCGGTCGATCGGTTGCCGTCCATGATCGACGGTCCCTCCGGCGAAAAAGAAAACCTGCTGGCGACCGGAACCGACGTCGCCGACGTTGCGCCGTTTTGTCCCCGTTTTGTCCCCACGGCTGATGTCGAACGATTCGAGATGATAACGCATGAGCGGACTGGCAGGGAGATCGTCCGAAACACCGACGACCCCAACCCCTTGCTATTACAGGGAGTTGAGGCCGTTTGCGCTTCGTTGATAACAATTGACGAGAGTGCCCCGTGTAGGACTCGAACCTACAACCCGCTGATTAAGAGTCAGCTGCTCTGCCAGTTGAGCTAACGGGGCTGCTTCGGGTACTGTGCTTTTATTACAGACCCCTTGCCAGCCGACAAGGGCAATATCTGGGGGTTCCGAGGCTGTGTAAATCCGGACAAGGGGACACGGGGGAAATCAAATTCCCCTTGTCCCCTTGTCCCCTTGTCCGCTTTCACGCGGCCTGCGCCGGCGGCGGCGTTTGGGAATGCTCGGTAAGCTTTCCTTCCAGCAGGTTCAGCACGTCTGCGACCGTCACCAGCTTTTCCAGCTCCTGGTGCGTCAGGCGGATGTGGAAACGGCGCTCGATTTGCGAAACGATGCTCACCACGTCCACCGAGTCGAGGCCGAGACCCTCCCGCAGGTTGGCGTCGTCGGCGAGGTCGCCGTGCTTCTCGCCGGTGTCGGCCTCCAGGAGCTCGATCAGCGTGCTGCGTACGGTCGCGCGGTCCGGCATGGTTCACCTTCCTGGCTATTGATTCCCATCCTGGGGGACGCGCACCGACCGCCGGGGGAGGTTGTGCAACGCCGCTAGCGGCAACCGGCCGCTCCTGTGTCGGTAGAAAACCATCTTCGGGCGGTTTTGGCAAGAGCGCTTCCCACCGGCCACGACCCGCGACCCGCGACCCGCCGGGGCCGCCTACCGCCTGCCCTCCGGGGTCAACGCAGCAACCAGTCGATCACCTTGTCCGTTGGCTGCTTGTCCGGTTGTTGTTGCAGGTGGTCCGCCGCCTTCGCGGCGGTGTAGGCCGTCTTGAGCCATTTGCTCGCACCGGTGCCGCGGTGGGCGTGGACGTACAGTTCGCCCGGCGCGGCCAGGCCGGCCAGCGCGGGCAGGCCGCCGTACTTCAGCGCGCCCGGCAGCATCATCTCGTCGTCGGTCGAGCGCACCTTGTCGAAGCGGAATTCGTTCATGTCCGCCGCCGTCCGCCGGACCGCATCGCCGCACAGGCTGCGGGCCAGCAGCACCCACGGGCCGGCCTTGTCGAAGCCGACCAGGTCCACCACCTTCGTCTTCTCGTGGCCGCGCGCCATCGCCACCGCCGTCAGGATGTCGTGGACGCGGTTGGCCAACAGCGACCGGTTGTAGCCGAACGTGAAGCCGGCGTACTTCTTGTCCACCGGCAACGGCTTCTCCGCCTGCAACTCGCCGACGCCGAACACGTCCACCGCCAGGATCGCGGCCTTGCGGTCCAGCACCTTTTTCGCCTCCGGCGTCAGCTTGCCGTCCTTGAAGAGACTCGCCTTGCCTTCGGGATGCACCCAGACGACGACCGTGCCGTCGAACTCCGGACCCTTGATGCCGATGGCGGGGACGGCTTCCTTTTCCTTCGCACTCTTGCGGGCCAGGAGGTAGCGGCGCATCGTCACGCCATCGTGCTCTTCCTTGTCGCCGACTTCCGTGGCCTCCACGTCCTTGGCGTCCGGCAATGTGTCGTTGACCATGACGCGCAACGCCGTGCCGACGACGTGGCGATAGTTTTCTAAATTCTTGGCGTCCTTCGGCACCAGCGCGTTGATTTGCTGGTCGGAGGCTTCGGTCAGGTAAGTGCGCAAGCGCTCGACATCCACGAAATCCTTGGGCCGCGGGTGCTGCTCGTCGTAGACCGACAACTCCTTGGCCGGCACCGGCTCGAACGGCTTCTCGACCACGGGTTCCGTCAGGCCGAGTTTCAGGTGCTTGTTGAACCAGTTGTACATCACCTCCCGGCTCATCTGGTTGTAGTTGTGGTCGAACTGCGGGAAGCACTTCGCCATCACCTTGTCCTCGGCGTCGTAGAGCTTGTAGAGTTTTTTCAACTCCGGCAGGCCCTTTTCCTCGATGTGCAGCGTCCAGTCGTTGGCACCGCTCATGCCTAGCGGCTTCGGGGCGAAGAGTCCGGCCAGCTCGACGTTGCCGGTGTTGACGCGCTGCAGCGAGCAGTTTTCGCACACGCAACCGCCCTGCATTTCGACCGACACCATCACCGCCGGGAACGCCACCGTCGGCCGGTCGTCCACGGCACAGAGGATGAACGTTTGCGTGCCGCCGCCGCTGGCCCCGGTGACGCCGATGCGCTTCGCGTCCACGTCCGGCAGGGCCGTGAGGAAGTCGAGGGCGCGAATGCTGTTCCAGGTTTGCAGGCCCATGAAGCTTTGCAAATGGAGTTCGGCGTCCGCGTCGGTGAAGCCTTCGCGGTGCTTGATGACCTTGCTGTCGGAGTGGCCGACCATGTCGTAGTGGAAGACGACACAGCCCATGCGGGCGAGTTCCGCGGGCAGGGCTTGCAGCGGGTGGCGGGCACCGGCCATCGTCTTTTCGCCGCCGCCCGCGACGAGCTTTTTCGCGGCGGGTTCGCCGGCGTCGAAGAAGCGGGCGTCCTCCCAGTGGCCGTGCGGGAACAACACGCCCGGCAACTTGCCCGTCTTGTTCTTGGGCCGGTACAGGTTGCCGCTGACGTAGTGGCCGGGATAGCTGGCGAAGAACACTTTTTCGATCGTGTAATCGTCTTTCTCGATCTTGCCGTGGATGACGGGGTTCAGGGGCGTCTTTTCCGGCAGCGGCCACAAGCCGTTGGCGACGAGGACCTGCTCGCGCAGTTCCTTCCGGCGTTTTTCCCAGATTGCGCGCGTCGGCGGCGGCGTGAAATAGAAGTCTTTGTCGTAGAGGTCGTGCAGGCGTACCAGGCGGGCGTCGGTGGACTTCTGGCCGGCGGGCAACACGCGGCCGGGGTTGGTGTCCGCGGCGAGGGCGGCGCACACGACGAGGCCGGCGCAGATGGGAGAGAGCAAGACGGCGGGTTTCATGGCAGGTGTCCTTGGAGTAGCAGGCGTAGCCCGATGGAACACCAGCGTAAGGCGGCGCGGGGGGCGCGTCAACGGTGAGAATTGCGAACTGCATGGCGAGCGTCGATGCGTAAGCCCGACGTGTTGCGTCCCACGTCGGTTCGTAATCCCCACGGGTTGCGTACCACGT
>JBBRLG010000454.1:0-6153 GCA_038231495.1 Gemmatales bacterium | reverse complement strand
GTGGTACGTTCAACGAAACGTACCACGTCGGGCTTACGCCCCGACGCTCGCCTTAATGCAATCGTCACACGCTATTCCGCACGTCCAGAATGTAGAACCCCTGGTCCGTCACGCCCAGCGCCGAGTTGTGGCCCTTCGTTTCCACGAACAACGTCTGCCCCGCCGTCACGTTGAAGAAGAGCGTCTTGACGCCTTCGTTGACCGTCGTGTCCTTGCCCCATTCGATCATCGTGTTGTTGGCGTCCGGCGCGAAGACGTGCAACTCCAGGTTGCCGCCCACCGTCGTGTTTTGGCGGACCGTGAAGAAGCCGTCTTGCTCCACCGTCCACTTGAACCAGTCGATGTTCGGCAGGCCCGCCGGGTTGTTCAGGATCGAGATATTGTCGTAGAACGTGTCGCCCTGCGCCACGGTCAACAAGCCGAAATCGTGGGCCGTGTCCGACGTGTTGTTCGGGTCGTAGATGTCCGGAACACCCGGCGTGGTGACGCCGCCACCCCCACCGCCGCCACCGCCGCCACCGCCGCCACCACCGCCGCCGCCGCCTATGACGGTGAAGTCCGGGTTGATCTGCCAGATCGAACGGCCGTGCGTGCCGGCGGTCAGCGTGTTGAGCGTGGCGTTGTAAACCATGTCCACCACCTGCACGTCCGGCAGGCCGTTGCCCAGTTTCGCCCAGGTCGCGCCGACGTTGATCGAGAAGAACACGCCCACGTCGGTGCCGACCACGATGCCTTTGCCGGTGACGTTGTTGACCAGCACGAGCGAGTCGGCCGGCACGTCGGGCAGATTGCCGCTGATGTCCGTCCAGGTTTTGCCGCCGTCACTCGTGCGGAAGACCTTGCCGATGCCGAACTGTCCCCGCGCCGCGTAGACGATGTTCTTGTCGTTGGGGTCGATGACAATGAACGAGATGATGTCCGTGACGTTGGGGATGTCGCGCTGGGTCCACGTCGTGCCGCCGTCGGAGGTGGCGAAGAAGTGGGCGCCGGCCGCGACGTAGATCGTTTTGCCGTCGGTCTTGGCAATCTGCAGACTGTTGACCACGTCGCCGTTCGGGTTAAAGCCGCCCGAGTTGGGCGTGCCGATGGCGGTCCAATTCGCCCCCTTGTCCGTGGTGTTGTACACGTGGTCCGTGCCCAGGATCAGCCGCGACGAATTGGACGGGTCGAGGACGTACGGCGGATAAAATTGGGAATTGTCGTTTTGGCCGATGCCGTTGGTGATGGCGGTGAACGTGGCGCCGGCGTCGTCGGACCGCTCGATGAAAGTCGCCCCCGGGTAGAAGTACGTGTGGTACACCGTGTTGGGGTTGGTGAAATCGACGCGGACGAAACCGCCGTCACCGCCCGTGACGCCCTTCCAGTTGACCGCGCCGGTGAACTTCGCCGTGCTGTTGTCCTGGAAGCCGGCGTAGGCGATGTTGGGGTCGGTCGGGTGGACGTCCACGCCGGTGGTCTGGAACGTCGCCAGGTTGGTGTTTTCGTCCGACCAGGTGATGTTGTTGGGGTCGGGATTCTCCAACCGCCGGATGCCGCCGTCGCCGCCGTCGAGCAGCTTGCCCTTGGCGTCGAACACCAGGGCGTGGTGGTCGGGGTGCAGGCCGATGCCGTCCTTGCCGATGGTGTAATCGACCCACGTGGTGCCGCCGTCGGACGTGCGCAACACCTGGTTGATGAAATTGCCGTTCGCGTCGTTGCCGCTGAAAGCGCCGCCGACGTAGACGATGTTGGCGTCGGACGGATCGACGCCCACCGCGCTGTCGTAGCTGCCCTGGCCGTTCATGTAATCGACCGGCTCGTTCTTGACGTCGTTCCAGGTGGTGCCGCCGTCGATGGTCTTGGAGATGCGCAACAGGCGGCTGTTGCTGGCGTTCGCGATCGGGGCATAAATCGTGAGGGCGGACGCCTTGGAGATGCCGAGCTTGATGTTGCCGTTCGCGTTGCCCGCGGGCGCGTTGCCGGCGAGCTTCCAGGTGCCGCCGCTGTCGGTGCTGACGTAGATGCCGTTGTCGGCGCTGCCGCTGGCGTTGCCGATCGCCATGAAGAGTTTGGTCGGCGTGCCGGGCACGATGATGATGTCCGTAAACTCGTCCGTGTTGGCGGCGACGCTGATGCTGGCGGTGGTGTTTTTCCAGGTGGTCCCGCCGTCGATGGACTTGAAGATGCCCGTCGGGTTGGTGGAGCCGTTGACGCCGTTGGCGTTGATGGCGGCGTAGACGGTATTCTCGTTGGTGGGATCGACGACGATGCGGGCGGTGGTGAGCCGGTCGAAGGCGTTGCCGTTGGTTTCCAGCACCCAGTTGTTGCCGCCGTCCACCGATTTGAGGATACCGCGGCCGTAAAAGCTGTCGCCGGAGTTGTTCGCTTCGCCGGTGCCGGCGTAGACGACGTTGGGGTTGCTCGTCGAAATGGCGACCGCACCCATGAACAGGGTGGCTTCGCCGTCGGTGACGGGCGCCCAGGTGGTGCCGGCGTCGAGGGTGCGCCACACGCCGCCGCCCGCCGCGGTCACGAAGATGCGGCTGGCGTTGGTCGGGTCGGCGGCGACGTCGGTGAGCCGGCCGCTGCTGTTGGGGCCGCCCGAGATGCCGACCGTCGTGAGAGGCGTTTCCGGGGCGGGACCGATCAGCGTCCAGTTGATGTTATTAAGCGGGATGGCCGGCGGCGGCGGGCTGAGCGGGTCGAGGCCGTAGCCGGTCTTGGCGCTCCAGGTCGCGGAATCGACCGGGATGGCTTCGTGCTCCATCTGGAGGATGGTGGCCCAGTAGTTGTAAGTCGGGTTCTGGGCGCGGAACAGGGCGGCGCCGCCGGCGAGGTTGGCCGCGGCCGCCGAGGTGCCGGCGTACACCGGGAAGTTGCCTTGGCCCAGCGGCGACGCCTGGCCGGGGAAGCTCGCGGTGTGGACCTGGTCGGGGCCGACCACGTCCGGCTTGTAGCGCTCCACCGGCGACCCGAGGCGCTTGCCGTTGGCGTCGAAATAGATCGCCACCTTGCCCTGCGACGTAAACGGTTCCGGCGTGGTGGGTGCGTTCCAGGGCACGGCACCGACGGCCAGGGCGTTGAGCGCCGCGGCGTGGCCGTAAATGGTCGGCGCGCCCTGCAGCTCGGCGGGCGTGCCGTTGTCGAAGCGGATCCATTTCAACTCGGTCGGGGCGGGGCCGGAGGCGAGTTGGAAGGCCATTGCAAAGTCGTTGCCGCCGCTGCTGCCGTCGTTGGTGAAGACGACGCGCTGCAGGGCCTCGCCGGTCAGCGGGTTGTTGTCGTTGAAGCGGTGCAGAAGTTGGCCGCCGTCGCCGCTGGTGACGAGGACGTCCACCTCGTTGGGCACCTGGTAGCGCGGCAACACCGAGCCGCCTTCGAGGAACGCGGCGTCCCACTGGAACGACAGGTCGATGGTCTGGCCCACGTCGAGGTGGAAGTGTTGCAGCACCTGGCCGTTGCCCTTGCCGTCGATGTTGGCGAAGGTGCCGGCCGTGTCGGCGACCACCGCCGGCTGGGGGCGGAAGCCGTCCTGCCAGGCGTTGTTGCCGAGGTTGCCCGCGGCCGCGAGGTAGATGATGTTGTTGTTGATGACCGTGTTGTCCACGGTCTTGGCGAGCACGCCGTCGTTGAAGAACGGCTCGTTGGGGTACTGGGCGTCATCGACGATGACGCGGGCGTGGGCGACGGTGGCGAGGTCCCGAATGCTCTGGGCCTGGGCCTGCGGTCCGCCCTGGGCCGTGGCGAAGGCGAGGCCGGCGCCGGGGGCGACCTGGTGGATCAACTCCGACATGCCGCGGCCTTCGTCGGTGGGGTTGATCGTGCCGTCGCGGAGGACGTTGACGTTGCCGGGCAGCGAGCCGATACGTTTCGACTGGGCCAGCCCCTTGTCGCCGGTGCCGTCGACGTGCGAATCGACCTGGTCGATCGAGTCGGACACGACGCCGACGGTGACGCCGGCGCCGTTCAACCCGCTGGTCTGGCGGAAGGCGTCGGCCTTGATGACGTGGTCGCCCTCGTCGACCGGGGCGGCGCTGTAGTGCGGGGCGTAGACCGGCGACAGGCCGACGACGCCGTTGACCGAGGTCAGTTGGTGCAGCTGGTTGATCGGCACGAAGCCGGTGACGAGACCTTGCGACAGCGTGACCGTGGTGACGGTCACATGCAGCTGGGTGGTCAACGTCTGCTGCAGCTGGGCGTAGTCGGTCGTCGCGTTGCCGCGGACGTTGACGAGGGCGCGGCCGCCGGCGTCGATGACGAAATACTTGCCCTGTTGCGTGAGGAAGGCGTTGACCTGGTTCTTGGCGACCGCCACGGACAGTCCGGCTTCGAGGTTTTGCAGCGTGACCGAGCCGCCGAAGGTGCCGCCGGCCGCGGGCGCGCCCGACCCGGCGGGGGGCGTGCTGCCGCCGGGGAGGCCGGTCAAACCCGGCCCGCCCTGGCTGGTGCTGGCTGTAATGGCGTGCTTGGGCTTGAAGGTGTTGGTCGCCGGCAGCGCCTTGCCGTCGGTGGGGTTGCCGGGGTTGGTCGGCGTCGTCGGCCCGGAGTCGCCGCCCGTCGGCAACGGTGTAACCGGGCCGGGGTTGAGGAAGGCCGGGTTGACGTTCAGGAGGTCGGTGCCGTCCTTGAGCTTGACGAGCGGGTTGGTCGGCTGCGCCCAGTTTGCGAGGATGTAGGAACCGCCGGTGCCGCCGCCGGAACTACCGCCGCCGCCGCCGGAACTACCGCCGCCGCCGGAACTACCGCCGCCGTCGCCGCCGGTGGCGATGGTGCCGTTACCGGTGCCGCCGTCGCCGGTGCCGCCGATGGTCCCGGACGGTTGGCCGCCGGCCATCGCGGAGATGAGGACGTAGCTGCTGCCACTCAGGCCGCTGGTGTCGCCCGGCTGCGAGCCGCCCGCGGGGGGCGAATTGTAAGACAGGTCGGGGGGCGAGTTCTTGTGGCCGCCGTTGAGGAACATAGTCGGCGACGAGCCGCCGGGTCCGAGAAAGTTGCCGAGCGGCACGCGGTCTTCGAGGCTCTCGAGCATGGGGCGACCGAGTGCAAATTGCGGACGCCAGGCGGCCAGGAGGGGGGTCTTGCGCCGCAAACGCCGCCGCCGTATCCAGGAACGGATCAGGGAAAGCACGAGCATGGATGAGAACTCCAAGGAAGAGAACTTGGGAGGCCGTGGCGCGAAAACAACGAAAAAAAGGAAGATTCGTGCCGCGTGCGAGTCGGGTCACTGTTTGTATGGCGCTGGGAACGTCGAGCAATGTAATTAGGCTAATGCGGAGGCCGGTCGGTCGCAAGGCGTAAAATCAAATATAGGCAAAATTTGATGGATGGGCAAGCTTTGCGACCGGCAAGGGAGGCATTGCCCGAAAAAGTGAACGGCAGCCGGTCTGGGCCGTTGTGTTGCCGCACGATTGGTACGCCAGTTGCAACGGATAAGGCATGAAAACGTTCTGTCGCTCATTTCCGGCCGTTGAAAGGCGGCCCTGGCGCATCTGCGCCTAAACCGGACTCTCATGGCAACCAAGAAAAACACCGGCAAGAAGAGCAAGCAACCGTCCGCGCAGCAGGGATCCGCACCGCACCCGGAGACGAAGGTGGATCAGCATTCCGAGGAGCACTCCAACAAGGAGTTTCAGCAACACGACGTGAAGAACCGTTTGGGCAATTTCAGCGGCGACGGCAACCACCCGCGCACCACCATGCCGGGCCGCGAGTAACGTCATCGTCTCAAGGCAGCTACGGGGAACCGTGCAGCGGTCCGTGCGTGCGGAAGCAGCGCCGCGCAAACGGTCGGTGCCGGCTCCCCGTAGACTTTTTTGCCAGGAGCGCGTTACCCTGGCGAGTCAACGCTTGAGAAACTCCTCCGGCCGTTTAGAGTGTGCGGAGAGAAATGACTTACCGCTGAGCGATGGTTGCGTACCAGGAAGCGGTTGAACAACCCAGCCGGGGGTCGCGTACTCGCGCACCCCCGGAACTGACGAAATAACGATCCGCTGCGCGCTGGTTCCGTACCGCGAAGCGGCAGGGCTTCCAAGGTCATGGCTTTTTCTCCCTAAGTACTTTGAACGTCGAAACATGGCCGCCGTTCTTGTGTGGGTCCTTGGGTCGCGGCGGTTTTTTCGGGCCGCGTTTGCTTTTGCGGTAGAGGTCGAGATCCATATGGCTCGCCATCGCCTT
>JBBRLG010000453.1:0-6154 GCA_038231495.1 Gemmatales bacterium | reverse complement strand
AGCCTGCGGTACAAAACCAAAGAAAGCGGCGGAAAAGCGCCGCACTCCAAAAAAGGTGTTGAGACTGCCATGACCCTTCGCTATGCCGCCGTCGCGTTGCTCACGCTATCGTTCGTCGCGCTCGCCGTCTCGACGCGGGCCGGGCCGGCCAAGGACAAGAAGGCCGACAAGGATTACGCGGACCAGCTGCCGCGCATCCCGTCCCTTTCGCCGGCCGAGGCGCTGAAGACGTTTCAGACGCGACCCGGTTTCCGCATCGAGCTGGTGGCCGCCGAGCCGTTGGTGCAGTCGCCCGTCGCCCTCGACTTCGACGAGGACGGCCGCATGTTCGTCGTCGAATTCCCGGAGTACAACCAGCACACGAACAAGGATTTCAAAGGCCACGGCGTCGTCCGGCTGCTCGAAGATTCCAAGGGCATCGGCAAATTCGACACCAGCCACGTCTACGTCGATAACCTCGATTCGCCGGTGGCCGTCACCTGTTACGACGGCGGCGTCTACGTCGGTGCCGTGCCGAACATCCTTTATTGCAAGGATTCCAAAGGCGACGGCAAGGCCGACACGCGCAAGCCGGTCTACACGGGCTTCAACCGCGACGAGGCCGGCGAGGCGATGATGAACTCGTTCCGCTGGGGGTTGGACAACCGCTTCCACGTCTCGACCAGCCTGGCCGGCGGCAACGTGCGGCCGGCGGACGACAAGGCCGCGAAACCCGTGTCGGTGCGCGGCCAGGGGTTCCTGTTCGACCCGCGCACCGGCAAGTTCGAGCTGACCAGCGGCGGCGGGCAGCACGGCATGAGCCTGGACGACTGGGGCCGTACCTTCGTCTGCGGCAACAGCGACCCGGTCAACCTGGTGATGTATGACCGCCGATACGTCGCCCGCAACCCGCACCTGCAACCGGCCGCCGCCGCCGTGAATATCGCGCCGGAGGGGAAATACACCAAATTGTATCGTCTTAGTCCGATAGAGCCGTGGCGCAAGTTGCGTACCCGGCTGCGGACGGATGGTGTGGTGCCCGGCTCGGACGAGGGCGGCGAGCCGTCGGGCTTTTTCACGGGGGCGACCGGCGTGACGGTTTACCGCGGCGACGCCTGGCCGGCCGAGTACCGCGGCAACGTGTTCGTCGGCGAGGTGTCCGGCAACCTCGTCTACCGGGCCAGGCTCGAACCCGACGGCGTCGGCCTTAAGGCGGTGCGGGCGGACAAGGACATCGAATTCCTCGCCTCGAAGGACAACTGGTTTCGCCCGGTGCAGTTCGCCAACGGCCCGGACGGCTGCCTGTACGTCATCGACATGTACCGCGAGCTGATCGAAACGACGGTGTCGTTGCCGCCGCAAATTCTGAAACACCTCGACGTGAGCAGCGGCGTGGACAAGGGCCGAATCTACCGCATCGTGCCGGAGGGTTTTAAGCAGCCGAAAATCCCCAAGCTAAGCAAGGCGACGACAGCGGAACTGGTCGCGCTATTGGAGCATCTCAACGGCTGGCACCGCGACACGGCGTCGCGGCTGCTTTACCAACGGCAGGACAAGGAGGCGGTCGCGCCGTTGAAGAAAATGGCGACGGAATCGAAATCGCCGCTAGGACGGGTTCATGCGCTTTACGCACTGGATGGCCTGGCAGCGCTCGACGTAGCGACGCTGCTTCACGGCCTGACGGACGACGAGCCGCGCGTCCGGGAGCAGGCCGTCCGGCTGGCGGAGCGCTTGCCGTCCGACGCGAAAGTCCGCGACCAACTGGTGAAGATGACTGCCGATGACGACCTGCGCGTGCGCTATCAATTGGCATTCTCCCTGGGCGAGTTTTCAGGCGACGAGGTGACACAAGCCTTGACGCACCTGGTGCGGCACGACGGCGGCGATCCGTGGTTTCGGCTGGCAATCTTGAGTTCCGCTAACGACCGCGCGGGCGATTTGTTCCGCCTCCTACTAACCGAAATGGACCTGCGCGCGAGTAAACCGGGGCGCATTTTGCTGAACGAATTGGCAAACGAAATCGGTGCCGCCAATCGCCAACGCGACGTTGCCGCCGTCGTCAAGGTGCTGGACGATTTGACGGATGCGGACAAGGTACTGCGGCGCGAACTCGCCCTGGCCCTGGTGAGCAAACAGCCGTCGGCGGCGCGCGAACGCTTGCTCAAGGACGATGCGAAAGTGCGGACGATCATCGACGACCTGCTGCGCGACGCCCGCAAAACGGCGGTCGATGCGAAGCGCGACGACAAGGACCGCGTGGCCGCCGTCCGCAATTTGGGTTTGGCACCGCTGGACGAGGCGCGCGACCTGTACCGCGACTTGCTCCAATCGAGTCAACCGCAGCCGGTCGCTGCCGCCGCCCTGGAAGCGCTCGGCCGCTACGACCAGGCGGAGGTCGCGATCCTGCTGCTCGACGCCTGGGGCAACTTTAGTCCCACCCTGCGCGCGACCGCCGCGGAGACGCTTTTCTCGCGCACCCCCTGGATCGCCGCGTTCCTCGACGCGGTGGAACAAAAGAAAGTCCCGCTAGCGGACGTGGGACCGGCGCGCATCAACCTGTTGCAGTCCTACCCGGACGAAAAGGTGCGGGCGCGGGCGCAGAAGCTGTTTGCCAGCACCAAACTCGCCCGCCGGCAAGACGTGGTGGACGACTACCAGAAGGCGCTGAAGCTCAAGGGTGACGCGAACAAGGGCAAGGCAATCTTCAAAAAGGAGTGTTCAGCCTGTCACAAGCTGGAAGGCGTCGGCACCTCCATCGGAGCCGAGTTGTCCGCGATCCGCGACTGGGGGCCGGAGAAGATCATGCTCAACATCCTCGACCCCAACCGCGAGGTGCAGCCGCAGTACCTCACCTACATTCTCGCGACCAAGTCGGGCCGCATCGCCACGGGCATGATTACGTCCGAGACCGCCAACGGCGTTACCATTCGGCGCGTCGATCAAACCAGCGAAACGGTGCCGCGTGGTAACATCGACGAGCTGCGCAGTACCGGCCTGTCGTTCATGCCGGAGGGGTTGGAGAAACAACTCGACTACCAGGCGATGGCCGACCTGTTGGCTTACCTCAACGCGGTAAAATGACGATCGCGCCAACCGGAAAAACGAACCGGACCCCTTCGGCGCTCCGATCTGGGGCATGGTTCAAGCGGCATCAGCAGGCGACGACAACGGCAATTCGTTTCATTCACCAACCCGGACACCCCCCCGAACGAATCCACCAAGTTGAAAGTTCCAACCAGGAAAAGACTTAATGCATTCGTCGCAGAGCCTGCCCCAGCGTCACGGCCTGGAACAACGATGGCATTCTCTGTCACCCCATTCTGAACCAGGCCCGATCAGGAAGGCCCCGCACCCACCCTTGCCAACAATTGTGCCCTTTGGCAAGGGTGCCTCACGTCAATCGAGACGCGCGCCGGCGCGTTGCGCGCAAAGCCTTTGCAATAAACAGCTTACAACTTGCTTCCCGCCGTTGTGTACCCTTGCAATGCTCGACCCTTGCCACAAAAACCCCCACCCTTGCCAACGGGTATTGCGCTCTTTGGCTTTTACCCAAGGCCCGGCACATGGTTTTTCAGCACTTCGTATAGCGTAACCACGGCCTGAAGTTTGTCGGCCACCGTCCACAGGCCGTTCCAGAACTTCTTGAGCAAGGTCGGTTCGCGCTCCGCGGCGGGCTTCTTGAGTTCGTCTGTCAACTTGGCATGATCCGCCAACGCTTCCTTCTTTACTGCGTCCGAAAGGCCGCTTGCCTGGATGTCTTTCAGCGCACCGACCAGAGCGGACACCAATTCCGGCGGGACGGCGGAGCCGCTTTGCTTCAGTCGCTGTTCGTAGAGCGTGATGTCACCGGTCGAGATGGTGTTCGCGTTGCCACTCGCCGAGGCGATCATTGGACCATGAACGTTGGTCACATTTCCTTTCGATTCGTTGTCCTTCTTGTCGCTCATGGCTTTCGCCCTCCGTTTGGGGGAAACAGGTTTGGGTTTGGTCTGGCCTTTGGAGCGCGCCTGCCTGGGCGGGGCCGACGGCGCGGCACGGTAGGCAATGTCACCAGTAGTCGTCTCGTTTTCGCGCCCGATCGTGGGATTGTACAATGGGCCGTTGATCACATAGGAATCGCCCCGTCGGCCGCCTGGCTCTTCATCCGGAATAGCCAGCCGTCGGCCTCCTTCATCGACACCGTTCAGCAAGTCGGTAAGTGAATACTTTTTGGCTGCACCGGGCGGCCGGCAATGGGTTTCCCCGTCACGCTCAAGTTCCACCAACCAGAGATACTCCGCAGCAACTTCGGGGTTGTCCGGCAGCGGGACCATCTCCTTCGGGTTTAGTTCCTTGTTCAGCTTGTGGACAATCGCGAAACGATCCCGGATGACCGCCAATGCCGATCGCCGTTGCGACCGGCCGTTGACAAAGATGTCGATCTGGCGGCGCTTGCGGTCCCCGCGTACGAGAACCATGCAGTCGTTTGTCTTCAGTACCGCCCCGTTTGCCCACACGGTTGGCCGCTCCGTCAGCAGATCGTGCGCCTGGACAATAAACCGGGGAAGCAATCCGTGGGGAAGCGCGTCGTAGCCAAACCGGAACCGGAGACACGCCGCCTCGTCGATGTTCGTCTCCGGTTCGTTTGGCAACAACTGTTCGGGAATCAGGTAGCGGTCGTCACAATCTTTTAGTTCGAAGCACAGAGCGAACCGCTTCATCATTTCGATGAGGAATGGCCAACGGCTCCGCGGATATTTCTCCGGGGGCAGGCCGGCAAGCAACTTGCCGAGGTCGCGGAAAGCGAATTCGCCGTTCGCCTTGGCTACGTCGGCGTGCGTCAGCAAGCGGTAGACGGCGGTTGTCAGCCAGTTCGGGTCGAGGAGCGTTGTTTCATCGTAGGCAACGACAACGCCGATGGCATCCAACAGTTTGAGCAAATTCGCTTGTTCCTCTTGCTTCGGAATGTTGTGCTGCTCGCACAGGGTACGGTAGTCGTGGCTGTCGAGTACCGACTCCTGCCGGGCACGCTCCCCCAAGGTTTCCTTTACTTCAAAGTAGCTGGTAGGGCACCAGTCGCGGATGTGCGGCAAATCCTCCCGCACCGTTTTCTCGATCAGTGCCCCAAGTTCCTTAATGCCGGTGCCACCGACGGGATTCTTCGTGGGGTCCAGGCAGGACGTGCGGACGAACCCGCGGATATTCGCGTATTCCCGCGTAAGGCTGCGCTCGTCCAGCCGCAACCCGTGCGGTGGTTCGCTCTTGTTGATGACAACAATCACGGGCGCAATGGCCGCCCGATTGCGGATGGTGCGCATCCAATCGTGAACCAGATCGTCGTTGTCGGTCGTGTTCTCGCGCCGGGCTTCGAGAACCAGCAGATAGAGACTGCGTTCGGTCAGGAAGAACCGGTGCGTCTGGCGCATCACTTCCTGGCCGCCGAAGTCCCAGACGTTCAGCCGGGGGGAACGGACATCCGTTTGTGATTTTTGGAGTTGCCACTTTTCGACACTGATCCGTTCGAGGATATTGACCCCCGACGTTTTCTCCTCATCCGGACGACACGGTTTGTCGTTAATGAGAAAGTTGACGAGCGAAGTCTTGCCGACTGACTCGTTCCCAACGACCACGAGCTTGGCCTCGTTGAGTTGCCGTTTCCCTTCTTTCGTGCCGCGAAAGTAGTAATCCAGGATCGCGGCGGGATTCCTCCCGTTTGCGAGTATTTCCTTCGGCAGCCCGAGGGATGGGTTGTCGGGCAGCCACAGATATTTTAGCTGTTTGAGAGATTCCAATGAGGCCGGTAAATGCACAAGGGATGTAGCGGACAAATTCAGGCCAAGCAGCCCGACAAGGCCACCAATTGTTTCTGGCAATTGGGTTACCTTGTTACACCCCGTCAGGTCGAGAGAGGTAAGGTTGGTGAGGTGTCGGGCCACCTCCACGACCGCCGCGTCGGTTAGCGCGTTGCACTCCGCCAGGTCGAGGAAGGTAAGGTTGGTGAGGTGTCGGGCCACCTCCACGACCGCCGCGTCGGTCAGTTGCCGGCACCAAGACAGGTTGAGAGAGGCAAGGTTGGTGAGGTGTCGGGCCACCTCCACGACCGCCGCGTCGGTTAGCGCGTTGCACTCCGCCAGGTCGAGGAAGGTAAGGTTGGTGAGGTGTCGGGCCACCTCCACGACCGCCGCGTCGGTCAGTT
>JBBRLG010000452.1:0-6203 GCA_038231495.1 Gemmatales bacterium | reverse complement strand
TTTGTGAGGCAACTGGCCCCGCCACAGAAAGAAAGAAAGCGGCGTCGAGCCGCCGCACTCCAAAGAGCGGCCGACATTCTCAAGGCTCCTGCACCAGAGGTGATTTTTATTTCCCCTTGAAATCCTCCGCGAACGCCTTCGCCTTGAGGGTGTCGCCGGTCGCGAACTTGGTCAACTCGTTCCACGGCAGCGTCCTGCCCGGATCGAATACCTTCTTCTTCATGAAATCGCCCACCTCCTTGTTGCCGGCGTAAATCACCGTGTTCGGGTCGGCCCCCTTGTACACGTCGCGCGCGATCGCGTGATGCAGCTGTGAGGCGAACAATTCGCCCATCATATAGTTGTGGTAGTACACCGGCGTGCTGACGATGTGAATCTTACTCGCGTAGTCCGGCGCGTTGCGGCCCGGCGGCGGCTTCACCATCTGGTACTTCTCCACCAGGCCCCACCACAACTTGTTCAAGTCCTGGTCCGGGTTCTCGTACATGCCCTTCTCGAACCGCAACATCACCTGGCACCAGCGCGAGAAGATCAACAGCCGGTAACGCAGCGTTTTCGCCCCCGTCTCGTCGAACGCCTTGGGGTCGTCCACCTTCAGTCCCATCTTGGTCAGGAACGTTTCACGCTTCGACAGCCGCTCGAACATCATCGCCACGCCCTCAGTCGTGAGGATGTGCGCTTCCATGCGCAGGACGTACGGCAGCTCTTTCGGAATGTTCTTGCTGCTGTAGACCGAATGGCCGAACTCGTGCAACAGCGTCGAGGCCCAATAATCGTTCGGTTTGATGTTGGCCAGCACGCGCACGTCGCCCTCGCGGTCGATGTCGGTGCAGAAGGCGTGCGGGCTTTTGCCCTTCTTTTCGTACAGGTCGCTGGCCGTGATGACGCGGTCGATCGGCAGGCCGATGCCCTCGTAGAACTTACGGCACATCTCCATCAGGTCGGCCTTGGCGAACGGCGCGTCGAGGTCGGCGGTGAAGACCGCCGGCGTTTCCTGGAAGAACGGGTCGTGGTAATGCCACGGCATCAAGTCGGTTTCCTTGATGCCGTACATTTTGGCCAGCCGGGCGTCGAGGTCCGCCTTCGCCGCCTTGAACGGCTCGCGCGTCAACTCGTCCAACTCGTCGAACAGGTCGATCAGGTCCTTGCCGTTCTGCTCGTTGAGGACCAGCTGCATCTCATGGTAGTTCTTGAAGCCGAGCTTCTTCGCCGCCTCATTGCGGAGCTTGACCAAGTCCTTCAGGTCCGCTTCGAGTACGCCGCCGACGCCCTTGCTCGCCTCCCAGACCGTCTTGCGTCGGTCCGAATCTTTCGACGACTTCAAAACCTGGCGCACCTCGTTTTCGGTCATCTCCTTGCCGTCCACCTTGGCCCGGTATTCGTTGAACGCCTTCTCGACGACGTTCGACTTCGCGGTCATCTTCTTCAGGAGGGCCGTGTCCACTTGCTTTTCGAGGTACTGCAAAAACAGCACGTCGATGGAGCGGGCGATGAACTTGTCGTCGATGTCCTTACGGCGGTCGTGCAGCTCCTTGAGTTCCTTGAACGCCTTGGGGTCGGCGAGGTACTCGTCGATCTTGTTCTGGGCTTCCTCCTTCTTGGCGAAGTCTTCTTTCTTGCCGCTATTCTGGGCGGTCCACCAGGCGAGGTTGCCGGCCACGTCGAGCGGCCGGAAGCGGGTTTCGTGGTCTTTGGCGAACTTGCGGGCGCGGTCGGTGGTGTCGGCGTCGGCCAGCGCGGCCAACGGCGGCAACAGGAACAACGCGGCCAGCGCCAGCAGGGCGGGGGCCAACAGGCGGAGACAGGTCATCGCAGGTTTTCCTCGATAAAAACGATCTTTAATGGATCAGTTAAGTCCAGGCGAGCCTGGAGCATGAGCGACCGGCTCGCCTGATTGTGGCAGGTTCCGGCAGCGCCCGCAACCGTCCGGCGATTATCGACCCCGGCGCGGATAGAATTTTGAAGAATTTGAACGCGCCGGCGGCTCGACCCTGCAATCGTGACGTACAGTTAGGCAACTACTCGCGGTCCGTCGAGGATGGTACGGACCTTACGGGCTTGGGGCCGTCATGCGAATTTTGATTGCGGAAGACGACATCATCTCCCTGCGCTTCCTGGAATCGTGGGTGCGCAAGTGGGGCGATGAGGTCGTACCAGTGAGCAACGGGAAGGCGGCCTGGGAGCTGCTCCAGGAGGACCACGCGCCGCGTCTGGCTCTGCTCGACTGGGTCATGCCCGGCATGGACGGACTCGAAATCTGTTCCCGGTTGCGCACTCAAACCGAGCGGCCCTACACCTATGTCATTTTGGTCACGGCCCGCTCGGAGGCGGAGGATGTCATAAGGGGCTTGGAGGCCGGTGCCGACGATTACGTCAGCAAGCCGGTCAAGCCGCTGGAATTGCGGGCACGTCTGCAAACGGGGCGGCGTATCCTCGCCTTGCAAGAACAGCTGCTGGCCGCCCAACGCGAACTGCGCATCAAGGCCACGCGCGACTTCCTGACCGGCCTTTGGAACCGCCAGGCCATCGTCGAGATGCTAGAACGCGAACTGCAGCGCGCGGCGCGCGAAGGCACGTCGGTCGGCATCATCCTCGCGGACCTCGACCACTTCAAACGCATCAACGACACTCACGGCCACCAGACCGGCGACGCGGTCCTGTGTGAAACCGCCAACCGCATGCGCGGGGCGCTGCGCCAGTGCGATTGGATCGGGCGCTACGGCGGTGAAGAGTTTTTGGTCGTGCTGCCCGGCTGCAATTACCCGGAGGGGCTGCGCAGTGCCGAGCGCGTCCGGCAGGCGCTAGCAGCTACGCCGTTCGACCTGGCGACCGGTTCGGTAACAGTCACGACGAGCATGGGCATGACCACGACCAGGGGCCGCGTGGCGGTTGGCGCGGACCGATTGTTGGACCGTGCGGACCGCGCCCTGTACGAGGCCAAGAATCGGGGCCGAAACCGCGTCGTGTATAAAGGATTGGACGAGCCGTCGGACTCTTTGACCGGGGCCGCTCGGTAACAAGCCTAATTTGCCGCTTGCGGCTTTGCAAAGACGCAAGCGGCGTTTAACCGTGTCGCCGGCGCGCGATCAGCGCCGCGACGTACCCCCCCTTGAACCCGCTATCGATGTTCACCACGACGACGTTCGCCGAGCAGGCGTTAAGCATCGTCAACAGCGGCGCCACGCCGTGAAACGCGGCCCCGTAGCCGATGCTCGTCGGCACCGCGATCACCGGGCAATCCACCAGCCCGCCGACCACGCTCGGCAACGCCCCGTCCATGCCGGCGACGACCACGATCGCGTCGGCCCCCGTGAACTGGTCGCGGTGCCGTAACAGGCGATGAATCCCGGCCACGCCCACGTCGGCCAACAGCTTCACGTTGCAGCCCAGTGCCTGGGCCGTTACCACCGCCTCCTGGGCGACGGGCAAATCGCTGGTCCCCGCGGTCAACACGACAACCGTGCCGATTTTGGGACGCGTGCCGGGCACCGGCAGCCAGAAGGTACGGCCGACGCGGTCCTGCTCCGCGTGGGGAAAAACCCGCGCCAGGTGGGCGGCCTGGTCGGCGCTGACGCGCGTGGCAAGGCAGTCCTGCCCGGCCTCGGCGAGCCGGCGGGCGACGCCCTCGACCCATTCCGCCGTTTTGCCCTCGCAGAAGATCACTTCCGGAAAGCCACAGCGTTCGCGCCGCTGCAGATCGACCTGGGCGTAGCCGAGGTCGCCGACCGCGGGCGCTTGTAGCTGGGCCGCGGCGGCGTCCGGCGTCAACCGGCCCGCCCGTACCTCCTCCAAAACGGATCGAAGTTCATCGGAGTTCATGGACGGTTCTCCGCCGCGGCGTGGGTCTTTGCGTCAAGTTGGTAGCTACCGCGAGCCGAGCGGCACCTACCCCCTTAGCATAGCCGCGCTACCACGCACTGCGGAACGGCAGAAGGTCCGCCGAAAACGATTACCGGCTGACGAACGGCTTGCCCGAATTGGTGGCGGACTGCTGATAGGTTTCGGCGGCGCGGGCCAGGTCGAGAAGGGCGGTGAGCGGTGGGAAGACGGTGTGCCGGCCGATGCGTGCCACCCGTTCGGCCTCGCCGGCCAGGTAGACCAGGGCGGCCAACGACGGGGCGTGCTTGCGGCCACAGTCCTTGCACACGGGGTCGGAACTGTCGGCCACGCACAGCTGTGTGCCGGCGGGGGTGGTGGTCGGCCGGCCGCAAATGCCGCAACCGTCTTCGCGCGCCGTCGGACAACACTGCAAAACCAGGTGGGTCATGGCTGCCGGCCTCGATTCCGCAGACAAAGCGCTTGCCGTCCGCATTCCTCGCCCTCCGTCCGTGGACCGAACCGGCCACTCCTTGGCCGCGTCTTGACACTCCTTCATCGGCCAGCCCCTCAGCGAAAACCCATCCCCCCATGAAAAAAAGGACCCCGGCAGGCGCACAAACTGGGCGTGCGGCCCTATCGCGTCGATGCTGCCGCAGGCGGGAGTTGGCCAAGGGGCAGGGGAAGCGACAAGCCTGCGAGACTACCGTTGTCCGGCAAACGGTGCCGGCGCGGCAGGCTGGGCGGACGGCGTTCGCGAAACGGCGGCGGCATCTCCTGCCAGGGCCGCAACGTCGGCCTATAACAGCAAAAGCGCGGCGGCGACCTTGCGCGTTGCGTCGAGTGCCCCGGCAATGACCGCGGCACCGGCCCGGCCGGTTCTCCCTCCTTGAGGATATGTGCATGAAGATTCACGAATACCAGGCCAAGGAACTCCTGGCGGCGGCGGGCGCGGCGGTCCCGCGTGGCATCGTCGTCTCGTCCGCGGCGGCGGCGCAGCAGGCGTTCGACACGCTAGGCGGCCCGGTCGTGCTCAAGGCCCAGGTCCACGCCGGCGGCCGCGGCAAGGGCAAGTTCAAGGACAGCGGCAAGGATTTCGGCGGCGTCAAATTCGTTACGAAGCGCGCGGACGCCGCGGCGGTTGCCGAGGTAATGTTCAAGTACCCGCTGGTCACCAAGCAGACCGGCGACGACGGCCAGAAGGTTTCCAAAGTGCTCGTCGTCGATGCCAGGCAAAAGATTGCACGCGAGGTCTACGTCGGCATGGTCCTGGACCGGGCGATCGGCCTGCCGATCCTGATGGCCTGTGCCGAGGGCGGCGTCGAGATCGAGGAGGTCGCCGCGAAGTCGCCGGAGAAGATTCTCAAAACGCCGGTCAGCCCGGAGGTCGGCTTGCAGCCGTTCCAGGCGCGGCGCATGGCCTTCGCCCTGGGCTTCACGGCCGAGCAGGCACCCAAGGTTGAAAAGCTCCTGATGGCCCTGGCGCGGGTGTACTTCGACAAGGATTGCACCCTTGCGGAGATCAACCCGCTGGCGGTGATGGACGACGGCGAAGTGGTGGCGCTGGACGGCAAGATCACGTTCGACGACAACGCACTCTTCCGCCACCCCGACGTGGAAAAGCTGCGCGACGTGACGGAGGAGGATCCGGCGGAACTGCGGGCGTCGCGGGCGGGCCTGAGTTACATCAGCCTGACGGGCACGATCGGCTGCCTGGTCAACGGTGCCGGCCTGGCGATGAGCACCATGGACATCATCAAGTACCACGGCGGCTCGCCGGCCAATTTTCTCGACGTGGGCGGCGGCGCCAACAAGGAGCAGGTGACGGAGGCGTTCCGCATCCTGCTGTCGGACCCGCGGGTGAAGGCGGTGCTGGTGAACATCTTCGGCGGCATCATGAAGTGCGACATCATCGCCGGCGCGATCATCGCGGCGTTCAAGGAAGTCGGCTTCCACGTGCCGCTGGTGGTGCGGCTGGAAGGTACCAACGTGGAACAGGGCCGTAAGATGCTGGCGGACAGTGGCCTGAACATCACGACGGCGAGCGGCCTGACCGAGGCGGCGAAAAAGGTCGTCGCGGCGGCCGGTTGCTGATTTGCCGCTTGTGGCTTTGCAAGGAGTAACGACATGGCAACCGTCGAAACGAAGTTGATCACCGCCGAGGAGTTCTACGAGTGGGCGCACCGCCCGGAGAATGAGGCCAAGTTCCTGGAACTAGACGAAGGAGAAATCGTCGAAATGCCCCCCCCCAGCGAAGTCCACGGCGCGATCTGCAATTTGATCGCCCATTTGCTAACTGTCTACTTGTTTCAGCGGGGCAGTGGCTACGTTTGCTGCAATGACGCCGGTCTGTTGGTGCGGCGGGGGCCGGATACGGTGCGCGGGCC
>JBBRLG010000451.1:0-6212 GCA_038231495.1 Gemmatales bacterium | reverse complement strand
ACGGGAATTCGGCTGGCAGTTCGTGTTTGCGTCGCGGCAACTATCGCACTGCCCGCGGACGGGGCGACCGGGCCGGCACCACGTTTACGAAGCGTCGTTGCAACGCGCCGTGGCGGCGGCCGGCGTGGCGGAGGGACTGGACAAGCGCATCCATTGTCACACGTTCAGACACAGCTTCGCAACCCACCTCGTCGAGCGCGGCACCGACATTCGTTCGATCCAGGTGCTGCTCGGCCACCAGAGTCTGGAAACGACGATGATCTACACCCACGTCGCGCGCAAGGGGGTCATCGGCGTGACCAGCCCGCTCGACCTTCTTGACAACGTGAATGCCGACGATGTACAAGCGGCCGTCGAGGCTACGCGGGCGCTGGACCAGCTACCGCAACGGGACCAAGCGGCGTCCGTTCATTTCAAAGTGTAAGGGAAGGCGAACTGCAACCGATTTTCCGTTGGCAAGGGTGGCCCTTTTTTTGGCAAGGTTGGAGAGTGGCAAGGGTGGTCCGAGACCGGTTGCTGGTGGGTAAGACGTGTTGAATAAAGGGTTTGCGTCAGGCGTGCCGGGACGATTCACGAAGGAGCGGTAGCACCCTTGCCATAGGCGCAGAAGTTGGCAAGGGTGGTCGTGACAATCCGCGTCGTGGTCAAAGGGTGTCACTGGTGCCCGACGTTTGGCTCGCGCGGGACGTCGCGGACAACTCCTACCGGCGACCACCGCTCGGCTCTGACAATGGCTGGTGAATCGATCGGGCCGCTTGTGATTGTCGCCCGGAACGCATAAAATCAACTCTTGACCGCCCGGCCCTCCCGCAGAGACTCCCTCCCATGAAGTTCGCGTTCGCTCTCGGCGCTTGCTCGTTCCTTGCGCTCCTGGTTGCCGGCACCGTTCGCGGCGCGGACTTGCCGCCGGTACGCTTCAGCCGCGACATTCTACCGATCCTGTCCGAGAACTGCTTTCAGTGCCACGGACCCGACGAGAAGGCTCGCAAGGCCAAACTGCGCCTCGACACCGAACACGGCGCCCTGAAGGTCGTGACGCCCAAGGACAGCGACGTTAGCAAGCTCGTGCTGCGCGTCACGGCCGACGCCGAGCACGTCATGCCGCCGGCCAAGTCCGGCAAGACGCTGTCCGACAAGCAAAAAGAACTGCTGCGGCGCTGGATCGACGAGGGGGCCGTGTGGGGCAAACACTGGGCCTATGAGGCCCCGGTGCGGCCGCCGCTGCCGGGCGTCCAAAACAAGGCGTGGGTCCGCAACGGCATCGATCCCTTCGTCCTCGCGCGGCTCGAGCTGGAAGGGCTGACGCCGGCCGCCGAGGCCGCGAAGGAGACGTTGATCCGCCGGGTGACGCTCGACCTGACCGGCTTGCCGCCGACGCCGGCGGAAGTCGATGCCTTCCTCAAAGACACCGCCGCCGACGCCTACGAGAAGGTCGTTGACCGTCTCCTCAAGTCGCCGCGCTACGGCGAACGCATGGCAATGGACTGGCTCGACGAGGCCCGCTACGCCGACACCAACGGCTTTCAAAACGATTTCGCGCGGACGATGTGGCCGTGGCGCGACTGGGTGATCGACGCCTATAACCGCAATCAGCCGTACGACCGTTTCGTCGTCGAGCAACTGGCCGGCGACCTGCTGCCGAACCCCACCAAGGAGCAGAAGATCGCCACCGGCTTCAACCGCAACAACCACTCGGTCACGGAGGGCGGCTCGATCGACGAGGAGTATCGCGTCGAGAATGCGGTCGATCGCGTCGAGACGACCGCGACCGTGTTCCTCGGCCTGACGATGGGCTGTTGCCGGTGCCACGATCACAAGTTCGACCCGATCTCGCAGCGCGAGTTTTTCCAGTTTTACGCCTATTTCAACAGCCTCAACGAAAAGGGCGTCTACACCGAGACGCGCGGCAACGTGCCGCCGCTCTTGTCTTTGCAGACCCCCGAGGATGATGCACGGTTGAAGCGGTTCGATGCGGACATCGCGGATGCCGACCGCGGCCTGGTGGAATTACTCGCCTGGCCGAACATTCTGAGCGGGCGGTTCGCCAGGGACCAGCAGACGGCCAGGGCGAAACCCGGCCAGCTCCGCAAGGAGAAAGCCGAGTTTGCCCAGCGCATCCCGTCGGTGATGATTATGGAAGATCTGAAAACGCCGCGGGAAACGTTCGTGCTGAAGCGCGGGCGTTACGACGTGCCGGACAAGACGCAAAAGGTCGAACCGGGCGTGCCGGCGAGTTTGCCGGCGCTGGCCGCCGACGCGCCGCGCAACCGCCTGGGCCTGGCGCAGTTCTTGGTCGATCCGGCGAACCCGCTGACGGCGCGCGTGACGATGAACCGCTTCTGGCAGCACTATTTCGGCGCGGGCCTGGTGCGGACCGCGGAGAACTTCGGCGTCCAGGGCGAGTTGCCGTCGCACCTGGACCTGCTCGACTGGCTGGCGACGGAGTTCATCCGCAGCGGCTGGGACGTGAAAGCGATGCAACGGCTCATCGTGACCAGCGCGACCTATCGCCAGTCGTCCGTTGCGACGGCGGCCCAGGTCCAACGCGACCCGGAGAACCGGCTGCTGGCGCGCGGGCCGCGTTTCCGCCTACCGGCGGAGGTGGTGCGCGACAATGCGCTGGCGGTCAGCGGGCTGTTGGTAGAGAAAGTCGGCGGCCCGTCGATCAAACCGTACCAGCCGGCGAAGCTCTGGGAGGAGTTGGCCGGCGGTGCGGGCGAAGGAGCTTATGTCCAAGAAAAGGGCGCGAACCTCTACCGCCGCAGCCTTTACATTTACCGCAAGCGCACGGTGCCGCACCCGGCGATGACAACCTTCGATGCCCCCAGCCGTGAAGTGTGCCAGGTGAAACGGCCGCGCACGAACACGCCATTGCAGGCGCTGGAACTGCTCAACGACGTCACCTACGTCGAGGCGGCCCGGCACCTGGGCGAGCGGATGCTGACCGAAGGCGGCGCGAAGCCGGAAGACCGGATTACATTCGCGTTCCGTCGTGCCACCGGACGCAAGCCGAGCGAGGCCGAGTTGCGCGTCCTCCTGCGCGGCCTGGAGCGTTATCGACAGACCTACAGTGCCGACAAGGACGCGGCGCAGAAGTTACTGCACCACGGCGACAGTGTGCCCGACGCCAAGCTCGACCCCGCGGAGTTGGCCGCTTACATGGCGACCGCCGGCGTCATTTTGAATTTGGATGAGACGATTACGAAAGAGTGAAATCGAACGGAGCCGCGACCGCAGCTTTAACGGTCTGCTCCCAGGGCGAATTCCACGGATTGGGGAGCCTTCACCTGGTCCGAGGCGTCGAGCAGTTCGATGGAAAGGAGACGTCCGGACTTGTCATAATCCAAAATCAAGCCGGGGCGCGCCTCGTCGCTCTCGGCAATTTTGCCGTCGGCCAGGATGATCGAGAGCGTATCGGTTTCCTGGTCGTAAATGACTTTCACGACGTTCTCCAATACTTGGCCACTTTGCTGGTCTTGTAGGCTGTCACCACATGATAGGCATCGGCGTCTTCTTTGACAATCACACGCAGCAGGAGGCGACGCGCACGGCCAATCAGACCCTGATAGATCTTACGACCCTTCGTGGACGGCTGCACTTGCCCCGGTTGGCGAATCATCTGCCGGACCGCGGCCGGGTTGATGCCGCGCCGCCTCATCTCGAAGGAGGCGTGTGCGCTGATCTGGATACGCTTGACGGGCATCGCTCGCCATCTCCGCTAGATCTTCCGCAATCCCAATGTAAGGCCAATCGGAAAAACTACGAGCAATTTAGATTTCCGAACAGATTTGCTTTCAACCGTCTAGAGGATCCGCGAGCGACTCGACCTGGACATCCGTAAGTCCCGATTCCCAGGTTGACAGAATGGTCGTCGCGTGATGTCGGTCGCGCGCGGCGATGCCAAGCAAATGAACGTTACCCAGCGGGGCCCTTTCAGAATCGTGGACCTCATGAGGACGCCCTTCGCTGCACGCCTTGCAGATCATCGCTACGGAGGTACTCCAATCCTCCGCCGCACCCTCCAATTCGGCGGCTTGCCGCGCCAATTCGACAACGTACTCGCGCTTATCGGGCATCTCTACACGGGCAACGAAGGTTGTGAAGGGACTTCGCACCAACAATTCCAGAGCTTCAAAAACGGGGTATTCCTTGCCGTCATACCGCCGATAGCCCTTCGGCGACCCGTCATTCAACACGACGTCCTTCCACCGATGCCCCGACTCCGGAAAGGGAATGCTGGCGAGGCTGGCACGAGCAGGGTCGAGGCGATAGGCCCACACGACTTCCCCGTCGCCTTCGGGGCGGAGCCGGATAAGGCAGAAGCCGCAAGGGAAGTCGATCGGCCCCTCCCCGGTGGAGATTTCAATCCCAAAGCCGCGCCAGGCTACCCGCGCCATTTGCCAGCGACTGAGTGCGGTGGCGGCAATGCCGAGGTTCCACCAGGCTGCCTTGTCGTCCAGGGCAATCGACGTGGCCCGCTGATTGTATTCCAGCGATTCCTTCCAGCGTCGTAGCAGCTTAAACACCAGCCCAAGGTTATAAAGTGGCACCGACCAAGCGGGATCGACAGCGGCGGCTTTCCGATAAAAGTCAATCGCGTCGTTCAGTTGTCCACGGTCATGCAACCCGCGGGCAAGGGCGTTGATCTCTTCAGCTTGCTCACGCTTGTTCATAGGTGGCGACATCAAGGGAAGGACATTCGTGCTACCGGTTGGCGTGTGGTTCGTAACACGGCGCTATTATCCACTCGCGCGCCTGAGAAAACAACCGTTTTGTAAGACCGTCCTTTACTCCCGCCGCGCTTCGCAGGACAAAGACGCTGGTCGGTGCGTGAGGCACCGCCTAACCCGCGACGGCAACCTGTCCACTACAGATTGGCGATCTCCGGCTTTTTTGCCCTCACGACGGACCTTTCCGCTAAAATGCTATCGGATAAGGAGGCACGTGCGCTTTGCGCCGACGGTCTGGCAAGGAAAAACGGCATGGCCAAGGAGCATCGCGACTGGCATCGGCTGTTCGGGCTGATGTTGACGGACTTCTTCACGGGATCTCCCTTCCACGTTGAGATGGAAAAAGACCTGTCGCTGAAGAAGCAACTGCTCGACGTCGTGATCCTGCGCCGGGACGAAGGGATCTTCAACGAGCGCCTGCCCGACGGCCTGGAAAACCTGGCGAAACACAACCTGATTACGTTCAAGTCCTTTCAGGAACCGCTGGACGATTGGGCCTTGAAGGAGTTGACGGGCCATTATGTCAACTATCGCAAGCAGGTGCGTCGTTCGACGGAGGAACTGTTGCCCGAAGAGGAATTTCGCTTGTTTGCCGTGTGTTCCCGCTTCCCGCACAACCTCGCGGGACAAGTCGCCTGGACGCCGGTGCAGGCCGGGGTTTACGATTGCCGACGGGGGACGGATTTGATTCGGGTGGTTGTGCTTGGACAGCTGCCGCAAAGCGAAAACAACGCGCTGCTGCACCTGTTCAGCGCGTCGCAAGAATTGTGGCGTTACGGTGTCCGCAATTATCGGCAACGCTCTCACGAAACCAGCACGTTGTTGCATCGCTTGGTTGAGCAATATCAACAAGAGGGACTGAGCATGTCGTACACGATGGCAGATTTCGTCAAGGAGTTCACCATGGACCACCTCAAGCTTCTGACCCCGGAGGAGCGCTTCGCGGGCCTGTCCCCGGAGCAGATCGTGGCGGGCCTGTCCCCGGAGCAGATCGTGGCGGGCCTGTCCCCGGAAGCGATAGCTGCGCTCCAACGACTAATCCAGGAGAAATCGCCGCCCTAGCCGCCGGAGTGAAAAGCATAGTAACAAGATTAACGCTATTATGAATCTACAATCAACAGGAGGGAGTAAGCATGTCCTACACGATGGCGGATTTCGTCAAGGAGTTCACAATAGATCACCTTAAACTTCTGACTCCGGCGGAGCGCATCGCGGGACTGTCCCCAGAGCAGATTGTGGCAGGTCTATCGCCGGAAGCGATAGCTGCGCTCCAACAACTAATACAGCAAAAATCGCCGTCTAGGCCGCCGCAGTGAAAGCAAATCGCTCGATTAACACTAATCTGCACTTTCCGGCATCGTGTTATAGTCATGCCACCAGTTTCAGCAGGTGGCGCGTGAGGCGTTTTAATTTCCGCGTTTGGCCTCGGCCCGACACAGCCGCTTGATATTCCGCCCGCAGGCTCCTGCGGCGCAACGCCTT
>JBBRLG010000450.1:0-6225 GCA_038231495.1 Gemmatales bacterium | reverse complement strand
TTAACCGCGAAGACCTGGACGATGACGGAGATCCTGAGCTACCCGCTGTATCCACTCGCTCCCCCCGGCAAGGAAGAAAAAGGTAAAGCGCCTCCGGATAGTGGCCGATAAGGGCGGAAGCTCGATGGAGTCACGACCGAATTCTTCTACGATCTACTCCCTATCAAAGGGGGTGCTTGCGATTATGTAATTATCGCGAGTGAATCCCTCCAGGAAGCGATTGAATCCGAGCGCAAAAGTCCCGAAGAGAAGCCCAAAGTTGGGAAAAAGCCTCCCGCCGTGTGGTATTCGACTCAGTGGAATCAGGTGAAGGAAGCGCTCAAGCCGATGCTCGGCTTCTGGCACCTGGACGAGCGCGGTCAGTGGGCACTGGTCGATAAGGTGAAGAACCCTTGCTTCAACGAGCGGTTCCATGTATTCCCCACCGGCACCGCGTACTACTTCGTCACCGACAGCGGCAAGGTTTACATATCCAAGAAGCCGGACAAGGGAGAACGCACGATCGAGGAAGTTTGGATCGACAAGAAGCGGCCGATCAACGGTGCGATCACGGATACCGCCTCCGGCAAGACATTCCTGTTCGGGGCCGAACTGATCGACAGTCCCAAGCCCTTTTACTTTGAATTGTCGGAGAAGCCGCAGCTTTGCCCGTTCGAGCGCCGGCCGTTGATCGACAAGTCGCTGCCGCGGTCGTTGGATATTTCCCTGTCCTACGCGAAAGTGCTGCTCGCCGACAAGAAGATCAAGATTGAACCCAAGCCGGAGCCAAAACCGGACCCGAAGCCGTGACGGCCGAGCGACCACCGCGAGGGCGCGATGAACAGCGGTACCTTGATTCTACTATTCATAGTCTATTATGCACCCTGCGCGTCCGCGGGCGAGAAACACGACGCGCCCGAAACATCTGGTCTGCAAATTGGTGTCGTTCACAACGGGTCCATCTATTCCACGGATTTATCGCTGTGGGTTTACCAGGCGCAGCTCTCGATTAAGGCACCCCGGGTGTGCCGAATCGGCCCATGGAATGCGACGGGCCACGTCTCGGAATCGATCGATTTTCCACCGCGATGGAAGTTTCTCGACGACTTACTCGTGTCCGTCAATGCTAACCCAATGGAAGGAATGTCCGATAATGGACATCACTCGGTAGGATTTCACACTTACGGAATACCACTGTCGAAAATTGATAGGCGTCTAGCTATAGTAACGAATCTTCGCGATCCCAAGGGGGGAGGTCGGATTGCCCACGTCGATGAATACGAATTTGACGACTGTGTTCTATATGCCAAGAGTAATAATATATTAAATGCTATTTTTTCGCAGTTATGCACATTTATCAACGATAGAGACAATGTGCTGACTCAAAATCATCCGTTTTCAAATTACGAATTTTTTTACGATTTGCTGGCTGCAAAGAGCGGCGGTTGTAATTATGTAATAATTGCCAGTGCGTCGTTGCAAGAGGAGATTGAAGGGTTGCGAAAAGAATCGGCGGCTAATCCTGTGAAAGGGAAGAAGCCACTGGCCGCTGACTATTCGGGCGATTGGAAGACTGGTAAGGAACCGCTCAAGCCGATGCTCGGCTTCTGGCACCTGGACGAGCGCGGCCAGTGGGCGCTGGTCGATAAAGTGAAGAATCCTTGCTTCAACGAGCGGTTCCATGTATTCCCCACCGGCACCGCCTACTACTTCGTCACCGATTCCGGCAAGGTCTACCTCTCCAAGAAGCCGGACAAGGGCGAACGCACGATCGAGGAAGTGTGGATCGACAAGAAGCGGCCGATCAACGGGGCGATCACGGACACCGCGTCCGGCAAGACTTTCCTGTTCGGGGCCGAGCTTATCGATAGCCCCAAACCCTTCTACTTTGAACTGTCAGAGAAGCCCCAGCTTTGCCCGTTCGAGCGCCGGCCGCTGATCGATAAGTCGCTGCCGCGGTCGCTGGACATTTCCCTGTCCTACGCGAAAGTGCTGCTTGCCGACAAGAAGATCAAGATCGAACCCAGGCCCGAACCTAAACTGGACCCGAAGCCGTGACGGCCGGCCAACCACCGCGAGGGCGCGATGACCAAAGGCATTTTGCTCCTGTTATTTGTGGCCTGTTCGACACTCTACGCGTTCGCGGACGAGGAGGACGTTGAACCGGCAACCGCCGCTCTGCCAATCGGCGTCGTCCACGAAGGGGCGGTTTACACAACGAGAACCTCGCTGTCTTTCTACCGGGGGGATTTAGCCGGCAAGGATGTCCGGGTTTGGCAATTTTGCCCTTTCCTGCGGTCTGGCACAACCGAAGAGTCTATCGATTTTTCTCCCCGCATGAAACTGAACCACGGCGAGTTGGTGCTCGTAAACGCGAGTCCAGCGCCCGGTCCTCGCAGGCGGGAAATCGCCACTTTTGCAATGCCGCTCGCCGCCATCGCGGAGCGAGTCACCTCCATAAAGGCATACGGGCCACCGAATGAGAATGATTACCCGGAAGACGAAAGGATAGAATCAAGCTCGCCGGACGACGTCGTACGCAATAGCAACCGACGCAACGTCCTGGATTTAATGTATGAAGCCGTGCGTCGCTTCGTGAACCGCCGGGATAAAGTGGCCGAGAAAGAAAACCCGTTCTCCAACTACGAGTTCTTTTACGACGTAGTGCCGGGCAAGGGGCACCAATGGGACTTTGTGGTTATCGCCAGCGAGTCGCTCCAAGAAGAAATCGAATTGACGCGCAAGCGTACCATCGTCTCCGTCAGTTGCGACGACCAGTGGGAAAAGGCGAAGAATCCGCTCAAGCCGATGCTCGGCATCTGGCACAACGACGATTACGGCCAGTGGGCACTGATCGAAAAGATCAAAGACCCGTGCTTTAACGAGCGGTTCCAAGTCTTCGTCCAGGGCACGACCTACTTCTTCGTCACGGACTCCGGCAAAATCTACCTCGCGAAGAAGCCGGCGCAGGGCGACCGCACCATCGAAGAAGTGTGGAAGAAGGCCGACCAGCCGATCACCGGGGCGCTCACCGACACGGCCTCCGGCAAGACTTTCTTGTTCGGGCAGAAGGGCAAGGTCGGGGCCAAAGACCCCAAGCCGTTCTACTTCGAGTTGGCCGAGAAGCCGGACCTGGTCGAGTTCGAGGAGAAGGTGTTAGTCCGCGAAAAAGTGCCGGAGCCGCTGCAAACGGTCAAGGCCTACGCCCACCTCCTTGCCGCCGACAAGAAGATCAAGATCGAACCCAAGCCGGACCCGAAACCGTGAGCACGCTCAACACTTTTGACGACATCGGCGCGGGCCAAACCACGGTCGTGCCGTCCACGGCGACCGTCGCCGACCCCGCCCTCAGCGCCACCGGCGTCAACTTCAACGCGCAGCAGTACGCGACGACCAACAACACTGCCATCGCCACCTTCACCGACGCCGGCCCGTCGAACGGCCCCGGCGATTACTTCGCCAGCGTCGATTGGGGCGACGGCTCGACCAACACCTTCTTTGAAACCTCCGTCGCCTCGGTCAACGGCACGCTCACCGTCCTGGGCGCGCATCAATATACGACCGGCGGCACGTTTACCGTGACGACGACCGTGACCGACGGCGGCGGTTCCTCGGCCACGACGACCGCCACCGCGACGGTCGCCGGCGGTACGCCAACGCTGACCGCCGCCGCCATCACCGCCGTCGAAGGCAACGCCAATACCAACGTGACCGTGGCGACCTTTACCGGCGACCCGACCGGCCTGACCGCCACCATCGACTGGGGCGACAAGTCGATTCCGACCGCGGGCACCTTCACGGGGACTGCCGTCCGGGGCACGCACACCTACGCGGAAACCGACAGTTACACGACGGACGTGACGCTCACCGACGCCTCGGGTACGGTGGTTTTTGAAGAAAACGGCACCGCCACGGTGGCGGACGCGGCGCTGACGGCGAGCGCGCCGGCGCTGACGGGCGTGCAAGGGCAATCGGTGTCCGGTGTGGTCGCGACCTTCACCGACGCCAACCCGCACGCGACGGTTGACGATTTCACCGCGGCAATCGACTGGGGCGACGGCGCGCAAACGGCCGGGACGGTCGCCTTCTCCTTCACCGGCTTCACGGTCAGCGGCAGCAACAATTATTTCGAGGCCGGCTCCTACCCGGTGGCGGTAACGCTGACGGACACCGATGGCACCGTAACAACGGCGACGACGACGGCGACCATCTCCGACGCGGTGTTGACGGTCACGGGCGCGAACCTGCTACCGACGCAAGGGGTTGCCCAGGTCGCGGTCACCGTGGCGACGTTTACTGACGCCTATCAGGACACCGCGGCGACAGGTTACACGGCGACGATCAACTGGGGCGACGGCACCTCTTCAACGTCAGGAACGGTCAGCGGTGCGAATGGCACCTTCAGCGTGCAGGGCAGCCACATCTACGCCACGGCCGCCAATTATCCCGTGTCGGTCAGCGTATCGGATGTCGGCGGCGGTGCCACAGGCACAGGTGCCGCGTATGTCCAGCCGACGCCGTTTTATACCGTCGCGACTATCTACGATTCCAACCCGAATGACACGGCCGCGTCGTTTGCGGCGACGATCAGTTGGGGCGACGGAACCCCGGCCACGGCGGGGACGATTACGGGTGGGAACGGCACGTTTTACGTTCGTGGTTCCCACGCCTTTTCGGCACCGGGAACGGACACCAGGTCGGTGACGGTGACAAACAACGGGGTTAATGTTGGACAGGCAATCATACTTGGGATGATAGGACCGGCGGGGGCCACAATCGGCGGGCTAGCGAATTTCCTGGCGCAGCCAAGCGCGCAAATCCAAGAGGTCGATTTCGGGGAAACGGGCAAACAGGCGACAGGCGGCCTCCAAGTGACTTCTGATCCGAAAGCGGACGGGACGACGACGCAATACGGGTCCGCCTGGAAAGCGGATCGCTCGAAGAAGGATCCGCAAGCGGAACTGTTTGCCCAAGACCCCTTGGCCTATGTCGGCGGCGCGGCACCTAGCACCTTACAGATCGCCAACCTCGTCTTTGACATCCAGGCCGGCGCGGCTTCGTTGGAACTATTCGACCCCGTGATCGCCATCGGCCAAATCAGCGGCACCGGGATTGCCGACGGCACCAAGGTTGAAGTGCCGGTAACGGTCCTTTCCAACCGGAAAGAGTTAATCATGCACGGGGGCAACGTCACGGCGAACAAGGCGTTCGGCCCGGTAACGAGTACGCGGATGACCATCGCGTGGTCGATCAAGTTGTCGGACGGGCGCACGTTCCAAGCCGGCAGTTCCTCGAACCAGTTGTATGTAACATTCAAAGCGCCACATGATACGCGCCCGTTGTACGAAACCGTTTTGGCGTCAGGGTCGATTTACAATGGCGGTAACCCTGACACAGAACCCAAGATGATCGAGAACGCTTGGAAGAGCTTTAAAAATCGAAAAGTGAATTCAATCCAGGCGGAGCGAAAGGGGGACGCGACCACGGCGTTGACGTATTACGGAAACTACGTCAAGGCGGAACCCATCATTAGGACAAAAAGCTTGCTGAGTACGCAAGACGGCGGTTATGTGGCATGGTCCACATTTTGGATCGACGTGCTGGAAGCACAAGGGGTCTTCCGACCCGGCTGGATATTTCAGATTAAAACGGAACCATCGGATCTCGAGAAATGGTATATGGTGGTCAAAGAATGGGCGTACCCTGAACTTTCAAAAGCAGGTGTACAATGGCCAACAGTCGCCGGATCTAAGACTCTTAGCGGCGTTAATTTTTGGGTCAACAGAACTGAGGAGGCCGGCTTCACATTTGTTGGCGCTCATGGCTACAACTGGCTTAACGACCCGCCGCCTCAGGTGACGCAGGATACTACGAGCAAGGCCAATTTGCCCGGCCAAGGGAATCCAAGGCCGGCATCGCTTTTTGATAACCATGCTGTGGTGAAAATTGATAATGAACTGTATGACCCGAGTTACGGAAGCACATACGGCGCAACTACGGATGCAAAAGGGCTTGCCGCTTTTGAAAAAAAACCTAAACGGTTTTGCATTGATTACACGATTGAAACTCGACAAGACAAAGCTTGCATTTGACGAAGATGGGAAGCTAAGAGGGTGTTTAAAAAGTCGCCTTGTCGCAGCTGGCGGCGGTCCGTAGTTCAGCTGCATGAACCGAAAACCCTACCCGACCGACTTGACCGACCTGCAATGGGACAACGTCGAACACCTGTTCCCCCCGCCCAAGGCC
>JBBRLG010000449.1:0-6233 GCA_038231495.1 Gemmatales bacterium | reverse complement strand
GTCAAAGCCCTCTACGACCTGTTCACCGACAAGCAGTACCTCGGCGTCGGCGACAAGAACGTCCGGCTGCTCCTCGGTAGCGAGGACAAGAAGCGCAACAGCCAGCCCGCCACGCGCGAAAACATCCTCAAGGCGCTGACCTGGGTTAGCACCGAATCGAAGCCGAACGACCTCGTCGTGTTCGCCTTCGTCGGCGAGGGCGGGCCGCTCGGCGACAGCGGCGACCGGCGCTGCTACTTCGCCTCCGACTCGACGTTCAAGGGCCGCGACAAGGACGCCCTGGCCGCCACCGAAGTCGGCGACGCACTCAAGAACCTCAAGAGCGAGCGCTTCTGCGTCTTCCTCGACGTGAATTTCAAGGGCTACACCGGCGAGGCTGCCGGCGTCGGCGAACCGACGCTCGGTGCCAGCCCTTACAAAGAATTCCTCGGCGACGACGGCACCGACGAACACCTGGCGCACGCCGGTCGCGTCCTCTTCCTGGCGACCAACGGCCTCAGCGCCCCCATCGACGGCAAGGATCACGGCATCTTCACCCAGGCGGTCCTGGCCGGCCTCAAGGGCGAGGCCGACAAGGACGGCTACGAGCCGGACGGTCTGGTCACGGTCGACGAGTTGACCGAATACCTCGACAAGAAGTTGCCGCGCCTGGCGGTCGAGTTCGGCGCGACCAAGGACGACAAGAAACAGTTGCACTTCGTCCTGGGCGGCCGGGCCACCCACTACGTCTTGACCAACAATCCCGCGGCGGTCGTCAAGGCCAAGGACCACCTGGACAAGCTGGAGAAGCTGGTCCAGGACAAGAAGATCAGCGCCGCCTTCGCCGAGGAGGGCAAGACCCTGCTCGAACGTATGCCGCGCCTCGAATCCCAGCGCAAGCTCCGCAAGGAGTACCAGGCGCTGGTGGACGGCACGACGACCCTGGAGAAGTTCGAGTCGGCGCGCGACGCGATCGCGACCGGCACGAAGCTCAAGCGCTCCGACGCGATGGACTACGCCACCAAGGTCGTCGAGGTGACGCAGATCATCAAGAACAATTACGTCAAGGAAGTCAACCAGGGCGAGATGGTCGGCTGGGCGATTACCGACGTGTATCGCCGGCTCGACGAGAAGATCCCCGAAGACATTGCCGACCGACTCGGCGGCGTCAAGAAGTTGAGGGAAGGCGACCTGGCCGTGCTGCTCGGCGACGTGCGCCAGAAGCTCGGCGCGCGCGAGGACCTCGAAAAGCACAAGGACGTTGACATGAGCCTGGCTCTCATGCTGCACCACCTGGACCCCTACACGACGTACATCGACCCGGAGTCGAAGAAGAAGTTCGACCAGGAGATCAAGGCGCACTTCAACGGCATCGGCGTCCAGATCAGCCAAGACCCGATTACGGACCAGCTGGTGGTGATCACGCCGATCAAGGGCAGCCCGGCTTACAAGAAAGACCTGTGGGCGGGCGACGTGATCACCAAGGTCATCCGCGAGGTGGACAGCGACGGCAAGCCGCTGGCCGGCGGTCGCGAGGAGGTGCCGACCAAGGGCATGAAGCTCAACGACGCGGTAAAAAAGATCATGGGCAAGGCCGGCACCAACGTTCAGCTGGAGGTCCAGCGCGAGGGCGTCGAAAAGCCGTTCATCGTCGAGATCACGCGCGGCCCCGTCGAGGTGGAAACCGTCCTCGGTGCCAAGCGCAGGGCGAACGACGAGTGGGACTATATGATCGACTCCAAGAACAAGATCGGCTACATCCGCCTGACGGTGTTCGCGGACAACAGCGCCCGCGACCTGTACGGCGTGATGGACGACCTGACCAAGCAAGGGATCAAGGGTTTCGTCCTCGACCTGCGCTTCAATCCGGGCGGTTTGCTGGACAGTGCGGTGGACATTTCCGACCTGTTTATCGACGACGGCCGGATCGTCAGCATCCGCCCGCGCAACAAGCCGGTGGTCAAGATCGACGGCAAGCGTGCGGGCAGCCTGACGAACTTCCCGATGGTGTGCATGGTCAACAGCGGCAGCGCCAGCGGCAGCGAGATCGTGTCGGCGTGCTTGCAAGACCACGGTCGGGCCTACATCATCGGCGAGCGCAGCTATGGCAAGGGCAGCGTGCAGTCGATCCAGGGTTTCGACGGCGGCAGCCTGAAGCTGACGACGGCGACGTTCTGGCGGCCGAGCGACAAGAACCTGAACAAGCTGAGCACGTCCGGCAAGGACGAGGACGAGTGGGGCGTGACGCCGGACAAGGAGATCAAGCTCAACCGCAAGGAGCGCGACGACCTGGCCGAGCACCAGCGCGACATTGAGATCATTCATCGCAAGGACAAGGACCGGCCGATGCCGAAGGAGACCAAGCCGGAGTTCAAGGACCGGCAGCTCGACATGGCGGTGGAATATCTGCGCGGGCAGATGAAGGTGGTGGACAAGTAACTTCACTCACTTGGACGGTGCCGGTTTTGCCCGCGGCGCTGGTTACGTCGATAATACGCATGAGGCCCGGAGGGAAATTTCCTTCCGGGCCGTTTTTGTTTCAAGAGCGTTTGCCCGCCGTCGCGGGATGGGGAATGCTTGAGGGCGGAGAGGCTCGGCCCGACCGCGGCAGCGAGTCTGTCCGGCGTCCTGGTCCTCTTCCAGGCCCGTTTCACGCCCGGTTGCGGGCTGCATTCCACAGGGGAACGCTCATGAATCGGCTCCGTCTGGCGGCCCCGGCCCTGATCCTGGGTCTGAGCCTGCTTAGTGGTTGTTGTCACGTCGGCCACGGCGAAATCCTGCACCGCCTCGGCTTCGGCTCCGCGCGCCGTCCGTGCGAGACGTGCGGTTCGGCCCCGGTTTCTTACCAAGGCCCGGACCTGTGCGATTCGGACTGCGCGGCGGGCGCGGGCGGTGGTCCGATGCTGGGACCGTCGGGGATACCAAATCTGGCGCCGCCGCCGAACCGGCTGTCGCCGGAGGCGCCGCGAATCCCGGCCGACCCGGCTTCGGTTTCCAAGATCCGCTAACCCGGTCTTTGCCGCTTGCGGCTTTGCAAGGTCATTGCAAAGCCGCACGCGGCACTCCTTTCTTGCCCCTCACTTCTTCCCCGTCTTCCGGCCGGAAGTTTGCGGACCCCTATCGAGTATTGACGCCCTCCACAATAGGATAGGAGGATGGCAACGACTCCCGGCACGACAACGCCCTCGATTGGCTTCCTCGGCGCGGGCCGCATGGCGACGGCCCTGGCGCAAGGGTGGCTGCGCGCCGGCCTGATCCAGACCTCCGCCTGTCATGCCAGCGACCCCGTCATTCTAGCCCGCCAGACCTTCGCCCAGGAAACCGGCTGCGACGCCGGCACGGACAACCGCGCCGTGACGACCGCCAGCGACGTGCTGGTCCTCGCCGTCAAGCCGCAAAACATGACCGATCTGCTCGCGGAAATCCGGCCCGTTATCGCCGCCCGGCACCTGATCGTCTCCATCGCGGCGGGCGTGACGTTGCGGCAATTGCAACAAGGGCTGGGCGGCCACGCCCGGCTGGTGCGCATCATGCCGAACACGCCGTGCTTGGTTGGGGCCAGTGCCTCGGCCTACGCAGCGCTGGACGGGACGACGCCGGAGGACGTTGCCCTGGTCGATCGTCTGCTCAACGCGGTGGGCCGGGCGTTTCGCGTGCCGGAATACCAACTCGACGCCGTGACGGGCCTGAGCGGCAGCGGACCCGCGTTCGTTTACCTCATGATCGAAGCGCTGTCCGATGGCGGCGTGCGCGTCGGCTTGCCGCGCGAGGTGGCGACGGCCCTGGCGGCGCAGACGGTCCTCGGGGCGGCGAAAATGGTGTTGGAAACAAACGCCCACCCCGGCGTACTCAAAGACATGGTGGCGAGTCCCGGCGGCACGACGATCGCCGGCCTGCACGCGCTGGAGCGCGGCGGCGTCCGCGGGGCGCTGATGGACGCCGTGGAGGCCGCGACGCGACGCGCGACCGAACTGGGGAAGTCATGAAAGTCTCGAATGCCGGCAAGACGGCTGCTGAGATTCTGCGGAGGAAGAAAGCCAGCATCCGCAATGCGGCGCTTGGCGCCGGGGCACCGAGTTGGGACGAGATCATGGATCTGACATGGGAAGAAATCACGGAACGAGCGAAGCGACGCTTGCCCGGTTACAAAACGATCAAGAAATTACTCGGCTCTCGGGAGTATGACAAATGAAAAACAGCAGTTTTCGCGAATTGCTCCACCTTCTTCAGCGACTCGATGAGGCGAAGATCTCCCATAAACTCAATCAAGTGCGGGATGACGCCGTCATGATTGAAGTCGCGGTCCCCGGACAGCGGTGGGAAATTGAGTTTGTTGACTACGGCGACGAAACTCATGTCGAGATCGAGCGTTTTGTGTCAAACGGCCACATGGACGATGAATCGGCGCTGGAGGAGTTGTTCGCCAAGTTCTCAGACAAAGAAGAGGCGGTAACCGACAATGGCTCAGTCCGAAAGTGAACGCATCCTGATCCTGGATTTCGGCGCCCAATACGGCCAACTCATCGCCCGGCGCGTGCGCGAGCAGAACGTCTTCTGCCAGATCGTGCGCCACGACCTGCCCGCCGCCCGCATCGCGGAACTGAAGCCGGCGGGTCTGATCTTCTCCGGCGGCCCGGCCAGCGTCTACGCACCCGGTGCGCCCACCTGCGACCCGGACATCTTCAAACTCGACGTGCCGGTACTCGGCATCTGCTACGGCATGCAACTCGCCTGCCACCTGCTCGGCGGCCAGGTCAAGCCGGCCAGAAGCCGCGAGTTCGGTCGCGCCGTCTGCCACGTCCTGCCGCAACCGCCCGGCGAAGGCCCCGACCTGTTCGCCGACGTGCCGCTCGAAACCACCGTGTGGATGAGCCACGGCGACCAGGTCCACGCGGTCAACGGCGACTTCGTGCCGCTGGCCCGGACCGACACCTGCCCCGTCGCCGCCGTCCGCCACCGCGACCGGCCCGTCTACGGCTTGCAATTCCACCCGGAGGTCAACCACACGCCCGACGGCAAACACATCCTCCGCAACTTTCTCTACGGCGTCTGCGGCTGCCGGGGTTTATGGCAAATGGGATCGTTTTTAGAGGAAACGGTCGATCGGCTGCGCGAGGAGATCGGCCGGCACCGCGTCATCTGCGGCCTGTCCGGCGGCGTCGATTCGTCGGTGACGGCGGCACTCCTGCTGCGGGCGGTCGGGCCGCGCGTCGCTTGCATCTTCGTGGACAACGGCCTGTTGCGCCAGGGCGAGAAGGAGGCGGTGCGGCGAACCTTCCTCGACCACTTCCAGGCCGACCTGCGCGTCGTCGATGCGACCAAGCGGTTCCTCGACGCGCTCGACGGCATCACCGACCCGCAGGAGAAGCGCAAGCGGATCGGCCACGTTTTCATCGACGTGTTCAAGGACGAAGCGTTGAACATTGCCGACGCGAAGTTTTTGGCCCAAGGGACGCTCTACCCCGACGTGATCGAAAGCGGCGCGGTCGGCGACGGCCCGTCGGCAAACATCAAGCTGCACCACAACGTCGGCGGGTTGCCGAAGGAACTCGGTTTCGACCTAATCGAGCCGTTGAAGGACCTGTTCAAGGACGAGGTGCGCCGCCTCGGCGTCGAGCTGGGACTGCCGGAGGCGCTGGTCTACCGCCACCCGTTCCCCGGCCCCGGCCTGGCGGTGCGCTGCCTCGGACCGGTAACGGCGGCACGGCTTGAAGTGTTGCGCCAGGCCGACGCGATCCTGCTGGACGAACTAAAGCAAGCGGGCTGGTACCGCAAGACCTCGCAGGCGTTTGCCGTGTTGCTGCCGATCCACTCGGTCGGCGTCATGGGTGACGGGCGGACGTACGAAAACGTGATCGCGCTGCGGGCGGTGCAGACGGACGACTTCATGACGGCGGACTGGTCGCATTTGCCGTACGAACTATTGGCGCGCATTTCGACGCGCGTCATCAACCAGGTGGCGGGCGTCAATCGCGTGGTCTACGACATCAGCAGCAAGCCGCCGGCGACGATTGAATGGGAGTGAGCTGCCAGAAAGGAAAATGCGTTTCGCGTTTCTTGTTCTCGTTGCCAAGCAAGTGCGGGATTAAGGGAGGTGTTTTTCCTTTGGAGTGCGGCGGCTCGACGCCGCTCTCTTTCTTTTGGGGGTCGTAAAGGGTGGGACGCGCTCCCCTCCTTTTCTATTTAACTACGGCTCGACGTTAAAGAAAGAAAAAAAGAAAGCGGTGTCAAGCCGCCGCACTCCAAAGGGGTGC
>JBBRLG010000448.1:0-6248 GCA_038231495.1 Gemmatales bacterium | reverse complement strand
TGTGCGTGTCGTGTCGTCGGGCGGCAGCGGTCGGTTGTTTTTTTTCTTTGTTCTTCGCGGTTTTATCGGGGGTGCTCCAGCACCACCCAACCCCCCGCCCCCCCCGGATTGCGGCTACGGCTGACTGGCGGTCAACTTACGAAATGGACATCTAGTACTTGTGGCTGGTGGCTCGGAAGTAGCCGGCGAGTATAGTTCTACTGTGACCATTGACATTACACTCCGGCAAGCCGTGAACGTGAGCTAACAGACAACGCGAAAGAAATCATGTCCACCAGCCCCACCGCGGACAATCGGCCGTCCCGCAGTTCCTACGACGCCGTCGTCGTCGGCTCCGGCCCGAACGGGTTGGCGGCGGCCATCACGATCGCCCGGCAACAGCGTTCCGTGCTGGTGGTGGAGGCCGAAGCAACCCTCGGCGGCGGCGCGCGGTCGGCGGCGTTGACGCTGCCCGGCTTCGTCCACGACGTGTGTTCGGCCATCCACCCGCTCGGCGTCGGCTCCCCGTTTTTCCAATCGGTCGAGCTGGCGGAACACGGCCTGGAATGGGTCCACCCGCCCGCGCCCCTGGCCCACCCGCTCGACGACGGCACGGCCGCGGTGCTGGAACGTTCGGTGCAAGAGACCGGCCGCACCCTCGGCCCCGACGCGGACGCCTATCAGCGACTCATGGCACCGCTCGTTGCCAACGCCGCGGCACTGTTCGCCGACACGCTCGGCCCGTTGCGGCCGCCACGGCACCCGCTGGTCATGGCCCGCTTCGGCCTACGCGCGGTGCGCTCGGCGCGCGGGCTGGCCGAAGCCTGGTTCCGGGGGCCGCACGCGCGGGCGCTGTTCGCGGGCCTGGCCGCCCATTCCGTCCTGCCGTTGGAACAGCCGCTTACCGCCGCGGTCGGCCTCCTGCTGGGCACCGCCGGGCACGCGGTCGGCTGGCCGTTGCCGCGCGGCGGCACGCAGCGCATCACCGACGCCCTCGCGTCGTACCTGCGCAGCCTCGGCGGCGAGTTGGTGACGAACTGGCGGGTGCGCTCCCTGGCCGAACTGCCGGCGGCGTCGGCCTACCTGTTCGACACCGCGCCGCGGCACCTGGCGCGCATCTGTGCCGACCGACTCCCGGCCGGCTACCGCGGCCGGCTGGAGCGCTTTCGGCACGGGCCGGGCGTGTTCAAGCTCGACTGGGCGCTCGATGGTCCGATCCCGTGGCGGGCGGAGGGTTGCCGGCGGGCGGCGACGGTCCACCTCGGTGGCACCCTGGACGAAATCGCCGCGGGGGAAAGGGCGGTGTGGCACGGCGAGCATCCGCAACGGCCGTACGTCCTGGTCGCCCAGCAAAGTTTGTTCGACTCGACGCGCGCGCCGGCGGGCAAGCACACTGGCTGGGCCTACTGTCATGTGCCCGCCGGCTCCACCGTGGACATGACGGAGGCGATCGAGCAGCAAATGGAGCGGTTCGCGCCGGGGTTCCGCGACCTGATCCTGGCGCGGAGCAAGCTCACGCCAGCCGACTTTGAACTCCACAACGCGAACTACATTCGCGGCGACATCACCGGCGGCGTCATAGACGTATGGCAACTCTTCACGCGGCCGACGGCGCGGTGGGTGCCGTATGCCACACCTGTTAAGGGGATTTATTTATGCTCGGCTTCGACGCCGCCGGGCGCTGGCGTCCACGGCATGTGCGGCTACTTTGCGGCCAAGGCCGCCCTGGGTATAATGCCGCGATCGAGTCGGTAGAGGTAGCAACATATACTTGCCGCGGCTTGGATTGATACAAGCCCGACGCGCCAGCGAGGGACCGGCCCTCGCTGGCGCGTCGGGCTTGTGTCAGTCCAAGCCGCGGGCTAAAGACCCCGTGACCGCAACGATGTAATACCTGGTGCGGCGAATCATGAAAACATTGACGGTCGGCGTGGCGCTGGTGCTGGCTCTGAGCCTGCTCGGCGTCCTGACGTTTGTGGCGCATTCCTTCCCGAACGCACGGACGGCTCTTCCGGTGCCCGCCGCGCCGGTGGTAGTAGCGACCGCGCCCGCCGTCCCGGACGAACCGACGCCGCCCTTGCCTGCGCCAACCGAAGCCAAGGCCGCACCGGAACTCGACGCCCTCTTTCAACGAAAGGACGACTGGATCGGCGGCGACGGCGTCTATTCGGTGGCGCTGACGCCCGAGCGCACCTTGTGGCTGTTCAGCGATACCTGGGTCGGCCGCGTCCGTGACGGCAAGCGGCTCGACGCCAAACTCGTCAACAACTCCGTCGCCTTCCAAGCAGGTCGCGGGCCGGACGCCAAGATGACGTTCGTTGTTCGGAAGGGTGACGACGGCAAACCGGCGGCGTTAATCGTGCCGGCGGACAAGCACGGCTGGTACTGGCCACAAGCGGCGGTCGTCGTCAACGACCGCCTGTACGCCTTCATGGCCCAGATGGACAAGACCGGCGAAGGGGGCGCGTTCGGCTTCCGTTCGCTCGGCCGGCAACTCGCCGTCGTCGCCAACCCCCACGACGCGCCGGCCGACTGGCGCGTGGAACAGCTACCATTGCCGTGTACCGAAATCGGGCCGAAGCGTTTGCGCACGTTCGGCTCCGCGGCCCTGCGCGACGGCGCTTACCTGTACGTTTATGGCATCGACGAGGACGTGAAGCCGTTGGGCAGTGCGAAACACCTGATCGTCGCGCGGGTGCCGGTCGGCGAAGTGGCGGACGTGGCCGCGTGGCGCTTCTACCACGACGGCGACTGGCAAACCGACTTTCGCAAAGGCGACCGCCTGGCGGACGGCTTTGCCAACGAGTATTCCGTTTCGTATTTGCCGGGAAAGCGTTGCTTTGTGGCGGTGTATACGCAAGACGGCCTGTCGCCGCGGATCGTGGCGCGGACGGCACCCCGGCCGTGGGGGCCGTGGTCGGCGCCGACGCTGCTCTACGAGTGTCCGGAGATGGCCAAGGACAAGCGCGTCTTCAGCTACGCGGCCAAGGCCCACCCGATGCTCGCGGCCGACGACGAGCTGGTCGTGAGCTACGTGGTCAATGCGTATGATTTCTGGCTGCCGCTAAAGGACGCCCAGTTTTACTGGCCGCGGTTCGTGCGCGTCAAGTTTGCGGGGCGGACTTCGGTCCCCTAAACTCGGCCGGCCGTTATTTTCACCGCGGCTTGGAATGCCACAAACCGCGGTGAGAATAGCTCGCAATACCAGTCCAGGAGCCGGGTTCAAAGGCGCTCCACCTTCAAAGTGTGTTCGCGCAGGAACGCCTCACACTCCGCCCGCGTAAACACCCCCGTCGTCGTACCGATGGCCCGCACGCAACTCGCCCCCACGGCGCTGCCCGTCCGCAAACACCCCTCCGCGTCGAGTCCTTGCAACAGGCCCAGCATGTAACCCGCCGCGAAGGCGTCGCCGCCGCCGGTACCGTCAACAAACGGCACGGCGAACGTCCCCGAGCGCAAACGCACGTCTTTGCTTACCAGCACGGCACCGCCGTCGCCGAGGGTGACGAGGGACGTGCCGACGCCCAGGCGCTGAAACAACTCCGCCTGTTTCAGGGCATCGCTTTCGCCGGTGATGAGCTGGCCCTCGTGGTAGTTCGGCAGGAAAACGTCAACGTGCGGCAGCAGTTTTTCCAGGCGCGGCAGGTAGTCCGCGGGGCCGGGCGTCACCACGTCGAGCACCGTCTGCGCACCTGCGCGGCGGGCCGCAGCGAACACGGGGATCAACTCGTCCTGCAACAGGCCGCCCATGAGCAGGTAGCCGCCGACGTACAGCACGCGACAATTGGCCACACGGTCGAGCGGAATGTCACTGGCCCGGAAGTCGGCGTTGGCCCCGAAAGTGTGGATGAACCGCCGATCCTGGCCGGCCACGTTGACGATGAGCGTCTGGCTGGTGTCCACGCCCGGCGTTACCTGCATGAGCGTCACGTCCACGCCGCGCTCGCGCAACATGTTGGAGACCACCCGGCCAAAAATGTCGCTGCCGACGCGGCCCACGACCGCCGCGCTGACGCCGAGCTTGCCCAGGTCCACCGCGACGTTGGCCGCGCAGCCGCCGATCGTCAGCAGCAGCTGGTCCGCAAGCACCAGCTCACCCTCAGCCGGCAAGTGCGATATGGGCGAGCTGACGTGATCCGCGACAATGATACCGGCACACAAAACGTCGGTCGGCGCACTCATCGGAGAGCCTCGGCGGGCGTGCGGTTTCGGGTTGTCGGGGTGCAGCATAACAGAAACCGGCCTGGTTGCCAGTCCGGGGACGCGGCTGTGCTCATCAACTCTTCGCGGAATGATTACGACTTATGCAACAATCCTTCATCGCGCCGCCATGCTGCCAGGGGAAAGTAAGGGAAGGCGCAGCGTCGCCGCGCTTGGTAAGCCGCCGTTCGGTTGCCTATACCAACCGAGATGGGATTGGTAGCCGGAGCGTAACCGTTCACTCCCCCCCTTACGAAGGGGGGGAGGGGGGTAAAGAGAGCGCCATGACCGAGTACTTTAATCGTTCTTACCCCCCCCGCCCCCCCTTCGTAAGGGGGGAGAAGTTGCCGGTGAACGGTTACGCCGGAGCCTGAGAGGAGCAGACCGTGGTCGGACACCTGCAAACCTGGTTCGAGCGCTTCAAGTCGCACGGCTACGCCCGGCGACAGCCGCTCGTTCTCCTCAACGGCCTCGCGGAACAGGCCGAGAGCTGGTTCCGCAACGCCCCCTTCTGGCGGCGGCATTTCGACGTTTATCTTCCCAACCTGCTCGTCTACGACGGCCCCGCCCTGCACCGGCGCATCAACGCCGGGCTGCCGATCACCCTCGTGGCCGGCGTCCCGTCGTGGCTGCTTGTGCTTTTCGAGCAACTGCGGCAGTTAACGGGATGCGAGACGATCTCCCAGGTTTGGCCGGGTCTGCGTCTCGTTATTCACGGCGGCACGCGCTTCGATCCCTATCGCTCGCTCTTTCAACGCTTGCTCGGCAGCCCGCAAGTGAATCTGACCGATGTCTACGGTGCCTCGGAAGGCTTCATCGCCACCGAAGACCCGCGCCACGGAATGCTCCGGCTCATCGCGGATCACAATATCTTCTACGAATTCGTCCCGGTGGCGGAAATCGACCGCGCGAACCCGACGCGCCATACGGTCGCCGATCTTGAAGTCGGCGTGCAATACGCCGTGGTGCTGACCACTTGTGCCGGATTATGGAGTTACAAGATCGGCGACACGGTTTGTTTCGAGCGCCGCGACCCGCCGTTGCTGCGTTTCACCGGCCGCACGAAGTATTTCCTGTCGGCCTTCGGCGAGCACCTGATTAGCGAAGAAGTGGAGGGGGCCGTCGCCGCTGCCGCCGAGTTGGCCGGGACGGCGGTGGTCGATTTCCACGTCGGCCCGCTCTTTCCGGAATCGACGGGCACGCCGGGCCGGCACCGCTTCCTCGTCGAGTTTGCCGAACCGCCGGCGCAGCTGGCGCGCTTCGCCGCGGAATTGGATCGCGCCTTGTGCCAGGGTAACGAAGACTATGCGGCCCACCGTCGCGGCAACCTGACGATGCTGGCCCCGGAAGTGTGTTTGGTACGCCGCGGCGGTTTTGCCGACTGGATGCGTTCCGTCGGCAAGCTCGGTGGCCAACACAAGGTTCCCCGCATGGACAACAGCGGCCAGTTGACCGACGCGATGCACCGGTTTTTCAACTGAATTTGCCGCTTGCGGCGCGGGGACTTCGAGGGGCTTTCGGTCCTGTTCGTCTTTGCCCTTCCAAACGAGTTGTGTTCAGCCCTTCGCGTTATCGACGAGAGCGGGGAAGACTATGCCTTCACGAGTAACCGCTTCCACCTCCCGCACCCATGTAGCCGAAGGGTAGGGCCAGCCTGGTTGCCCTGAACCGAGTCGGTGCCCCTGGCGGATAGCGTCGAGCGATTCGGTGAGCTTGCCTGTTTTGCCCAGGACAACGCCGAGGCTGCGATGCGCTTCAGCGCGGTTAGGGTCGAGTTCGATGGCGCGGCGGAACTCCTGGATCGCCTCGTCCAGGTGCTGCTTGGCACTCAGGGCGTTGCCGAGGTTGTAGTGCGCTCTGGCGAACTTGGGGTCGAGGTCGATGGCGCGGCGGAACTCCTGGATCGCCGCATCCAGTTGCTGCTTGTCTCGCCGTGGACGGCAGCGCTGCCGTACCGCGAAGCGTTGCCGTACCGCGAAGCGGTTCAACAGCAAAGCCGGGGGTCGCGTACTCGCGCACCCCCGGAAAGCAACCCGCGACGCGACGGCCAACCCTGAAAGGGTTGCACA
>JBBRLG010000447.1:0-6253 GCA_038231495.1 Gemmatales bacterium | reverse complement strand
TTCCCAAAAAAACCGCCATCTGCGCTTTCGGCGTCCACCGCCCTTGTCTCGTGGCTGTCCCCCCCTCACTCGGTTCCCCCCCCCCCCCCCCCCCCCCCCCCACGCTCGCCTTTTTTCGTTTGATTCGGCGGGAACGTCGGCCCCGCCCGTCCCCTTGCAGGATGATTTCGGGCGTTGGTCCCGCAGGCTCCAGGATAAGAGCAAGACTCCCATGACGAAGCCGTTAGTGCGATTCGGCGTGTTTCTGGAAACGATCCTGCCCAAGCAGCTGGTCGCGGTCTTCATCATCCCCGAACTGCGGCAGAAAATCCTGTTGACGCTCCTGTTCCTCGCCATTTATCGCGTCGGCTACCACATCCCGCTGCCCTTCGTCGATCAGGCCAAGATGTACAAGAACATCGGCGGCGGCTCGCCGTTGGGCGACATGCTCGGCTTCGTGTCGATGTTCAGCGGCGGCAATCTGAGCCAGGCCACCATCTTCGGCTTCGGCATCATGCCGTACATCTCCGCCTCGATTATTTTCCAGCTGCTCGCCGCCGTGTACCCGCCCCTGGAGAAAATCCAAAAAGAGGGCGAAAGCGGGCGCAAAAAGATTAACGAATGGACGCGCTATTTGACGGTCGTCATCTGCGTCATTCAGACGTTCATCTACGTCAAATACATCATGAACGACATCGGCGGCACGGGCTGGGCCATTCACGGCTATAACCAGCTACCCTACTGGATGGCCGACGTGCTAATTATGACGACCGGCACCGTCTTTTTGATGTGGCTGGGCGAGCAGATTGACGAGTACGGCATCGGCAACGGCATCAGCCTCATCATTATGGCCGGCATCGTCGCCCGCATCCCCGACGCCACGCGCTCCATTTTCTTTGAAGGCAACGCGTTCCGCTCGTCGGTGTTCAAGCTCGGCGGCAGCAACGCCCAGGACATCAGTTTTGAAAAGCTGGTCGTACTGGTCGCGCTCTTTGTGGTCGTGGTCCTGGCGGTCGTCGCCATCACCAAGGGGCAGCGGCGCATCCCGACGCAGTCGGCCAAGCACGTCCGCGGCCGGCGCGTGTTCGGCGGCACGCGCCAGTTCTTGCCGCTCAAGGTCAACCAGGGCGGCGTCATGCCGATCATCTTTGCCAGCAGCATCCTCGTGCTGCCGATGCTGCTGTTCAGCGCCATCGCCAACATGCGCCCCGACTGGGCCTGGCCGTCGATCGTCCGCGAAATCTTCGAGAAGCAGGGCTACTGGTACACGGTCCTCTTCATCGTGGCCATCTTCGTGTTCTGCTACTTCTGGACGGCGATTATCTTCAACCCGAAAGAAATGGCGAACAACCTCAAAGACTACGGCAGCTTCATCCCCGGCTACCGGCCCGGCAAGCGCACGGCGGACTACCTGGAAAAGGTAATGATCCGCATCACCTTCGTCGGGGCGGCGTTCCTCGCCGTGGTGGCCGTCATCCCCACCCTTGTGACGAACCTCATGCACATCCCCGGCAACGTGGCGAGCTTCTACGGCGGTACCGGCCTGCTCATCGTCATCAGCGTGGCCCTCGACCTGGTGACAAAAATTAACGCGCATCTCGTGATGCGCAACTACCCCGGTTTGACCGACGATTAGCAAATCCCTGGCGCGCCGGGAGCGTGAGCGACCGGAGTCGAGCTCTCCGGTCGCTCACGCTCCCGGCTTGCCAAGATGCGATGGGGTGCCCTTGCGTTTGGCGGTGTGGTTTCCGAGAATGATCCAGGAAGAACTCGTACCGGGACGCGGTGTCTCGGTGCATCCCACCCTCGCACCAGCGCCACGGGCCAGCCATGCGTTTGATCCTCCTCGGCCCACCGGGTTGCGGCAAGGGCACCCAGGCCGGACTGCTGAGCCGCCGAAATGACCTGGAACACATCGGCACCGGTGACCTGTTGCGTGCCGCCATCCGTTTGCATACCCCCTGCGGCCAGCGTGCCAAGCCTTTCGTGGACGCCGGCCTCCTCGTCCCGGACGAACTGGTCAACGACATCATCGCCGAACGCTTCGGACGCCCGGACCGACCCGTGCGTTTCGTGCTCGACGGCTACCCGCGGACCGTGACGCAGGCACGGTCGTTCGACGCGGTTGCCCACAAGCAGCAGCTGGACCTGACCGGCGTCGTGCTGATCACGGTGGGCGACGAGGAGATTGTCAAGCGGCTGAGCGGCCGGTGGAGTTGTCCCAAGACGGGGTGCATGGCGACCTACCACACGGAGATGAACGCCCCGAAAGTCGCGGGGATTTGCGACCGTTGCGAGACGAGGCTCGTGCAGCGCGACGACGACAAGGAAACGACGGTCCGCGCCCGGCTGGTGGTTTATCATCAAAATACCGAGACGCTCATTCCGCATTACCGCGAGCGCGGACTGCTGCGGGAGGTCCACGGCGAGGGCGACATCGAGCAGGTTTATCAAGCAATCGTGGCCGCGCTTTAGGTCGAACACCCCCCCTGCCCCCCCTTCGTAAGGGGGGGAGTGTGTGGTCCCCCCCTTCGTAAGGGGGGGAGTGTGTGGTCCCCCCTTCGTAAGGGGGGGAGTGTGTGGTCCCCCCCTTCGTAAGGGGGGGAGTGTGTGGTCCCCCCGGGGAGTGTGTGGTCCCCCCCGTACGAAGGGGGGGTAGGGGGGGTCGGTTGAACGGTCATAGTCGAGGCAGTCCCCCAGATGTTAAGGTCGATATTCGCCAACAAACCGGAGTTGAAATCGCCGCGCGAGATCGGCCTGATGCGCGAAGCCGGCAAGGTCGTGGCCGAGGCGCTGCGGCTGTGCCGGGCGCTGGCCAAGCCCGGCGTCAAAACAGTCGAGATCAACCAGGCGGTCGAGGACCTGTTCGAGCAGCGCGGCGCGATTTCGTTATTCAAGGGCTATCCGGGCAAGGTGCCGTTCCCCGCCGTGACCTGTATTTCGCTGAACGAACAGGTCGTGCATGGCATACCGGGGCAGCGCGTCATCCGCGACGGCGACCTGTTGAAGATCGACACGGCCTGCAAGCTGAACGGCTGGTGCGCCGACGCGGCGATCACGCTCATCATCGGCGAGGTCAGTGCCGAGAAACGGCGACTGGTCGCGGTGGCGGAGAAAGTGCTGCAAACGGCGATGGTCGAAATGACGCGGCGGCGGTGGTGGTCCGAGGTTGCCCTGATAATGCAGCGGACGGCGGAGAGTGCGGGCTTCAGCGTCGTGACGCAGTACGTCGGCCACGGCATCGGCCGCATCATGCACGAGAACCCGCAGGTGCCGAACTTCATCAGTAAGGAACTGAAGAAGCACGATTTCCGGCTGGAAGAAGGCCTGGTCATCGCGGTCGAGCCGATGGTGAACATGTGCCGCTCCGAGACGGACACGTTGCGCGACCACTGGACGGTGGTGACGCGCGACCGCTTGCCGAGCGTCCACGTCGAGCACACGCTGGCGATCACGAAAGAGGGCGTGTTGGTCCTGACGGCGGACGAGGACAACACCATCGTCCGTCGTCCGTAGTCCTCGTTTGTCCGTTGTCCGTTGTCCGTTGTCCGTAGCAAAGAATCTTGGCATGGTTCAAAATCGGGTGGCAAAGGAAGCAACCTTTGTTCAAGGACGTGTCGCCGGGGCGCCACCGGGAACGAATGCTTCAAGTCTTTGCCCGGACAGAAGTTCCACCTTGGGAAATTCGTTCGGGGGGGTGTATGGGGGTGGTGAATGAAACGAATTCCACTTGTTGCCTCGTGCTTGCGGCTTTTGAACCATGCCAGAATCTGCGTGTCTCTGTCTTTGCAACGGACAACGGACAAACGAGGACTACGGACAATTTTCCGCCCTTGCCGGAGTCGCTTTGCGCTGGTATAAAAATAGCTTTCCGATTCAGCCGACCTAACGCTGGGAGTGCAGCGATGAAAGTGCGAGCGAGCGTCAAACGGATCTGCGAAAATTGCAAACTCGTGCGGCGGCACGGGCGTTTGCTCGTCATTTGCAGCAACCCCCGCCACAAACAGCGTCAGGGTTAAGGGAGACGGAGCATGCCGCGTATTCTGGGTGTTGACCTTCCGAACGACAAGCCGACGCACATTTCGCTGCGTTACATTTACGGCATCGGCCCGACCCTCGCCCTGCGCGTGTGCGAGCAGGCCCGCGTCGATCCGTCCCGCCGCGCCAAGGAATTGAGCGACGAAGAGGTCGCCCGCATCGCGACGATCCTCGACCGCGAGTACACGGTCGAAGGCCCGTTGCGCCGCCAGATTCACCAGAACATCGCGCGGCTCAAAGAGATTCAATGTTACCGCGGGGTGCGTCACCGCCGCAGCCTGCCGGTCCGCGGTCAACGGACGCGGACCAACGCCCGCACCCGCAAGGGTCCGCGCAAGACGGTGGCGGGGAAGAAGGGCGTCAAGGAAATGCGTGGTTAGTCCGTTGTCCGTTGTCCGTTGCAAATACAAGTTGGCATTTTGCAACGGACAACGGACAAACTGAGGACAACGGACAATCGAAGACTGGAACCTACGATGGCGAAGAGCAAGAAACGCAAGCAGAGGCGGAACGTCAGCCGGGGCATTGCCCACATCAAGGCCACGTTCAACAACACGATTGTCACCATCACCGACACCAACGGCGATACGCTGTGCTACGCCTCGGCCGGCACGGTCGGCTTCAAGGGCAGTCGCAAGAGTACGCCGTTCGCGGCCCAGCGCGCCGCCGAGGTGGCCGCCGACAAGGCGACCAAGTTCGGCCTGAAGGAAGTCGAGGTCCGCGTCAAGGGACCCGGTTCCGGCCGCGAGTCAGCTATCACCGCGCTGACCGCCGCCGGCTTGAACGTCAAGGCGATCGAGGACGTGACGCCGCTGCCGCACAACGGCTGCCGGCCCCCCAAGAAACGCCGGGTGTAGTGTCTTCGCCGCATGCGGCTTTGCAAAGCCGCAAGCGGCTACCATTGTGATTCATCAAGGATTGTGGTTTCCTCCATGGCACGAACGACCGACCCCGTTTGCAAGCAGTGCCGCCGTGAAGGCGTCAAGCTGTACTTGAAAGGCAGCCGTTGCGAAAGCCCCAAGTGCGCCATCGACCGGCGCAACACGGCCCCCGGTATGCACACCCGCCGTGGCAAGCTGAGCGAATACGGCATCCGCCTCCGCGAAAAGCAGAAGCTCAAACGCTTTTACGGCATCCTCGAACGTCAGTTCCGCCGCTATTTCGAGTTGGCCTCGCGCACGACCGGCAACACCGGCGAACAACTGCTGACCCTCCTCGAACGCCGGCTGGATAACGTGGTCCATCGCCTGGGTTTCGCGCCCAACCGGCCTGGTGCCCGCCAGTTGGTCTCTCACGGCCACGTCCTGGTCAACGGCAAATCGTGCGACATCCCCAGCATGTTGCTCAGCGCCAACGACGTGGTGACGATCAAGAACCGCCCGCGTGGCTTGAAGCTGGTCAAGCTGAACCTGAGCGAAAACCCGCCGCCGGCCCCCGACTACCTGGAACGTCTCGGCGTCGATCCGCCGGAGGGCAAGGTCAGCCGCCTGCCGACGCGCACGGACGTGGACCCGCGGATCATCGAAGTCCGCGAACAGTTGATCATCGAAGTTTGCTCCCGGTAACAACGGGATGTTCCCCTGTGATTTGCCGCTCGCGGCTGAGCGCTGGTTTCGCTCAGCCGCAAGCGGCAAACGGTTTGTAGATACCCCCGGTCCGATGGAGAAGGTACCCCATGCGTATCCGATGGCGTGGTTTGGAACTCCCCAACCGCGTGGTGAGCGATCGCACGACGTTGACCGACACCTACGGCAAGTTCAGCGCCGAGCCGTTCGAGCGCTGCTTCGGCTTGACGGGCGGCAACAGCCTCCGCCGCATCTTGCTGTCCAGCCTGGAAGGCAGTGCCGTCACCGCGCTCAAGATTCAGGGCGTCCAGCACGAAATCAGCACCATCCCCGGCGTCGTCGAGGACGTGACCGACATCGTGCTGAACATCAAGAGCCTGGTCGTCAAAAATTCGAGCGAGCAGCCGCAGACGATCCGGATCGACCGCCACGAGCGCGGCGTCGTCACCGCGGCCAACATCATCGCCCCCGAAGCCGTCCAGATTATCAACCCCGAACACATCATCGCCACCCTGACCGATGACGTGCCGTTCGTCGTCGAGCTGCGCGTCGAGAACGGCCGCGGCTACCGCATGGCCGAGGAAAACGTGCAGCAGGAGCGCGAGATCGGCGTCATCCCCATCGATTCGAGCTTCTCGCCGGTCGTTCGCGTCAAGTACGAGATCGAGGAC
>JBBRLG010000446.1:0-6270 GCA_038231495.1 Gemmatales bacterium | reverse complement strand
TATCCCCTAATGAAGTCGGGGCGCTGGGGGGGCCCTTGATTTCTAATACTAATCATTTTTTGGTTTCACCAATTCTTGGCACCACACGACCGGAGTCTGTCTCGGAATAACCTCCGGTCGCTTACGCTCCCGGCTCGCCAAGTCGTGTTATACTCGGCGCGAGGCAATTTGACACAAGCCCGACGCGCAAGCGAGGGCCGGACCCTCGCTTGCGCGTCGGGCTTGTGTCATTCTAAACCGGGGTGAGTATAACCGCCGCCCTTCAAGTAGAAAGGAGCGTTTCTTTCTCGCCTTCGTCCCGCGGCGCCGGCAGCAGGAACGACGCGACGAGCGCGATCAAGTACACGCTGCCGCCGATGGTCGCCGCGGCGTAGGCCACCTGCATCGCCGGCGGGCCGGGGAACAGCTTGGACAGGAATTCGGTGTTCAGCGTTGCGGCCATGGTGCCGATCATGCGGCCCCCGAAGTTCGTGGCGAAGCTGCCGCCGGTGCCGCGCAGGTGGACGGGAAAGACCTTGGGCAAAAACTCACTGAGGAAACTGAACTGAGCCACCGTCAGCAAGCCGCAGAAGAAAATGGCGGTCGCGAACACGACATAATCTTCCTTGACCAGGTAGACGAACGTAATCGGAAATAACACCACGCCGGGGATCAGGAAGAGGCGGATCAAAATGCGGCTCGGCACGAAGATCAGCAAGCCGGCCAGCAGGATACGCCCCAGGAGGCCGCCGAGTTCTTGCCAGCGCTGGAGGTTGCCACGGCGCACCTTCAACGCCTGGGCGGCTTCCTTGGTTTTGAGCGCGGCGGCGGTCAATTGGACCTTGGCCTCGTTCTGTTCCGAGGTGCCGTCTTTCGTTTCCTTCAACTTGGTCGCGGCGGCTTTCACCTCTTTTTCGGCCTCCCCTTGCAGGGCGACCATGTCGGGCAGGCCTGGGGCGATTAGCAGCGGCGTCAATTGAATCGCCCCGAACGCCGCGGCATAGCCGCACGCAGACAGGATCGTCGTCACCACGGTCGTGCGCAGCAGGCCGGGTGAAAAGAGGGCAAGGAAACTCGGGCGCTGTAACGTGCCCGCCATTTTCCTCTGCTTCCAGACGCGCGACTCCGGCACGAACGGCATGAGCAACAGGATGGCGGCACCCGGAATCAAGCCCGTCAGGAGCGTGAAGCGCCAGGCCACGTTTTCCGGGACGTGGCCGCTGGGAAAGGGCAGCGCCGGCAGGCTGCCGGCCGTTTTAGCGGCATCGACAATGTAGTTGTAAACTTCCGTGACCAGGATGCCGCCGAGCGAGGCGGTGGCCAGGGTCCAGCCGATGGTCAGTTCGCGGGTACGCTTGTCCTCGAAAAGCTCCGCCAACCAGGTGACCGCGGCGACCATTTCGACACACACGCCAATGAAGGTCGTACACCGAAACAATACCAGTTGCCAAAGGTCCGTGCTAAAGGCCGCGGCGACCGGGGACACCGAGTACGCCAGGATGGCGACGATCATGATGGTCTTGCGTCCCAGTCGGTCCGTCAGCCACCCGCCCAGAAGGCCGAACACCCCGCCGCACAGGGCCGCGATCCAGAGCATCCGGCCGGCCCACAGGCGGACGGGTTCACTGCGCGGCGAAACGCCGCGCTTCAGGTTACTGCTACCTTGGAAGCCGAGTTCGGCCTGCCAGCCGGGCGAGCTGTTGTCGGGATTCACGAGGATGAGTTCCCCGACCGCGTCCGAGCCGATCACCGGGAACATGAGCAGTTCGTAGGTGTCGAAAAGGAAGCCGATCGCGGCCACCAGGAGAACGAGAATGCGCGTCGTGGAGCCGAGACCAGACGCCGGGGTTGGCTGAAGCGTTGACAAGGGAATGGCTCCAAGGGGAGGGAGGGGGTGCGCCGACGGCTAATGTAGCAGCGGCCTTACGGTGCGACCACTTCCAACAATTCCACCGCGGGCTGGCCGTTGCAGTGGATGATCGCCAGCCGGCCGTACAGCGGCACCGGCTTTTCCAGGCCGAACCACTGCATCTGAGCAGGGCCACACTCGACCCGCAGGTACGCCATCGGCTCGATCCGGCGCAACACGTCGTGTTCGATCAGGATGCGGCCGAACGGCGTCTTGCCCTCGACGATCCGGTCGCGCACCGGCCGACTGACGTGGTCCAGATTCACGCGCACGATGCCGAACTGCACGACCCGGCCCGTCTTTTCCAGCGTCAACAAGATTTTGCGGCTGTAGTACGGCTCGTCCAGCCGCCGGTTAAGGATGCGGACGTTGACGCGGTCGCCGTGGTAGGCCTCGACCGTCACGGTCATGTGGTGCTCGTGGACGAGGAGGTTTTGGTACGGAGGCGGCACCGCGTCGGGCGGCACCACCTCGTACGCGGGCTGGTCGTCGGCGGGGGGAAACTGGGCGAACAGTTCGGGCAGGTCGGGCGCGACGTTCCGGGGGAGGGGGTTCATGGCGTGGATAGCTGTAGCAGTTGCAGCGGGGCCGGTTCCGGCGGCGCCGCCGATTTCTGGTCGAGCACGCTGTCAACCAGGTAATAAAGCAGCTCGCGCAATGCCGTCGGCTCGACCTCGTCGGCAACGGCCTCGGCGCGGGCACGGAACTTTTCGACGAGTTTCTCGGCCTTGGCGAACACCGCGGCGTTCTCGAAGAAGTGCCGCACGCGCCGCACGATCTGCTCCGACTGGGCTGCGTCGTGGGCCGTGCCGATGAGTGCCAGCAGTTCCGCGCGCTCGGCCGCGGTACACCCTTCGAGGGCCAGGGCCAGCAGCAAGGTGGGCCGGGCCGCCAGCACGTCCTGGCCGGCGATCACCTTGTTGTCGCCGTCGGCCTCCCAATCTTTGAGGTCGTTTAGAATCTGAAAGGCGACGCCGAGGTTCTTGCTGAAGTCGGTCACGGCCTTGTCGTAGCCGTCCGCCGGCGCTGCCAGCCGCAGGCCGGCGTACAGCGCGGCCTCAAAGGCGGGCGCGGTCTTGAGGGCGTAGATTTTCAAAGCGTCCAGCGCGGTTAGCGTCTTGTCGCGCGCGTCGCGCCAGAGCAGTTCGGCACCCTGGCCTTCGGATAGCTTCAAGTGCGCCTCGGCCATGCGGTTGACGATGTCCGCCGTGCAATCGCCGCCGAGGTCCTTGCGCTCGCGGGCCACGAGGCGATAACCCAGGCCGAGCAGGTAATCGCCGACGTTGATCGCGGTCGCCACGCCGTATTGCCGGTGCAGCGTTTCGTGGCCGTAGCGGAAGGTGTCGTCGTCCTCGATGTCGTCGTGGACCAGCGACGCCTTGTGGAACGCCTCGATGGCCAGGGCCGTGCGGCGCACGCCGTCGGGCAGCTGACAGCCGGCGGCGCTCAACGTCCCACTTGCCCCCTTCAAGGCGTCGTAGGCGGCCAGCGTGATGAAGGGCCGCGAGCGCTTGCCACCCTGGCCCATCCATTCGTAGGCGATGTTTTCGTGGACGGCCAGCGGGTCGGTGGCCTTGCCGTTGCCTGCGCCGGCGCGGCTGCGCGGCGCGAGGCGCGACAACTCCGGCTCTTCGCACACCTGGTACGCCGCCCGCATCAGGTGGACGTAGGTTTTCGTTTGCACGGCGGGCGGCGGCGTCTTCAGGTCGATCAACTCGGACACCCAGTCGTCATCGACCGACGTGCTACGGCAGTTGCTCGACAGCAGCGGCGCGGCGACGCACGGAATGCCGGCCAGCAGAATCTTGTCGAACGCCTTTTCGAGCACGTTCAAACAGGCGACGCCGACGATCGCATCGACGTGGCCGCTGACAATGATTTTCAGGACGATGGGCGTGCCTTCGGAGACGAGGACCTTGTAGCCGAGGTCTTCCGCCTTGGTCTTGAAGTCGGCGACGGAGCAGGCGCCGCATTTGCGACAATCGAGACCGAATTCGTCGTAATCTGCCGGGCAGCCCTCGGCGTGCTTGAGGCAGTGGGGCAGGAGCAGCAGCCGGCGGTTGAAGGCGGTGGCCTGCACCTGTTCGCGCCAAAACTCGTTGGCGATGCAGACCATCGCGAAGCCGAGGTACTGTTCGGTCAACCCCATGCCGACGAGCATGCCCTCGGCAAACGCGCGGAGTTCCGGCCGGGTCATGCCCTTGGCGCGGTCGATAGGGGCGGCAACGCGGGCTGACTCTGCTCGAACCAGGTCGCGCAAGGCGCGCGTCTCCGGGACGACCTTCAGGTGGGTGGAGTTGGGGCGTTTCTCTTTTTTATCGGCCTGGGTCTCGGCAGCTAGCGCCACGTTGGGATCCTCAGGTGAGTGAAGGCGGTCGGGGTGGGTCAAGGCGGCGCGGGAGAGAGTTTGCGGCGTGTACGGCCAAGCGCGGCGACGGTAAAGATTATCGGGTAAAGCTTCTCAAAATACCAGAGCTTCGCGAAATAAAAACCGATGGGCGTGGGGTGGTACAGGTTCCCGGCCTCCACCTGTTCGACGAGCCAGTTCAGCCCCTTATTCACGGCCGGCCCGGCGTTCGGCCCCGCGTCGAGCAACACCTCGACGGCGAGGGCGGTTTCTTCGATGCTCGACGGCGTGTTCGCCGCGCCGCCCCAACCGCCGTCGGCGTTTTGGATGGCAAGCAAGAACCGCACGCCGCGTTGCGCCGGCTCTTCGTACATCCTATCGAGGTCGCGGTAAGCGGCCAGCACGCGGGCGGTGCCGTAAGTCGGGTTTTCGTCGTCCGGGGCGTGCTGGCACCCGAACCAGAGCGGCAGCCAGGAGCCGTCGACTTTTTGGACTCGTTCCAAATATCTGAAACCGCTATGCCAAGCGGCTTCAATGCAGTGCGCCAGATTCGGCTGCCACTTGTCCCGATAGATACGGCCACGTTTGATTGGGTCAAGCCGTGCTAAATCTTGTTGTCCGTATTTCGCAAACGCCCCGACAGCTCGCACGACGTGGGCGGTCAGATCGGCGCCACTGAGGTCGAAAGGCAATCGGCCCCACCCACGACAGAAAGTGGGCCACCCAAGGTCGCGATTTCGTACCCCCCAAAGCCAGCTGAAAGCGTCAATCAAGGCGGCATTCGAGGCATCATCTCCAGCGCCAAGATTTAGTAACGCGAGCATTGCGCCCGGCGTGTCATCAGCATCCGGCACGCCGCCGGGCAGCGGCGTCCAGGCCCACGCGCCGGGGGCAGCCCCCGTGTAGGCATGACGCTCTTGGAACTGCTGCTTAAGCAGCCAGTCGCGCAATTCGGTTTGCTGTTCCAACTTGTCCAGGTCGCCCGCCGCACCGATTGCATTTATCGCCAACGTCGTCACCCACGTTGACAGGTTCGTGTCAATCGGCCAACTGCCGTCGGGCCGGACGCCTTGTTTCAGAAATTCGACACACTTGCCCACAACCGGATGAGCCGCGTTGCCGCTACTCGCCAAACCCAGCGCGACGAAGCTTGTCAGCGGTGCCGCTTCGAGAAAGCCGCCGTTACTCGGCTGAATCGCCTGCAAGACGCGCAGACTTTTCGCAACCGAAGCCCACCGAAACATTCGCACAACCGGATTCCACGGCGGTCGGTGGGAAAAAACCGCCTGACCGATGGCAATGAGCGCGGGCAGGGCGTAACTGACAACCGGCAGGCTGAGAAAACGAAACCACGACTGCGGGAAGCACGCCAGCTCGAACGGCAACGGCGGCACTTCGTCCCACGGCACCAGTCCGGCAAGGGCACTCGTCATCAGGATCGGCACGGAAAAAGTGCGGTCTTTGCCGTAGCGCTTGCGCACCGCCTCGGCCAACGCTGCCGGCGTCCGGCCGTGGCGTTCGCGCAGGTAGTTCTCGGTGCGCTCCAGACAATCCGGGTACTGCGTGGCCGTGTTCGTGATCCGCAACGCGGCCCGGCAGAGCATCGTCGTCGAGATGTTGCTGAAGCTCTTGACCGTGTCGCCCCAGCCGCCGTCGGCGTTCTGATGCGCCGCGAGCCACGCCATGCCGCCAGCAATCAGCGGCTCGAACGCGCCGAACGCAGTTGTTTTCGACTGCACCAGGGCAAGGGCGCTGGCAGCGACGGCGGTCGCAAGGGCCGAAGTGGAGAGTTCGCCGACCCAATGGCCGTCCGGGTTGCGCTCGGCGAGGAGGGCGGCCAGGGCAGTTTGATAGGCGGATTCCAAACGACTTGGGCTGATTTCATTCAGGTTTGCAGTTCCTGCATTTGTCGAAATGGTGCGACCCACTCACCTAATCTGCGCTTAACTTCCTGATGCGAAACAACGCGACCCTCATCGGCGTCCTTTAGTGTCGTTGCTAGGCGCTGCGCGAGAATTAGTGATCCACAGGCGAG
>JBBRLG010000445.1:0-6272 GCA_038231495.1 Gemmatales bacterium | reverse complement strand
GCGGCCGCGTCGTTGTCGGCCGGGGCAGAGGGCAGCGTTGCCAGCACGAGCGTCAAATACATAGAGTAGTTCATGTGGCGTTCTTTCCTTCCGTTGTTTGGTAGCTCAAGCTACGACAGGAAAGACGCCGCCTTTTTCAAGACCTCCCGCAAGCAGTCACGCCCAATTTTTGGCCGTCAGCTGCAAAAAAGCCTGGGTTCAGGCGCACGAAAGAGACCGCACCCTCGCGCGTCTGCAACTTACTTCGTCGGAAACCGATCCTGGAGCGCGCTGACCGTCCACTCGCACCGGCGTAACTCCTTGCACGCCTCGACGGCGGCGAGCGCGGCCGAAAGCGTCGTGATGCACGTCACGCCATTAGCCACCGCGGCGGCCCGGATTTTGCCCTCGTCGGAGCGCGCGCCGCGACCGCTCGGCGTGTTGATTACCAGTGCGATCTCGTCGTTTTTCATCTTGTCCACCAGGTTCGGACGGCCCTCTTGCAACTTCGGCACGTCTTCGACCGCGATGCCGGCTTCGCGCAGCGCCTTGGCCGTGCCGCGCGTTGCGACCAGCACATATCCCAACTCCGCCAGCGCCCGCGCGACGCCCACGATCTCCGGCTTGTCGCGGTTGGCCACCGAGATGAACACCTTGCCCGACGTTGGCAATGCCGCGTTCGCCGCCAGCTGGCTCTTGGCGAACGCCATGGGGAAACTGTCGTCGATGCCCATGACCTCGCCCGTCGAGCGCATCTCCGGCCCAAGGATGATGTCCACGCCGGGGAACTTGTTGAACGGGAACACGCTTTCCTTGACCGAGAAGTGTGTCGGCACCACCTCGTCCATCAGGCCCAATTCGTCCAGCGTCTTGCCCGCCATGACCAGGGCTGCGTACCGGGCCAGCGGCACGCCGATCGCCTTGGAGACGAACGGCACCGTGCGGCTGGCACGCGGGTTGACTTCCAGGACGTAGATGGTCCGTTGTCCGTCGTCCGTTGTCCGTTGTCCGTCGTCGTTTGCCAGTTCCCCTGCAACGGACGACGGACAACGGACAACGGACTGAATGGCGAACTGCACGTTCATCAAGCCCTTCACGTTCAGCTCGCGCGCCAGCTCGCGCGTCTGCCGGCGGATTTCATCGACGACCTCTTTGGGCAGGCTGTACGGCGGGATGACGCACGCCGAGTCGCCGGAGTGGATGCCGGCCTCCTCGATGTGCTGCATCACGCCGCCGATCACCGTGCGCTGGCCGTCGCTGATGCAGTCCACGTCCACTTCGATCGCGGACTCCAGAAACTTGTCGATCAGGACCGGCTTGCCCGGCGACACCTCCATCGCCTGGCCGACGAAACGGCTCATCGATCCTTCGTCGTAAACGATCTCCATCGCCCGACCGCCGAGGACGTAGCTAGGCCGCACCAGCACCGGGAAACCGATGCGCCGGGCGACGTGGATCGCCTGCTGCAAATCGAGTGCGGTGCCGTTGTCCGGCTGTTTCAGTCCCAGGCGCTGCACCAGTTCCTGAAACTTCTTGCGGTCCTCCGCCATGTCGATGCTCTCGACACTGGTGCCGATGATCGGCGCGCCGGCGGCTTCGAGGGCGCGGGCGAGGTTGAGCGGCGTCTGGCCGCCGAACTGCACGATCAGGCCCGTGGGCTGCATCCGGTCGCAGATGTTGAGCACGTCCTCGGCGGTCAGTGGCTCGAAGAAGAGGTGGTCGCTCGTGTCGTAATCGGTCGAGACCGTCTCTGGGTTGGAGTTGACCATGATGGTCTCGAACCCGGCCTTGCGCAGCGCGAAAGCGGCCTGGCAGCAGCAATAATCGAATTCGATCCCCTGGCCGATGCGGTTCGGGCCGCCGCCCAGGATCATGATTCTTTCTTTGCCGGTGGCCGGCATGGTTTCGTCGTCTGTGGACAAGGGGACAAGGGGACAAGGGGACAAGGGGAAAGACCAATTCTCCTTGTCCCCTTGTCCCCTTGTCCCCTTGTCCCCTTGTCCAACGAAGTCCTCCACGAATTCAACGGGTGCCTCGTAAGTGGAGTAGTAATACGGCGTATACGCCTCGAACTCCGCGGCGCAAGTGTCCACGCGCTTGTACGTCGGAATGACGCCGAGCGACTTGCGCACCCGGCGGACTTCGTGGTCGCCCATGTTCCAGAGGTTGGAGATTTGCCGATCCGAGAAGCCGGCCTGCTTTGCCTGCAACAGGTCGGCGCGCACCTGCTCCGGATTTTGTGCAATCCACTCGGCCGAGCGCGGGCCGCGCAACTGGTCCTCCAGTTCCACCAACTCGCGAATGTTGTGCAAAAACCACGGGTCGATGTGCGTTCGTTGAAAAATTTCTTCGAGACCCAGGCCCGCTTTGAAGGCGTACCGCAGATACCAGATGCGTTCCGCCGTCGGCGTTGCCAGCTTCGCCACGATCTCGTCCACCGTCGGCTGGGTTGCGGTGCCCCAGCGGTCGGCGCGGTCGCTACCCAGGCCGAAATGCCCCGTTTCCAGGCCGCGCAACGCCTTTTGCAGCGACTCCTTGAACGTGCGGCCAATTGCCATCGTCTCGCCGACCGACTTCATTTGCGTCGTCAACGTCGGGTCGGCGTCGGGGAACTTCTCGAACGCCCAGCGCGGAATTTTGGTCACCACGTAATCAATCGTCGGCTCGAAACAGGCCGGCGTCTCGCGCGTGATGTCGTTGCGCAACTCGTCGAGCCGGTAGCCGACCGCCAGCTTGGCCGCGATCTTGGCGATCGGAAAGCCCGTCGCCTTCGACGCCAGGGCGCTCGAGCGCGACACGCGCGGGTTCATCTCAATGGCGATCATGTCGCCGTTGACGGGGTTGATCGCAAACTGGATGTTGCTGCCGCCGGTTTCGACGCCGATTTCGCGGATGATCGCGATGGCGGCGTCGCGCATCCGCTGATATTCCTTGTCGGTGAGCGTTTGCGCCGGGGCGACCGTGATGCTGTCGCCGGTGTGGACGCCCATCGGGTCGAGGTTTTCGATACTGCAAACGATGACGACGTTGTCGGCCTTGTCGCGCATCACCTCCAACTCGAATTCCTTCCAACCGATGACCGATTTTTCGACCAGCACCTCGCCCGTCGGGCTGAGATCGAGGCCGCGCGCGATTAGTTCGTTGAACTCCTCGCGGTTGTAGGCGATGCCGCCGCCGGTGCCGCCCATCGTGAAGCTCGGCCGCAGCACGCACGGCAGGCCGACGCGCTCGCGAATTTCTTGCGCCTCGGCCAGCGACCGGGCGACGCCGCTCTCCGGCACCGCGACGCCGACCTTGGCCATCGCCTCCTTGAACTGCTGGCGGTCCTCGGCCTTGTCGATCACGGCCGGCGTCGCGCCGATCATCTCGACCTTGTACTTTTCGAGGACGCCGTGGTGGTGCAGGTCCATGGCGGCGTTAAGCGCGGTCTGGCCGCCGAGCGTGGGCAGGAGCGCGTCGGGGCGTTCGCGAGCGATGACGCGCTCGAGGATTTCCCAAGTGATCGGCTCGATGTAGGTGCGGTCGGCCGTCTCCGGGTCGGTCATGATCGTGGCGGGGTTCGAGTTGACGAGGACGACTTCGTAGCCTTCTTCGCGCAGCGCCTTGCACGCCTGGGTGCCGCTGTAGTCGAACTCGCACGCCTGGCCGATGACGATGGGGCCGGAGCCGATCAGGAGGATTTTCTTGATGTCGGTACGTCGGGGCATAAAGCCGGACCAGATTTTTGGGGCCGTCCACGCTCGGGGAACTAAGATGGTCGCGGGGTCGATCGTCGGCGGGCCGGACCCGACGGCACCCAAACTTGCATCATCCTATTGGTAGCCCACCCGCTTCCAAGGGGCGGGCGGATGGCATCACGGCAAGACCAATACGAATCACGAAAGCACGAAAGGACGAAAAGGCGAAAGGAAAAGGCATTGCTCCCGCAGTTCCTTTCCGCACCTTTCGGCTGTAATTCCTTTCACCTTTTCGTCCTTTCGTGCTTTCGCGATGGAATTGGCTTTGAACCCGGCGAACTACCTTTTGTGGAGAATTGAGCATGAAGCGTTCGTTGCGTCTCGTGGCCGTCGCGGCCCTGATGTTGTCGGCGGGTTGGCTGCGTGCCGACGACGCCTATCCGATCAAGTACCGGGACGTGGCCCAGGGCGACGTCTACCAGGTCCAGAAGAGCGAGACGACCACCGTCGCGACCAAGGTGGTCAACCCCGGCGGCATGGCGCTCGTGGACCAGACGCTGAAGAACGTCGCCACGGCGACCTATACGGAAACCATCCTCAAGTGCGAGGCCAAGAAGCCCCCGACCAAAGTGGAACGCAAGTACGACAAGGCGCAGATGACGACCAACGGCCAGAAGGCCGACCTGCCGTACAGCGGCAAGACGGTCGTCATCGAGAAGAAGGACGGCAAATTCCACTTCACGGTGGACGGCAAGGAGTTGGCGGAGGCCGACGCCGCGACGCTGGCCAAGGAATTCGAGCGCGACGGCGACGACAAAAACGACCTCGAAAAGGCGCTGCTGCCGAAGGACCCGGTCAAGCTCAACGACAGCTGGAAGGTGGACATGGGACCGGTCGTCAAGGAAATCGCCAAGAGCGGCGAGCTGGAACTGGACGCCGACAAGGCCAAGGGCACGGGCACCCTGCTGAAGGCGTACAAGAAAGACGACAAGCAGTTCGGCGAGTTGAAGCTGGTCCTGACGCTGCCGATCAAGTCGCTGGGCAAGGGCGACATGAAGATCGTCGCCGCGCAGGGTTCGGTCGCGGTCGCCGAAATGAACATGGACGTTTGCATCGACGGGACCAGCAACACGGCCGCCATCAAAGGCGGCATGAAACTGGACGCCAAAGGCTCGATTGCTGACCCCCAGGGCGGCAAACTGAGCGTCACCATGTCGGTGCAAACCAAGTCCGAGGAGACGCGCAAGGAGTTGCCCAAGAAGTAAGGCGCTTGCACGAAGCGTTTAAGAAGTGGTTTCAAGCGGCCCGATCTGCATTCTCGTTCAATCGAGGGTGCGGGTCGGGCCGCTTTGGCGTTTCTGGCAAAGTTTAACGTCGGTTTTTCGCGGACGGCCTGCGAGTTGCTACAACCTTCCCTCCGGTGAGTCGCAACAGAGAACGATTCCATTCGCGGAGAATCAGCCATGAGGCAATCCATCGGTTTCACGGCCGCGGCGGCCCTGTTTCTGTCGGCCGGTTGGCTCCGGGCCGACGACGGCTGTACCATCAAGCGCAAAGTTGTGGCCGCGGGCGACGTTTATCAGGTCCAGAAGAACGAGACGGCAACGCTTTCTACCAAGGTGAAGGACGCTTCTGGCAAAGCGCTGCTGGACACCAAGCAGGTGACGGTCGAAACCTCGGTATTTCGCGAAACCGTGCTGAAATGCGACGGTAAGCTGCCGACGCAACTCCAGCGCACCTACGAGCGGGCACAGCTGACGACCGACGGCAATACGACGGCGCTTCCCTACCAGGGTAAGACCGTGCTGATCGAGAAAAAGGACGGCTGCTACTACTTCACCCAGGACGGTAAGGAACTGACCGGCGAAGACGCGCAGCTGCTGGTCAAGGAGTTTGCCCTCGGGGCCGAAGCCCAGGCCGATCTGGAAAGGGCCATCGTGCCCGCCACTGCGGTCAAGGTTAACGACACCTGGAAACTGGACCTGACGCAGTTCGCGAAGGCCACGGCACAGGCCGGCGCCATGGAAATTGACACCGCCCGCGGCAAGGGCACCGCAACGTTGCTCAAGGTCTACCCGAAGGACGACCGCCAGTTCGGCGAGGTTAAGGTATCGCTAACACTGCCGATCAAGTCGCTGGGCAAAGGCATCCTGAAAGTGACGACGCAGGACGGTTCAGTCGCGGTGGTCGATCTGGATCTGAACGGCAACATCGACGGCAGTTGCAACACGACCACGATCAAGAACACGACGAAGATGGACGCGAAGGCGTTCATGTCGATGCCCGACGGCAGCAAGGTGCCGATGGTGGTCTCGATGCAGTCTCAAGCCGAAGAAGTGCGCACGGAAGTGAGCAAAACCGTGACCATGAAGTGATCGGCAAAAACAAGCAAACCGGAGCCGCCCCAATTGTCCCAGCCGGGCGGCTCCGGTGCCGACGACCCCAAGTCGTCGGTTCAACCATACCCTCCCTCTCGTCAGTGGTCAATAGTACACTAGTAATAATTCGCTGAAATTCCCGTGTCGCGGAGTCGGCACAACCGCTACATTCGACAAAGTCGCTCAATGGCGGACGTTGAATGCCAGGGTTGTTTTTGCCGCTGGCGGCGTTGCGGTT
>JBBRLG010000444.1:0-6273 GCA_038231495.1 Gemmatales bacterium | reverse complement strand
TAACCGCGAAGACCTGGACGATGACGGAGATCCTGAGCTACCCGCTGTATCCACTCGCTCCCCCCGGCAAGGAAGAAAAAGGTAAAGCGCCTCCGGATAGTGGCCGATAAGGGCGGAAGCTCGATGGAGTCACGACCCAAAGTTCGTGGCAATGTTGGTGACAGAGGGCCTGTATTTTGCGAGGATAGATTGCCTTGGGGACGCATACGAAGGCTGGATTCCCGAACTGTCGGCAGAGCACTATGACGGTTGGTTTGGAGATGACGACATACAGCGTGACAAGACGCTTAGGGCGGGGTGGAAGGACTGGATAAAGCATTTCTTCGTAAGCTGCTGGCACGCCAATAACGACCAATCGGACGCCATGTGGAAACTTTATGTGAAGGGCAATGAGGGAGTGGCGATCCGCACGACCTGTCGCAAGCTGAAAGCATCTTTACAAAATGCTCCCGAACAGCTTCACCTCTACGAAGTTATGTACGCAGAGCCTAACAAACGATTGCATGGTGGCTATAAGCTCCGGGCGTGCATGACGAAGAGGAAGGCTTTCGAGCATGAAAAAGAGGTGAGGATCGTACACGAGGAGCCCTTGACGTCCTGCCGGAAAAAGGAAGAACTGCGACGCGGCTTCTACGTCAAATGCAAAATGGCGACACTGATTGAAAAAGTATACATTGCTCCGACCGCGCACCCTTGGTTTGAACCGATCATCAAAGACGTTCTCAGCAAGTATGCCATACCTGCAAAGGTCGAACAATCGGGCTTGAATTTGAAGCCCACCTGGGGCCACGGAAAGGGGTCGGGAGTCAAATGACTTTGACTCCCGACCCCTTTCGTCTTCTCCGGGAGACCGTGCCGCAACGCAGGGAAACCCTGCCACAACGGTTAGCGCCCTACCACGTTACCCCATCGCAGTGAGAATGGCGCGCAGGATCTTGTCGGGAACGGAAAAGGGGTCAGGTTCATTTTGCCGGCTTCAAACTTAAATGAACCTGACCCCTTTTGTCCGGCTTCCCCTTTTGTCCGGCTTTTGTCCGGTCGGCCGTGCCGACCTGTACCGCTCCACCCCTGTCCTGGTAGAATACCACGAATAGCGGAAGGCGGACTTGTTGGCCGGCCTCGGGTGGCCCCCGCGATCCAGTTCGTTTAGAAAGCCCGACCTATGTCAGACCGGCAGGCGCTCGACGACCGCCAGCACGCCATCGAGTTTCAGAAGATGCTGGAGTCGTGGCTACAGCGCGGTCGAACAGGCCATTGTCCCGAAAATCCTGGCGGGGGAGGTGCGGGGTGAACTTTTCTGAACAGCCTCCCTCGAAACAATGGGCGGCCTTGACGTACAGGGGAGAAAAATTTGCGGAGGTCTGGTTCAAACCCGAGGGCGAGCCTTTCGCTCTTACGTTTCGTATCCCCCAGAAGAGTTTTCAAATTCCTGGCATGGGTCAACAATTGACGACAGAAAACCTTCTGAAGGCCGTGGGCCTAACGACGGAGGAGGTTGAATCGTGGCGCCACGAAGGCGCCTCCCCTTCCGGCAGGAACGGCTCCAATTCCGAACTTAGACATCCCCTCCCGCCCCCGCAAGACGTTACCCACCTGAGTGTTTACGTCAGCCTGCAGCCGCCGCCCCAGGCTGTTGCCCCCAAGGAGAGCTGTGAGCCGGCGATTCCCGAGGCAAAGTGGCAGGACCTCGAAGCCCGTTGGAATACCATCCTGGGCTTGGAAGCGAGCGTGGAAACGTTACGCATAAGTATGGAAAGCCTTCGGGCAGAAATGGAAGCCTCGTCCAGGAAGACGTTGACGTCGGAAGAAAAAGTACATGCCCTGGGCGCTGACGTGGCTCAATGGAACAAGGCAAAAGGCCGCGTTCATTTTGCCCAGCCGAAGGTGAGAGAGTTTATCCATCGTGCCACCTGGGCGACGGGCACACCCGAAAGGAAGAAGCTTGAGGAGCTCTTCAAGAACCACATTCGACCGCGGATCCCTTTTCCTCAGATGGACCATGTGGTGGAACAGCTTGAAAACTTGCTAAAAGACCGGCAAGTTTTAGCCGCGCACGGTGTGTCGGTCTACCAGGAATGCAAAAGTATCTCTGCAGATGTTCAGGGGGCCTTGAGGACCCTGCAGAGCAATGCAGCTGCGAACGCAACCAAAAAAAAGGGCGCAACCGGTGCAAGAGGCAAGCATTTCTAGCGACCTAGCGAGTACCGGGTTGCCTGCCGCGATCACTTATTGAGGAAACTTAACCAGTAGGTCATCTCTGCCACCTGGGCCGCGCGACCGAGGACGTCCAGATACGCTTCGCGAATCCATTTCGCCGGGTTGCCCGCTGCCCCGCCGCCCAGGGATCCATTGGCCTTGTTGTAATACTCGACCGAGCCGGCGAACCCGGAGTTAATGTCCTCCGTCGTGCCGCCCGTGTTGAAGATGTTGATCCAGTAAGTCAAACCGTTCGTATCGGGAGCGCGGCCCAGTAAGGTTTGATACGTCGCGGTCACGCGATTCGTCAAACGCTCCTGGCTGGCCGTGAAGCCCAGGGCCACTTGCTGGGCGGTTAGGCCCGCGGCGAGTTGGGCCAGCCAGTACGCCTCGCCAGCGGAATCGGGGCCGCGCTTGAGCAGATTCGTATAGATGCTGTCGATCCAGGTCTTGTTGGCCGTGCCGCCGTTACGACTCAGGTATTCCTTCGAGTCGAGGAAGCCGGCCTCGATGTCCTGCTGACGCAAGCCCTGCGCGTGGTTCGATTCGTAGGCTTGCATCAGGTTCACCCAGTAGGCCAATTCGGTCGCCGACGGCGTGCGGTTGAGATAGGTAGCGTAGGCACCGAGGACGAACTGCTGGTAGTGCTCGGTGCTGGTGCCGAAGCCCAGCCCGGCGGCCTGCAACGTGGCGAGTGCCGGCGTGGTGTTGGCCACATTGGGCAGGTTGGTGTCTACGATCGTCACCGTCGCGGCGGCCTGCGAACCCAGGACCGCGCCGGTCGGTTGGCTCAAGGTAACGACGAACTGCGTGTTCTCTTCGACGAGGTTGGGGTTGGGGAGCGCGAAGGTGATGGTCTGGCTGGTGACGCCCGGATTGAAGGTCACCGTGCCATTTGCCGCGCCGGTATAGTCCTTTCCGGGGGTGGCCAAATACTTTGCGGCCAGGCCGTTCGGTTGGGAGACGGCGTAAGCCACCGCCACCGCGCCGGTCGGATTGCCGGCAAGCGTGATGGTGAGCGTGGCCGTACTCCCCTCGTTGAAATGATAGGTCGGGGCGCTGAACGCCAGCACGGCATTGTTGGTCAGGGCGAAGGTGGCCGGGGTGGCGACGTTGGCGACCGAGGCCGTAACGTTGTAGGAGCCGGCGGTAGTGTTGGCGGTCACGAGCTTGCTGGCCAAACCTTGACCGTTGGTCGTGGCCGTGTTGCCGCCGGTGAAGGTGACGCCCGCGCCGCTGCCGGGAGCGGCAAAGGTGACGGTGACATTGGAAACCGGATTGCCGTTGCCGTCGGTCACGAAAGCGACCAGCGGGGCGGCGAAGGCTCCGTTCACGGCCGCGGACTGCCCGCCACCGGTGCTGGGTGCGATGGCGGCCGGCGGCTGCCAGACATCCTGGATCGGGACGGCCGTCTGCGCATCGCCGGCGTGCGCGAGTCCGTACATGTCCTCGACGGTGCGCAGGACATTGTCGTGCCGGATGTGCTCGCCGTAGGAACCGGGTACCACCATCGGGCCGTCGAAGATCGTGGCGATTTGATTGTTGCCCCCCGTATCGTCCTCATCAAAGGTGACGATCAGCAGGCTGTTGTGCTTCTGGGCCCAGTTGGCGTAGCCGTCGAGATTGGCTTTCAACCAGGTATCGGCCTGTTGAATCGTGCCGTCGTGCATGTCGTGCTGTTGATTGGGAACGACGAAGGAGACGGTGGGCAGTTGGCTGTAATCGGTGGGGAAGTCGGCAAACCGCAGGTTGGTGGAACTGGGAAGGGCGTTGGCGCCCGCTGCCCCCTGCCAGTCGCTCCAGGGGTTGTGCTTGCGGTAGTAGTCGCCGGAAGAGCCGACCGTCGAGCCGGTCGCAGGAAGGTCTTCCGAGTAGCCTGCGAACGAGCGGCCCGCCTGGATCAGTTCGGCACCCAGGTTGGGGGTCGTGAGCGGCTGCGCGAGGGTGCTGTCATCGGTAGTCCCCTGGGTGCTTCCCGAGAACAGGTAGAGGTAGTTCGGCTGGCTGGGGTGCGTCAGCGCGAACGACTGCGTGAACAGCGCGCCTTGCCCGGCCAGCGAATTGATGTAGGGGGCCGTGGGGGCGCCGATGATTTCCGAAAACGAGTGATTCTCTTCGACGACGACGACCACATGATCCGGCTGCGGCACCGACGATAACAGGCACCGCGGTTCGAGTTGCTCCAGGTTGGGTCGCATGAAATTACTCCAGGTTGAGTCGTATGGAAGGTCGGGTTCCGCACTGCCGCCACCGCCCGCTTTCCCCAGCTGAACGGCACGATATCCAACGGGCTGTAGTCGGGTAACGAGTTGACGTTACCGCCATACTACCCTAGAAACTGCACGGGCGCGTTTCCACCCATGCAACTTAAGCCTGGCAAACGTACCCCACGGGACAACAACTCATCCGAGAATACCCGCTCGATTGGGTAAAGCAAGAAAGAAAAAATCGCGGTCGTTTTTCTTGGCGTTCCGAAGGGTTACACGCCTCTCTACGGGTTCGCTGGCGGTGTTGAGCGATGGCCGGTTGACGCCGGCACTGGCCGCTAACCGGTTTGGAAACCCGGCCTACCAGGCTAACGCCCCTGGCTATTAACTGCCGCCCCTCCGGGGCTAAAATCCAATACCCCGGAAGGGGGATATGCAAATAATCTCGTCCTGGAAAATGGCGCATCCAATCGCCCTCGTGCGGGTAATGTAATGGAAGAGGGCGGGCGTTCTACCCGTCAAGAAAGGCAGGAAATGACGACCCAGACGAGCAAGGTCCTCCAGCACCTTCGCAGCGCTTTGCTGCTGCGGGAAGGGGCGGGCCTGACCGATGGACAGTTGCTGGAGTGCTTTGTGAGCCGCCGCGACCCTGCGGCTCTCGAAGCGCTGGTGCGGCGGCACGGCCCGATGGTCTGGGGCGTCTGCCGGCGCATCCTCCGCAACCACCACGATGCCGAGGACGCCTTTCAGGCCACCTTCCTCGTCCTCGTCCGCAAGGCCGCGTCGGTCACGCCGAGGGAGATGGTCGGCAACTTCTTGTACGGCGTGGCCCGACAGACGGGACTCAAAGCGCGGGCGACGGCGGCGAAGCAGGGGACAAGGGAAAGGCAGGTAACGGACATGCCCGAACCAGCCGTGAAGGAACAAGACCTCTCCGGCGACTGGCAACCCATCCTTGACCAAGAGTTGAGCCGCCTGCCCGACAAATACCGAGTTGCCATCGTGCTGTGCGACCTGGAGGGGGAGACCCGCAAAGAGGCAGCACGGCAACTCGGTTTGCCCGAAGGCACGCTGGCAGGGCGACTGACCCGGGGGAGAGCGCTGCTGGCGAAACGTCTCGCTCGGCATGGGCTTCTGGTAACTGGCGGCACTTTGGCGGCAGTGCTGTCTCAGAATGCAGCTTCAGCGAGTATGCCGACCGCGGTGTTGGCTTCCACGATCAAGGCCGTGACGCTGGTTGCGGCGGGGCAAGCGGCGTCTACAGGGCTGGTGTCGGTCAAGGTCGCCGCTCTCACTGAAGGGGTACTGAAAGCCATGCTGATGAGCAAACTCAAGGTGGTTATCGCCGTTGTGTTGGTGCTGGGCTTCATGGTAACCGGGGCGACCGTCATCTCCTGCCGCACGGCCGCGGCGCAGGGCGACAAGCCGCCCGTTGCGGAGGAACGGGTGAAAACGCCACAGAAACAGGAGCCGGCAAGTGAGGTCCAAGAACCGAAGAAGGCGGCCTTCACCGCCTGGGGCAAGGAGGTCGGTGGCCTGCAAGCGGGCTTGGGCTACTATCCTGGCGAGAAGCGGGCGTACACTCACGGCGAAACGGTCAAGCTAGTCGTCCGCGTTCGCAACGTCGGCAAGGAGGAGGTCAAGTTCCAGTACCTCCGCCAGTTCTTCATCGAGACCCCGCCCACCGTGACGGACGGCGCTGGCAAGCCGGTCACGCAACCACATCAACTTTTTAAGGTGGGGGAACACATCCCGAAGGAAGTGACCTTGGCGCCGGGGAAGGAAATCGAGCTTTACGAATTGAGGCGCGAACTCCGGGCGAGCGGCGACAAAAAGGTCTCGGACTTTGCCTTATATGGAGCGGGGTAGT
>JBBRLG010000443.1:0-6279 GCA_038231495.1 Gemmatales bacterium | reverse complement strand
TCAGCCAACCTCCTCTCGCTCCCCCGGCACCCGCACCTCCTCTGCTGCCACGCCGGGTTTTCCTTGGCGCAACGCCCTGCGGTCGAGTAGCATCCTAGTCTGATGCGATTCGGCAGCGGGCCGTGCCGATCGCGCAAACCCGGCTCGCGGTTTTCCATTCCGGATTCGATCATGAACGAGCAGTCTCTGTTCCTTGAAGCACTGGAAATCCCGGACCCAACCGAGCAGGCGGCGTTCCTCGACCGGGCGTGCGCCGCGGACCAGCCGCTCCGCCGGCGGCTCGACCGGCTGCTCGAACAGCACCGGGCCGCCGACAGCTTTCTCGATCACCCGGTCGAAGTGGCGGCGACGGCCAACCTCGAGCCGCCGGCCGTGCCGACCCCCGAGGTCGCGGCGGCCGAGGCGCCCGGGACGGTGATCGGGCCGTACAAGTTGCTGGCCGTGATCGGCGAAGGGGGGATGGGAACCGTCTACTTGGCCGACCAGGCCGAGCCGATCCGCCGGCGCGTGGCCCTGAAGTTGATCAAACCGGGGATGGACTCCAAGCAGGTGCTGGCGCGGTTCGAGGCGGAACGCCAGGCGCTGGCCCTGATGGATCACCAAAACATCGCCCGAGTCCTCGACGCCGGCACGACGCCCGCCGGGCGGCCGTACTTCGTAATGGAGCTGGTCAAGGGAGTGCCGATCACCCGCTACTGCGACGAAAAGCGACTGACGCCGAGGGAGCGGCTGGAGCTATTCGTGGACGTCTGCCGGGCGGTCCAGCATGCCCACCAGAAGGGCGTGATCCACCGGGACCTCAAGCCGTCCAACGTCCTGGTCGCTCCGTACGACGGCAGGCCGGTGATCAAGGTGATCGACTTCGGGGTGGCCAAGGCGACGGGACAGCAGTTGACCGACAAGACGTTGTTCACCGGGTTGGGGGCGGTGGTCGGCACGCTGGAATATATGAGCCCGGAGCAAGCCGAGTTGAACAACCAGGACGTTGACACCCGGTCCGACATTTACGCTCTGGGGGTCCTGCTGTACGAGCTGCTCACCGGCACCACCCCCATGGACCGTAAGCGGCTGCGGGAGGTGGGGATGCTGGAAGTGTTGCGCGTGATCCGGCAGGAGGAGCCGCCCCGGCCGAGTACCCGACTGAGTTCGTCCGAGACTCTACCCAAGACCGCCGCCGCCCGGCACACCGAGCCGGCCCGGCTGCTCCGGTTGGTCCGGGGCGACCTCGACTGGATTGTAATGAAGGCGCTGGAGAAGGATCGGGACCGGCGGTACGAGACGGCCAACGGGTTCGCCATGGACGTGCTACGGTTCCTGGGCGATGAGACTATCGTCGCCCGCCCGCCGACTCCGGGTTACCGGCTCCGGAAGTTTGTGCGCAAGAACCGCGGCCCGGTGTTCGCCGCCGCGCTTGTGGTCGCCGTCCTGGTTGCCGGTGTGATCGGCACCACCGCCGGGCTGTTCCGCGCCAACGCGGCCGAACGGCTGGCCACCCAGCGGCTCGTGGAGGTGACGGAAGAGCGGAACCGGGCCGACGCCGCCGCCGCCGAGTCCCGTGCGGTCAACGACTTTTTGACCGAAGACCTGCTCGGCCAAGCCGACCCGGACAAGAACTCGCCCGATAAGCGCGTGACGGTCGAGCAGTTGCTCCGCCGGGCGGAGAAGCGGATTGACGGCAACTCGCGCTTCGCGGACAAGCCGGGGACGGAGGCGACGCTTCACTATACGATCGCCAAGACGTACGCCAAGCTCGGGCTGCTGCCGGAGGCCGAGCGTCACTTGCGCCGGGCGGTCGCCCTGCGCCGGGAGGGGCTGGGACCCGACCGGCCGGAGACGCTCGCCGCCCAGGAGGCGCTGGCGGACTTCCTGAACCTGTACCTCCAACGGCCGGGCGAGTCCGAGCCGCTGGCGAAGCAGACGTGGGAGGCCCGCGCCCGCGTGCTCGGCCCCGAGGACCGGGACACCCTCGACTCCCTGGACACTTATGCGATCGCGGTCGGCTTGGCGGGTCGCAAGGTAGAAGCGATTGGCCTTAGCCGCCGGTGTCTGGACGCCCGGAGACGGACGCTGGGGGCCGAAGACGAACAGACCCTGATTTCCATGAACAACCTCGCGGTCCAGCTGAACGAGGTAGGCCAGCATAACGAATCGGCCTCGCTCTTCCGGGAGGTGTTCACCGTACGCCGGAAGAAAGCCGGTCCCCCGTCCGAATTGGTGGGCACCGTATACAACCTGGCCAACTCGCTCGACCTGGCCGGCGACTTGGCCGAAGCCGACAAGCTCGTCGCGGAGTACCTGGAATGGGCCGTGCGGCTCATCGGTCCCGACAACGGACAAGTCGACCGGCTATCCGGTCTCGCGGTGCGGGTCGCGCTCGACGTGGGCCGACTGGACGACGCGATTACCCGCGGCCAGGAGGTCCTGGGGCGCCGCCGCAAGAACTACCCCCCCGGAAATTACCAGATCGGAGCAGTGCTGTCCGACCTGGGCCGGGCGCGCGCCCTCCAAGGGAAGTACGAGGACGCCGAGCGCGACCTCGGCGAGGCGCACGGCATCATCCGGAACGCCCCCCAGCGACAGGCTTTCTGGGTCCACTGGGCGCAGTGCTGGCACGGGGCCAGTCTGACGGGGTTGAAACGGTACGCGGACGCCGAGCCGCTCCTGCTTGAGGCGGAAGAAGGGTTGCGAACCGCACGGGGCACCCCTACGCGGTTTCAACGCGTGGCGGTCGAACACCTCATCGCGCTGTATGATAAGTGGGGCCGACCAGCGCAGGCCGGCGAGTGGCAAAAGAAACTCCCTCCGGTTCGCCCGTCGACGGAGCAAAAGGGCAGCCCGTAAGGGAATAACCGGGGTTGCCTCCAGCACCGGCCGGGGTTTTTTTGCGCAGTTGCAGTGGAGAGTTGGTGAAGGTTTTCCCCTCGGTCCAAATCTTTTCAGAATTATTGCGCACTTCAGCTCCAGATATCGCATTGAAGAGAGGGCCGCGCCGGGATCAGCGGCTTTTTGTCGTACCGCCGACCAACCTGGAAGGGAAAAACGAACCATGTCATTCACCCGTTGGTTACGGAACCTGCGCCGCGCCTGTGGCCTGGGACCGGTTGCAAACAAACGGCGGCGGTCAGTGTCCCCGCCAGTTGGCACCCGCTACCGGCCCCGGCTCGAAACGCTGGAGGACCGGCTGGCCCCAGCCCTCTTGACGGTGGTCAACACCAACGACGACGGCGTTGGTTCGCTACGGCAGGCGATGGTGGCCTGCAACACCAATACGGACGTCCAGAACACGATTGCATTCAACATTCCCGGGGCGGGAGTCCACACGATAACCCCGATCTCGGCCCTGCCGGAGATCACCTACCCGCCTCCGGGCTCGGCGAAGTCGGTCATCATCGACGGCTACACCCAGCCCGGCTCCAGCAGAAACACCAACCCTCCTGGATTCTTCGCCGACAATGCCGTCCTCCAGATCGAGCTGGACGGCTCCAAAGCCGGGTACGCCGCCGGCTTGCTGATCGACACGGCAAACAGCAGGGTCAGCGGTCTGGTCATCAATCGCTTCACGTTGAGCGGCATCAACTTCGCCGCGACCGCCACCGCTGCGGTGATTGACGGCAACTTCATCGGCACGGACTCGACGGGCCACGTCGCCCTGGGCAACAGCACCGGCAATTACAACTTCGTCGGCGGCATCTCCGTGAGCGGAGCAAACACCGTCATCGGCGGAACCACCGCGGCTGCACGCAACCTGATCTCCGGGAACCGAGTGGCCGGCCTCGTCGTCTTTGCGACCGGGGTGCTGGTGCAAGGGAACTTCATCGGCACCGATGTCACAGGCACCGTCGCCGTGGCCATTCCGAACGCGAGAGCGGAAGGCGTTGAAGCAGGCACCAGTAGGTCGCTCACCATCGGCGGGACGACGCCTGGGGCCGGGAATCTTATCTCGGGCAACGGGAATAATGGCATTCACGTCGTCGCCGGCGACCAGGGAACCCTTATTCAAGGCAACCGCATCGGCACCGACCTTACGGGCACCCTACCCCTGGGAAACGGTGGCGCGGGCGTGGGCACCGACCCAAGCTATGGCAATAATAGTACCACCAATCTGACGGTCGGCGGGACCACGGCCGCGGCCCGCAACATCATCTCAGGCAACCTTGGCGGTGGCATTATCCTGTCCTACGCCACCGACCCTCTGATCGTGGGCAACTTCATCGGCACCGACATCACGGGCAGCCAACCTTTGGGCAACCAGAATCACGGCGTGAGTCTCTACGGCAACGGTCCCAACCGGGGGACCATCGGCGGAAGCAGCGCCGGCGCCGGCAACGTCATCGCTTCCAACAGCGGCGATGGCATCTACCTGTTCGGGCCGAGCCAGGTGCAGATTCAGGGCAACTACATCGGCACCGACGTCACCGGCATGACGGCGTACGGAAATGCCCTGAACGGCATCGAGATCATTGGTGTCGGCACGAGCGCCACGATCGGCGGAACTGACGCCGCAGCGCGCAATGTCATTGCAGCCAGTGGGAAAAACGGCATCCGTCTCGACCAGGCGGGCAGTGACTTGCAGAACAACGTGATCCAGGGCAACTTCATCGGCACCAACGCCGCCGGCACGGCAGCCATGGGCAATGCCAATCACGGCATTCTCCTGGAATCCACGTTCGGCGTCACCACGATCGGCGGTCCCACCGCGAGCGCGGGCAACGTGATTTCCGGGAATGGCACCGGCAACTTGCCCGGTAACTACTACAACCTGGGTCCTGCCGGCATTTTCATCGACGGCGCCAGGTACGGCGTGACGGGAACCGCGATCGAAAACAACCGCATCGGGACCGCCGCCGACGGCTCGCCGCTGGGCAACAATGGCAGCGGCATCGTGCTCTACGGCTTCCCGAGTTATCCGTTTGAACGCAACACCATTCGATCCAACACGATCGCGTTCAACACGTTTAGCTCTGCTGCCCTCGCCGCGGTGCGCGGGGGAGGCGTGGTGATCAAGGGTACCGCGTCCCGTAACACCATCACGGGCAACTCTATCTACCAGAACAAGGGCCTCGGCATCGACCTCAACAACGACGGCGTCACACCCAACGCTCCCGGTGTCCGCTCGGGGCCCAACAACCTGCAGAACTACCCGGTCCTTACGAGCGTGAGCGGCACCACCATCACCGGCACTCTGAACAGCGCGGCGAACACGACCTATACGCTGGAATTCTTCGCCAACACGGGGGCCGACCCAAGCGGGTTCGGTCAGGGGGAATCTTTCCTGACCTCGGCCACAGTGACCACCGACGGCACGGGCAACGTCAATTTCACGGTCACCGTGCCGGTACAGGTCGCCGCAGGCCGGTTCGTATCCGCGACCGCGACGGACCCGGCCGGCAATACCTCGGAGTTCAGCTCCGTGGTGGCCAGCCTCCCTCCCGGGGAGCTACTTCTCAGCTACGGCGGCGCTGGCACGGCGCTCCGTTTGACTGAACAGCTCGCCGGTAGCCAGGTGGTAACGGTCACGGAACCGTTGGCCGGCCACATGCGCATCGACATCGGCAGCACCTACTTCGTCGCCGGATCGTCGCTCGCGGCGGGGTTGACTTACCAACGGGTGGACTCCCCCACGACGTCGCATTTCGTGGACATCGATATCGCGGTGAGGAATGCCGTCAGCACTCTAGCCATCGACCTCGGCACCCGCATTGACACACTGGCACTGGGCCTGACCAACGCCGTCGGCGGGGTCACTAATATCACTGTCACTGAGGGAGGCGCTGGCGGCATTGTTGCGACCACGCTGCACAGCGTGTCGCTGGGCACGACCTTCACGGGCGGCAACCTCAACGTCAGCGGCGGTCCCATCGCCGTCACGGCCCTCTCCACCGTCGCCACGCATGGCGGCGCCCTCAGCCTCTTCGGCACGGGCACGTCAGGCCAACCCATCGGTGTCGATGTCGACAATGCCACGCTTGACGGCGGCACGGGGGGCAACGTCAACGTAACCGGCAGCGGCGGCTCGTCGGCTGCGGGTAAGGGCTACGGCGTCTACGTCCACGGTGGGGCCGTGGTGACGGCGGGCGGCACGGGCGGCGTCACCGTCCTGGGCACCGGCGGCAACGGGGGCGGCAACTCCAATCACGGCGTTTACATCCAGGACGTGGGGTCGCAGATCACCTCGGCGGGCGGAGCGGTCCAGGTTACCGGCCAGGGCGGCGGCGCCGCCGCCTCGGGCTCCAACATCGGCGTCGCCGTCTCCGGCGGCGTGGTGACGGCGGGGGGCGC
>JBBRLG010000442.1:0-6285 GCA_038231495.1 Gemmatales bacterium | reverse complement strand
CTGCCCCCCCGGGGGGGGCCCCGTGGCGGGTTCGGGCTTCGTAAATAACCTCCTTCCCACCCCGGGGGGTTGGGGGCGCGGGGGGGTCTACCCCCCGGGGTTTCTGCACACCCCCCCCCGGGGCGCTACCCCCCGCCCCGCTCGCCAACTCGCCACAGTTGAAATAAAGGAGCGCCGGAAGACGTCAGAACCTTACACGACTTGGCAACCGGCAGCCCTCAGCCCGTGGCTTCATCACCCCATTCCAACAAACCTTCGGACAGTTGACGCAGACGTTGCAGCACACGCGACTTGCCGGTGTAGACCGCGCCGACCGACATGTTTAGTTCCTCCGCTACGGTCGCCGCCGGCTGGTCGTCCAGCGCCACGCGACGGAATGCCTCCATGGTTTGCGGCTCGAACTCGACCGCCACTTCCTCCAGCAAGCGGTTCAGGACGAACTGGTCGTGTTCGCGGTCCCAGGCCCTGGCCAATTCGCCGTTGGGGTCTTCGAGGTCTTGCAGCCGGCCAAGGACCGCCGAGTCGCCGCTGCCTTGCGTCTCGTCTCGTCGGGCCGTCCAATGGTCGCTGGTGCAATGGACGGCGATCGTGCGCAGCCAGGCGCGGAAGGCCCCGCGGCGGCCGTTGTGCGTGAAGCGCGGCAGGGCGCGGAACACGGCCAGGAGGATTTCCTGGGCCAGGTCCTCGGCGTCCTGGCGTCCGTTGACGTGCCGTGCCGCCCAGCCGGCGATTAACGGTCGATACAGATCGGCCAGGCGCTGCCACGCACGGCTTTCTCCGGATTGGGCCGCTTGCAACAAACTTTTTTGGGTATCCTGCGGTTCCACCTTTTCCTCCCCGTTAATTGAAACAAGGGAGTGCCGTAAACACAAGCCGCACAACCGTTTTTTTCTTTTCAGGTACCCAAGGCAGGTGGGTCCGCACGCGGGTCGCAGGCGATGCCTGGCGGACCGCGCGCGCAAAGCGCTGTAAGGTTTTCCACCTCACCTCCGCTTCTCTGTACAGGCCGCCGCTTGCGGCTTTGCGCAAAGCCGCAAGCGGCGACACGCTGCCAGCACCAAAGCAACGGAGTCTACCTTTGTCGAACCACAGCGGCCCTCATTCGTGGCGCAAATGGCTGGGACGAAACGACCTTCTGGGCACCCGGCCCCCTGCCAACCGCCAACCCTTGGCCGTCGAGGCGCTGGAGGCCCGTAACCTGCTTTCCGTCGCGACCCCGGTGATTGATCTCTACGTCGGCTACACGACCGGGGCGAAAGACGCGGCCGGCGGGACCGCGCCGATCGTCAACCAGATCACCCAGGGGGTTGCGGACATCAATCAGTACCTGGTCAACAGCCAAATCAATGAAACCGTGCGGCTGGTGCAAACGCCCACGGAAATCGCAGGCTACAAGCCCGCTTCCCAGCTGGCGGCCCTCAACGACCTCGCCAAGCCGCCCGACGCGCTCAAGCCGTTCCTGGCCGCGCAGGCCACCTTCGGTGCCGACTTGAACGTGGAGGTCACCGAACACGGCGGCGGCTTCGCGGGCGGACTGTACAGCGTGACCGGCATTGGGGCTTTCATCCACGAAATCGGCCACCTGCTCGGCGCCGACCACGACAGCTCGGACCCCGGCGTGGCGAAATCAACGGCCCAGGCCTACGCCGTGACCGTCGGCGCCGCGAAGTTCTTCACAGCAACGGCGGACGGCATGGGTCGGCCTGACGTTCCTTTCTGGTCCAACCCCACTGTTTCATTTCGGGGCGTTCCCGTCGGAACCGCGCAAGCCAACGCCGCCCTCACCTTGAACCAGAATGCCGCCAAGATCGCGGCGTACCAGGCCACCAAGGTTCCGGACACGACCGGACCTCGCGGCGGACTCGGACCGGTCCTGAGCGTCAACGGCTCGAACGCCATCACGCTCAAGGTGATCTACTACGACGACTGCGGCATCAACGCGGACTCGCTCGCCAGCAGCACCATCGCGGTAACGGGCCCCAACGGTTTCAGCGGCACCGCCACCTTCACCGGCTTCAGCACGAAGGAAGGTGGCGACCCCAGCGCCGTCGTGCCGCTCGCCGCCGCCACCGTCAACGCGCCGGTGATCGTGGCCAATTACACGGTGACCACCACCGGCGCCGTCGGCGACCTGGGGGCCTACACGTTCGCCATCGGTGCGAAAGCGGTCAAGGACCAGGCCGGCAACGCGGCCTCCGGCGCCCTGGTCAACGCCTCGGGTATCGCGCAAACGGGGCAGACGCCCCTCCTGCCCGCATACGCACCCCAAATCGGGGGTACTCCCACTTCGACAGGCCTGGCGGCCGAGCAAGGCGACCTGGCGGGGCGCACCTGGCAGCTCACCGACTACGTCGGCGTGCCCCCCGGAGGCGGCGCACGAAGCAACCTTTACCGCTTCGGCCTGTCGAACGACACCACCCTGACACTCAAGTCGAATACGGACTCGATAGACACCTACGTGTTCCAGGACACGGCGAACAGCGGGGTTGCCTTTCTCCCCTTCTTTCCCGGCGTTGCCCCGATCGACGCCCAGGCAGACGGCAGCTATAAGCTGCAAAAGGGCACGAACTACTACATCCAGGCACTGGCGGGCAACCCGGCAGTCTATGGCCCGTTCACCATCACCGCAACCACGACGGGGACCGCAGCCGCGCCCGCGCCGGGGACGCTGCAATTCAGCCAGGCGGAGTACAGCGTCGTCAAGAACGCCGGCACGGTGCAGATTGTCGTAAGCCGGACCAACGGCACGGGCGGCGCGGTCTCCCTCAACTACGCCACCAGCGACGGCACCGGCGTGGCCGGGCAGGATTACCAGGCGCTCAACGGCGTCGTTAATTTCGTCGACGGCCAGAGTAAGGCCGTGATAACCGTGCCCGTCATCGACAACGCGGCCCGCACGACGCCGGTCACGGTCAACCTCACGCTCAGCAGTCCGACCGGGGGCGCGACGCTGGGGACGCAGGCGACGGCGGTGCTGACCGTCCAGGTTCTACCCGCGGTGCCGGCCGGCGCGCCGGGTGCCTTGCAGTTCGGTCTGGCGACCTACAACGTCGCCCAGAACGCCGCCAGTGCCGAGATCATGGTCACCCGGACCGGCGGCACCCTCGGCGCGGTCACCATCAATTACGCCACCAGCGACGGCTCGGCCAAGGCGGGCCAGGATTACACGCCCGCGACCGGCACGCTCGCCTTCACCGCGGGACAGGTCAGTAGCGCGTTCTCCGTCCCCATCCGCAACAACCCGAACAACGCCGGGCCGGTAAACGTCAACCTGGCCCTCACCAGTCCCGGCGGCGGCGCGACCCTTGGGACCCAGAACACCGCCGTCTTGAGCATCACGCCCGTGCCGGCCCCCGTCGGCGCGGGGACTTTGCAGTTCAGTGCGGCGACTTACACCGCGACGAATGATGGTGCAGGCCCCACCATCTCGTTCACCATTACCCGTACCGGCGGCAGCGCCGGCACTGTCACCGTCGCCGCCGGGCTATCCGGGACCCTGTTGACGAAGGACAGCTTGGGCAACACCGTTCCGACCAGTTTGGGAAATCAGACGATAACGCTCACCTTGGGGAGTGGAAGCACCGACATCTTTTTCCCCGGCTTGAGTTATGAGTTGGTGGTCGCTCCCTCCACTGACCCCAAGCTCAACACGGTCCAACTTACCCTCAGTAATCCGACGGGAGGCGCTACCCTCGGCGCGCAAGCGACAGCCACCGCGATCGTGCCGCCTTCCGGTCCGGGGATCGACGGCAAGGCAATTGGCGGCTATCTGCAAGGCAGTACCGTGTTCCTGGACCTCAACGGCAACAGCATTCGTGACGACGGCGAACCCGCTGCCGCCACGGCCGCGGACGGCAGCTACCATCTGCCCTATTCCACCCCCTTCGATCTCAGTCACGCCCGCCTCATCATCGCGGGCGGCACGGACACCGCTACGGGCCAACCGGTCGTCGTCCCTTTCACCGCGCCGCCGAACGCCAGCGTCATTACCCCCTTCACCACGCTGATCGGCAACGTGGCCCTGAGGGGCGAGTTGGACGAGAACGCGGCGGTCGCCAAGGTCCGCCAGGTTTTCGGCCTGAACAGCGTCAACCTTCTGAACTACGACCCCATCGGTGCGTTGGCCGCCGGCGGTGCGGGCGCGACCACCGGCGCGCCCGTATTCCTCGACGAAGTAAAGCTAAACATCCTCGTCACCGCGGCGGCCGGCCTGGTGGCGGGTACAAAGGGTTCGACCAACCTCACCCCGCAAGTCGAGGCGATCTGGAGCAACCTCGGGAGTCTCGTCGCCGACGCGAGCCAATTCCCCAACCTGTCCGACCCCGTGGCGCTGGCCGCCGTCCTGTCGTCGCTAGTGGCAGACGCCCAGCCGCCCCTCTCCCAGTCGGTCGTGAACACCGCCGCCAACATCCTTGCCGGCGTCTTCCAGCTCCTCGACGCCATCCCGCTTCCGTCCGCTGCCATCAAACACGATGGCGGGGGGGACAATTACTTGACCCAGGTGGCCCAGATCGAACAGGTGGCCGAGACGCAGGTGGCCCCCGACCTGAACAAGCTGGCAGCCGGTACGATGACCCCGAGCCAGGCCCAGGCCAGGGATTCGTTGGCAAATCTTCGTACCCAAAGCAGTGCGGCGGTCGTGGGCAACGTCGTGCCGGTTGGTGTTGCGCTCGACGCCAGCCTGCAAACGGTTCGCCGCGACCCGAGCAAGCCGACGACGCTCACCTTTACGGTATCCCTGGACGCCGTGCCGTCGGCGCTGGCACCGGTAAGCGTTCATTACGCCACGGTGGATGGGACCGCCACGGCAGCCAACGGCGACTACCTCCCAACCTCCGGCACGCTGACCTGGACCTCGGATGATGCCCCGAAAACCATCACGGTGCAAGTACCCGCCGGCACCGCGGTCGGGGCGGCCAGGAGCTTCCAGGTGGTCCTCTCCAGTCCGCAGAACGCCGTCGTACACGGCACCGCCGCTATTGGAGTCGTCCTCCCGTCAGCCCCACCCGGCCCCGGCACGATCAGCGGCCGCGTCTTTCTGGACGCCAACGCCAACGGGGCGCAAGACGGCGGCGAAGCTGGCATTGCTGGCGTCACCGTGTATCTCGACGCCAACGGCAACGGCCGACTCGACCTTGGAGAAGCAACCGCGACCACGGGCCAAGACGGCAGTTACACCCTCGCCAACCTCCCCGCCCGGACGTACGCGGTGCGCGTCAACGCACCACTCACCGTGCCGACGGTGCCGACTAGTGGTATCACCACCGTCACCCTGAAGGGCGGCACGGAACGGGCAGACTTCGGCCTTATCACCATCAACGCCGGGCTGCCCGTGGCCGCGCCGAAGGTGATCTACGCGCCGCCGACGAGTAAGGGCGAAGCGGACGCCGACAACAAGGCGTTCATCCGCGGCCTGTATCACAGCATCCTCGACCGCGACGCCGAGGCCGACGGCCGTACGGTAGCATATTGGGACCAATTGCTGAACCAGGTAAAGATGGATCCCCAGGCCGTGGGTCTGCCCGACGGCACCGACCCCTACCTTTACATCACCAAGGCGTTCTGGACCTCGGAGGAACACCGCTGGCGCGAGGTCGAGAGCTACTACCACCAGTTCCTCGGCCGCGACCTGAACCTCACCAACGCCAACGACCTGGCGGCGCGCCTGTACTGGGCAAACCAGTTCAAGTTCGCCAGTGCCACCGAGGCGGATGTGGTGAGCGGCTTCATCGCGTCGGCCGAATACCTGTTTGCCCACCGCGGCGACGCCTCCTTGGCGGCCGTGGTGAACGCGGGGTTGCTCGCCGGGACCGCGGCCCCGGCCGACCTGCAAGCCTGGACCACCAGCCTCAGCACCCTGGACACCCTGCGTACGGGTATGAAGGCTCAGTCCTTCGCTTCTCCGAACGATTACCGGTCGCAACTGGGCGCGAGCCTCGACGCCTTTGCCAGCCAGTCGGGCAAGGCGGGCGCTGTCTTCAACGTCCTTCATTCCGACGCCTTCGCGCAGCGGGCGCTGGACAGTTTCTTCATCGCGTTCCTGCACCGCGCCGGGACTCCGGCCGAAGAGCAACAGTTGCGCAGTCAACACGACTCCGCCGGCAACCCGCTCGACCTCGGCACGCTGGCGGAAATGATGCTGGCCTCGCCCGAGTATCGGGCGAACGCGGCGCGGAGCGAAGTGTAATGCCCTGAGCGAAGAGGTATGAACTGCGCCTCAACTACTGCTCGAAATCCAGGCGAGGGGGGGGGGGGGGGGGGGGGGGGGGGGGGGCGGGGGGGGGG
>JBBRLG010000441.1:0-6288 GCA_038231495.1 Gemmatales bacterium | reverse complement strand
ATTTAGGCTGTGATCGAGTACTTCACTGTTCTTAACCCCCCCCGCCCCCCCTTCGTAAGGGGGGAGAAGTTAATGCCGGTGCACGGTTACGAAAAAACACTTCCCTTGATCCCGCGCTTTGAGCGACGGTGATGTTCGTGCCAATGGACCCACGCCAACCGTGTCAACTTGGCGTGGTTCGCACTTTTGGCATGATGTGCCAACCAAAAAACGGTCAAAGGCGTTCACTTACCCTCGCCACGTTGGTGGCGAGGTTGGCGTGGTTGGAGTGGCGTAGGTAATGAGTTAATAAAGTTCATTGTCGTCCGCCGCAAGGCAGGTGGAACCCTCAAGGGCGGCATGATCGCGTACGCGCAAATGGGCGACGCCAACGCCAGCATCCCGACTCCGCAGCCGGTGTTCGCGCGGCCGGCGATTGACCGCGCCTCCCTAACACCGTCTAATGAGCGAGGAGGTGCGACATGATCACGTACGAGCAGCAATTGGACCGCAACCTGGACTGGGCGCTGCGGGAGGGAAGCAGGCACTTTGAAGAAAAGAGTGCGGTTCATCAGTCGTTGCGAAAAATCACGCGCAAGCTCAAGGAACTCAACATCCCCTACGCGCTGGTGGGCGGGATGGCGATGTTCTACCACGGCTACCGACGCTTCACGGACGACGTGGACCTGTTGGTAACATGGGAAGGGCTGGCGGAGATTCACAGCCGGCTTGAGGGCTTGGAGTGGGTTCCTCCCTTCACGGGTAGCAAGCAGCTGCGCGACGCCGAGTACGGGGTGCGCGTGGAGTTCCTGGTCACGGGCGAGTATCCGGGCGACGGCAAGCCGAAGCCGATTGCCTTTCCGAACCCGGAAGAAGTGAGCATCGTCATTGATGGGGTTCACTGTTTGCAGTTAGACAAACTGATCGAGCTAAAGTTGGCCTCGGGAACAGCCCCCGGGCGAATTAGGGACCTGGGCGACGTTCAGGAGATGATTCGCGTCTTGCACCTGCCAGCCGATCTTGCCGACCAGTTGAATCCTTACGTCCAGGAAAAGTACAAAGAACTTTGGATCGCGGTGCAGAACATGCCTCTCGAACCTTGAGCGCCGGGTGCCACTGGCGGACAAGCCGCATGTGGCACCCGGTGCCCGAACCGACTACTCGGGGCGCTGACGCGATCCCGCTCGCCCGTTAGGACATTGTCCGTGCGGGACTCAGTAAGTTAAGTACCATTCGGGCCGGTCTCTTTCATTGAGGGGTGTCATGTCCACCATTAAAGTACCCCGCCGCCAACGCCTTTTGTTGCTCGGAGAGTCGTGGGCGTCGTATCGCCGCTTGGGGCGATGCTTTCTCGATCGTCCCGCTTGGCGCATCACCTACGACCACGGCACGCTTGAAATCATGACGCTTACCCACGAACACGAGCAACTCGTCGAAATCCTGGCAGCGCTCGTAAAGACGTGGACGCGGGAACGTGGGCTGCCACTTAAAAGTGGCGGGCGGACCACCTTCCGCCGTCGCGACCGTAAGCGTGGACTGGAACCCGACGGCTGCTTTTGGGTGGCCAGCGAATTGGCGGTTCGTAGCAAAAATCGCATCGACCTGCGCGTGGATCCGTCGCCCGACGTGGTGATTGAAGTAGACGTGACCCACAGTTCGTTGCCGCGTTTGCCCATTTACGCCGGCTTGGGTTTCCCGGAAGTATGGCGGCTCGACGGGCCGGTCCTTGCCTTCAACCTTTTGCAAGCCGACGGCACCTATGTCCCGACGACCCACAGCCGAGCGCTCGCTCCGCTAGCGTCCGCCGACCTGGCGCGCTTCCTCCAACTGAGGGGCCAGGTGGATGAAAACACGATTGACGCCCAGTTTCGCGCGTGGGTGCAAACCTTACCCCAGTTGCCGCCATCCCCATAAATGCTACGTCGCCTCTCCCTTGGTTTTCTTTTCTGCCGGTAGAAGTTACAACGATTCCAACGATCCTGCCGGTACCCTGTCCAGAGCTTAGCGCTCGTAACTTCAACGCAGTCAATACATTGCCACCACCCTTTCGTGAAAAGCGCAGCGGCTTTCCAGACGCGGCTCAACTTTTGCGTTAGAGTTGTTGCGGACACGTCGTCTTGGGAAGCCGTTCTCCCCCATCGTCGTCCGCTCCGGGACTTGTCGAGGAGGCACTCGCATGGCTGCACGGCCCACGTTGGCCCTCGTGCTGTTCGGCGCTTTGCTCAGCATGGGCGCGTCGTACCGCACGCCAAACTTCGTCGTCGAGGCGCCGACCGCCCAGATCGCCGAACAGGTGGGCCAGTATGCGGAGCACTACCGCCGCGAAAAGGCCAAGCAATGGCTCGGCCAGGAGATGCCGCAGTGGGGCGAACCGTGCCCGCTGAAAGTGAGCGTTACCATGAACGGCTCCGGCGGCGCGACGACGTTCGCCTTCGACCGCGGCAAGATCCTCAGCCAGGACATGCACATCGAAGGTTCGCTCGACCGGCTGCTCGCGAGCGTCCTGCCCCACGAAATCACGCACACGGTTTTCGCCTACTACTTCCGGACGCCAGTGCCGCGCTGGGCCGATGAAGGCGGCTCCGTGTTGTCCGAAGACGATGTCGAGCGCACGCGGCACGACCAGCTGGTGAAATCCATCCTGCGAACGTCGGGCCGTGCAATTCCGTTGCGCCGGCTGTTCAGCATGACCAAGTACCCGCCCGACGTGATGGTGCTCTACGCGGAGGGCTATTCGGTCACGAATTTCCTCGTCGCCAGCAGCAACCGCAAGACATTCCTCGATTTCGTGGCAATGGGGATGCGCGGCGACTGGGACGGGGCCGCGAAAACGTACTACGGCTACAAGACGGTGGAAGACCTGGAGCAGGCCTGGGTGCAATCGCTGCGGTCCGACGCCTCGAACCAGGTGGTTGCCAGCCGCAACGTCCCGGAGGGCGAGCCAAATAGCCGCCTGACCGTGCGGCAAACGGTGCCGCCGGCCCAGCCAACGCTGGAAGGTGGCAAGCCCGTCTATCGCGGCCAATTCCCCGACGCGGAGCCGGATTCGGCGTTCGATGCGCGCAGCAAGGGCGGTCGGCCTACGTTCCTGCCGGATTACCATGCGGGGGTAAATGCTCCGGCCGTCGGTGTGCCGGTCAGCTTTCCCGGCATCAGCCAGCAGCCTGCTGGTTCGATGGCCCCGGCCCGGCTCGGCGTGCCGATGATCGAAGTCGCCCCGGCACCGCCGCCGCCTCCGGCCCTGCCACAGTTGGGTCAGCCGATCATCTTGCCGGCTTCGCCGGTGGGGTATCCCAAGTAAAGGTCACAACTTGTGTTGCCGCTTGCGGCTTTGCAAAAGACTGCAAAGCCGCAAGCGGCAAGACCGTTGCTAAAAAAACTCTCCAAACTCGTCGGCAAACGCTTGCAACCCTCTTTGGAAGAACCAGACGTCAATTCCCAGCGACAGCACTCGGCAACCGAGATCGATGCAGCGCCGGGCGTGGGCGGCGTCGCGCGGCAATATGGCCCACGCAACGCTGTTCGCCGCAGCAGCACGGGCCACGCGTTCCACCGCCTGCCACATGCGCGGATGTTCCCACTGGCCGGGCAAGCCCATCGACTGGCTCAAATCCGCCGGGCCAATAAAAAGCAAATCGAGGTCCGTAATGGCGGCAATGTGCTCGACCTCCTCAACGGCGTCGATGTGTTCGACTTGCACCGCGACGAAGGTTTCGGCATTGGCCTTCGCAAAATACTCGGCACCGGGGAGCGAACCATAAAGGCCGTCCACGCCCGTGCCGTTGACGCCGCGCAGACCGCGCGGGTGGAACTTCGCCCAGGTCAGTAACTCCTCGACCTGGCGCGTGCTGCGGACCATCGCCGCCATGACGCCGCCCGCCCCGGCCTCCAGGGGCCGCATGACGGTCGCATAGTCGGTCGCATTCAGGCGGACGAAACTCGCCAATCCACAACCGCGGGCCGCCCGTGCGGCGTCTTCGATCTGCGGGATCGTCAGCCCGACGTGTTCCTGGTCCAGCCAAACCGCATCGAACCCGCCGTGCAAGCCGATCATTTCGACCAACTTCGGCGCACACAATTGGCCCAGGGCACAAACCCGAAGGAGCCGGTCCTGCGCGAGCAGCGCTTTCATGGAAACGTTCATGCAACAGTCCTTCCGCAGCGGTTGGATGAGAATGCTTCGGCTATCATCGGCCAACACCGGACTATCGACAAGCCGTTTGCCGTTTGCGGCTTTGCATTCAGCCCCCACAATTCCTATGCTCCACCCCAGGGGTTCTGCGATGGCGAAGACTTTGTTCGTCGGCAATCTGACCTGGGGCACGACGAACGAAGATTTGCTGGCCCTGTTTCAAGGCCACGGCGAGGTTATCCACGTCCAGATCATCACGGACTGGGATACGGGGCATTCGCGCGGCTTCGCCTTCGTCGCAATGGCGAACGACGACGCGGCCCGGATGGCGGTGGAATCACTAAGCGGCTCCGCCTTCAAGGGCCGGCCGCTTACCGTCAACGAGGCCCAGTCCCCGGTGCGGCGCGGGCCTTGACGCCACTATTTCGACCGGCTTGGTCGCCAATCCATCGACGAACTTGGTCTTGACTTCCCTTCACACCTTCGTCACCTTATCATGTAGGAATCACACCCAGACCAAGGAGGGTCAGACCCATGTTTTACCAGACTGAAGCGAAGCCGCAGGGTTGGCGTGCCGTTGCCGTGTTCGACGACCGCACCGACCGCCTGCTGTACCTCGGCCGTTCCTCCACCCAGGTTCGCGCCAGCTTCGCGGAAGCGTACTTTGAAGTCCTGGACGAGGAGGAGCGCGACCACGTCCGCTCGATTTCGTTGCAGCGCTGGCACGGCGCCCCCGACGCCGGCCGCTGGATGCACCAGACGAACTTGAACGTCCCCATCAAGGCCAAGCTGGTCCGGATCGCGTGAGGAAACACCCCGGCCACCCGCGCCGCCACCTCGGAACGCATCTCCCGGCCAGGGCAGAGGGGCGTTCCGAGGTTTTTTCACGCCCCGCACGAAAATTCCCCTCTCCCGCGGCCGAGAAACCGCGCCGAACTCGTCCGTTCCGGGTGCGACGTACTGCCGCGCGCCGCAACCCGGGGGCGGAAAACTGCCCTACGGCCCTTGCATCCCGGCGCAAAAAACCGAACAATGAAGGCATGGAACACCTCTATCGAGTAGGATGGGCGTTCACTCCTGGAACTCGCGGCAGGAGGAGCGGCAGCCTGGCCGCGCAAACCGAACGGATTTCCGGCGGGGGCGGTGACGGCCCGCTGCGGTCAACGACCCGACGGAACCTGAGGAACCAAACATGACCCCTTACAGCTCCTTGTGCGATGACTTTGGAGTATACGTCTATCTCAATACGAAAATGCCTTTGCCAACGGGTCGTGAAACGGTCCTGCACTTCTTCGACGGCCTGCGGAAGACGTACCCCTTGATGACCGACTTCGATTGCCGGGAGAACGGCGAGTACGTGCTGGAAGAGGACCGCGAGCAGGGGAGCTACCGCTGGGTGACGCTGGAGACCAAAAGGCTGTGTACGGGCTACGTCAACCCGCCCGACCTGGAGGCCGCCGACGCGCAGCACGAGCACATTCTCGACGTGGCGCCGTTCCATTTGGATTTCAACCCGCTGGACTGCGAGGCGCTGGACGTGTTGTTCGCGTTCGATTTTATGTTCAGCGGCAACCACGACGAAGTGGTCGCCGAGGCGCTCGGCCTGAACACGACGCTAGAAAGCCTGCTGCAAATGCCGGGCAGCCGCGTCATCAACTACGAACCGTCGCTCATGCTGGCTCTCGACGAAAGTTGCCGGCTGCAATGCCGACTGAGCATCGAGACGCGGACGAACGCTTACCAGATTCGCACGGGCAACTTCCCCGAAGCGCCGATCAGCGTCTACTTCACGATTCGGCAATACTGGGGTCGGCAGCCGTTCAAGGAGTTCAAGGAGTCGTACCGCAACCAACGGCGGCTGTGCCAGGACCTGGTCGATTCGCACATCATCCCGGCCGTCGTGCGCCCGCTGGCGCAGACGATTGCGGCCAAGCAGTAGTCTGAACTGCGTTCGTTTAGCCGCGGTTCGGAGGACCGCGCGGGCTTCACCCCCGCGCGGTCCTCCGAACCGCGGCTAACCAATGTCTTACGTGGATGTCAGTTCCGGAAACACCCATGACGCAATACTCCGCAACCGAAACCATCTCCGACAGCACCTTCGCTCAGGGGTTGACGGGCGAAACCGCGTTTGACGTGCTGGCCGTCGCGAAAAAGCTCAAAGCGGCAGGCAAGGACAT
>JBBRLG010000440.1:0-6314 GCA_038231495.1 Gemmatales bacterium | reverse complement strand
GATCTTCTGGCTGCCGCCGTACTGCCCGAGCCTGAACCTGATCGAGCGGCTGTGGGGCCACCTGAAGCGCACGGTCCTGGCGAATGTGCTGTTCGAGACGATCGACGACCTGGTGGCGGCATTCGTCGCCGGGGTCAGCCAAGTCAACGGTCGGAAGGATAAGATGGGGTTTGTGTTTAACCATGATGACCTCCACCCCAAGAAGCGGAAAGCTGGGTAATTCTTTCTGCACACCTACTTAGTCCGCCAAGGGCGCGACGAGGAATGAAGTACGTCCTTGATGCTTCTGTGGCGTTGAAGTGGGTTTTGACCGAGCCCGATTCGCCAAAAGCCCATTCCATCCGTGATGACTTTCGCAAGCAGCTGCACGAACTCCTTGCCCCGGATTTTTTCCCTGCCGAAGTCGCCCACGCGCTGACCCGCGCGGAGCGGAAGGGTCTCATCAAGCCGCCCCAAGCAACTCGCCTACTGGCCGACATCCTCAGCACCCCGATGCCGTTGCACGCCTATCGAGCGTTTCAAAGGAGACGCGGACCGTTCGCTTGACAACGATTCCGCAGCGAGTTGTGGCCCTTTGTTCGTTCGACACTCCATCAAGCACCACACAATTCCGCAATTCCGCTTGTGACTCAGGGAAGATACAGCCGGCCGGTGCCACGGATGTTGTCGGCAAAAAGGACATAATCGAGGAGCTTTTCCACCACGCGTTCCAGAAAAGCCGGTTCGTAGTAAACGCGATCCGGCAAGGGAAGGGTGAACACGGGCAAGCTAGTCGGCGTTCCTTCGCGGCGAAGCGTTGCCTCAAGCGAGTGTTCAGACTCCTCGTTGCGGTTGCTCGTTAGAAGATAGTGGCCGTGGGCCTGACAAAACCGCCAAACTACATCGTCCGGGGACGCCGGGTTTAGGCCAGCCTCGCGGAACGTTTGCAGCGTCACCTCCAGTGCCGTGGTGCGGTCACGCCATTGGACGGTTTGCATTCGCATCCAAATGTGCATTCCGTGGCCTTCGATGTTGGCGTCAATCAGGATGACGGGCACCGTTCTTCTCCGTCAGCTTGTGCTTCATTTTTTCCTTGAGGCGTGCAACACGCTCCTCCGTCGTGACGTTCTCGTCGTTTTCCGCGAAAACGCCGCCACGGGCGCGCTGTGCCTCCATGCCTCGCTTGTGAAACTCCTCAACTCGGCCATCTCTTTCGACCAACTCGCCGCGGTGCTCGTTGACGTACTCGACAACCGTATCGAACTGTTCGGGCGTCAGGCTGGGCATGACCTGGTGGATAAAGGCGAAGTCGTAACCGCGGTGCAGATAGTAAAAAACGTCCATTACTGTCAGCCGATGCCCCTCGATCTGCGGTCCCCGGCCGACATCGACGATGCGGATCGTGTTGGTTTGCATGGCATTTCTTTCCGGCGAATCAAACACTCTTGTCCCTGTAGCTTATCGAAGGTTGCGGTTGGATGGCAGTCCGCCGCCGTTCCGCGTGGCGTCGCTACGGCCCGCTAGTCGAGTCGGTCGTTCTCCGGCGGCGCGACGTTTGGCACGGCCGCCAGATACTTCTCGAAATCCTCGCGCCGTCCGGGACCCCCAATCGGAGCCACTCCCTTAACGAAGGGAAACTTCGCAGTCTGCTCATCCCAGAGGAGCATGGTGACGTGCCGCCAGACATCGGGCGAAAGGGTGCGGCCCACCCACTCCGCCCAAATCTGAAAGCCGGGATTTAGAGGGTCGCCTTCTTGGTATCCCACCGAGGCGTTGATGACAATTCGCGGTTCTTCCTCCGCGTCGTACGGCGGTGCCAACGTTACTTCGACCTGCCGCAGATCGGGTACGAACTGCAGGGCGTATTCCAGCATCTGCTCGAACTCACGTTGAATACCGAGTTCCGCCGTCCTCTCCGCCGCCTCCGGACTGATCGAACAAGGAATGGCTGTTTGTGCCGTCATCCGAATGCCCTCCAATCCTCTGCCGACAATCGTTGCCGCCCTGAATTGTGAACCACCCTGCCGCCCGCCACAAGGGTAATTACGGCAGGTGGCACGCACGGACAAGGTTTACGGCCAGCGGACGCGCATGTCGACAATTGCGGCGGCGCGGCGTACGGGGTCAGCCTCCACGGCGTCGAGTAATGCCAGGGCGCGGAGCGCATTGGTTATTGACGTTTGGGCCTCCGTGTCGTCGGCGAAGGAGTGCGATTGTGTTTGATAGTCCGCCACATTCCGCAATTTTGAGAGATTATCCAGGGCGCGGCCGACCATTACCAAGTCCGGGTCGGCGGCGTAGTCGAATCGTAAGCGCACGAACGAATGCACCGGGTCGCGCTGGTGAGGAACGAATCCCCAGCGCTGCAGGTGGTCGCGGCCTTCCAAGAAGATAGCGTAATAGGCCCGCCCGACCGCCGACCGCCAGTGGGCGGCCGTGCGACCGGCCGCCAGTTCGCGGGCAACGGTCAAAAAGGCTCTACCGTCCATCGACTGCCTCGAAGAGCGTAATCATTGCCACGTGTCGCCAAACGTCCGGGGAAAAAGTGTCGATGACCCACTGCCCCCATTGCCACATGGTGGGGTCCGGACCGTTCCCCAGGGCCGGAAGATAGGACACAATCACCACCCGCGATTCGTCATCGTCCTCGGAGGCTGACTCAAGAAGCACTTCCACTCGGCGCAGTTCCGGAATGGAGTTCAGAGTGTGTTCCACCATCCGGTCGAAGTCGTGTTGGATGCCTAACTCCGCAACGCGGGCTGTTGCTTCCGGACTGATCGTGCAAGGAATGTTCGTCGTCACCGCCATTCGTCTGCCCTCCCTTTGCTCTTCCTGCCCTGAATCGTGAACCAAGCTACCGCGCGCTACAAGTGCAATCGCCGCCGCAGCGCACAGCCGCTACAACCCCTTTTTCAGGCATCTTCCGCCCACTATACCCACCCCTCCCAAATCGCTCCACCCTGGACACAAGCCGCGTTCTTCGCCATGCTATCCCTTTTACCCCCCAGCGGAGGACACCATGCGACTTTGGCTCTGTTGTGCATTTTTGCTCCTGTACAGCGGCTTCGCCGGCGCCGACGACAAGCCGGACGCCCCGCCCGGCGCGGACGAGGCTCGGCTGCTGCGCTTCCCCACCGTCCACGACAAGCAGCTCGTCTTCACCTACGCGGGCGACCTTTACACCGTGGATTCCAACGGCGGCACCGCCCGCAAGCTGACCAACCACGACGGCTTTGAGATGTTCGCCCGCTTTTCGCCCGACGGCAAGTGGCTGGCGTTCACCGGCCAATACGACGGCAATACCGAAGTCTTCGTCATGCCCGCCGAGGGCGGCACGCCCAAACGCCTGACCTACACCGCCACGCTCGGCCGCGACGACGTGTCCGACCGCATGGGTCCCAACAACATCGTCATCGGCTGGAAGCACGACAGCAAAACCATCGTCTTCCGCTCGCGCATGCGCTCGTTCAACGACTTCCTCGGCCAACTCTACACCGTCACGCTCGACGGCGGCCTGCCCGAACCGCTGCCGTTGCCGCGCGGCGGCTTCTGCTCGTTTTCGCCCGACGACAAGAAGCTTGCTTTCAACCGCGTCTTCCGCGAGTTCCGCACCTGGAAGCGCTACCGCGGCGGCATGGCCGACGACATTTGGGTCTACGATTTCGAGACGAAAAAGACCGAGAATATCACGAATAACGAGGCGCAGGACATCATCCCGATGTGGAGCGGCAACCGCATCTATTTCCTGTCCGACCGCGACGACAAGAAACGGATGAACCTCTACGCCTACGACCTCACCGACAAGACCACGCGCCAGCTCACGAAGTTTGCCGACTTCGATATCAAGTTTCCGTCGCTCGGCGACAAGGCCATCGTCTTCGAGAACGGCGGCTGGATTTACCGCTTCGACCTGGCGACCGAATCGTTGCACAAGGTGCCGATCCGCATCCTGGAAGACCGCGCCGGGGCGCGCACCGGCGTCGTCAGCGTCAGCAAGAACGTGACCAACTTCGAGCTGTCGCCCGACGGCAAGCGGGCCTTGCTCGGGGCGCGCGGCGAAATCTTCACCGTGCCGACGACGGGTCCCGGCATCACGCGCAACCTGACCAACACCTCCGGCGTCCACGAGCGCAATTCCAAGTGGTCGCCCGACGGCAAGCTGATCGCTTACATCTCCGACGCCAGCGGCGAGGACGAGATATACGTTATGGCGCCCGACGGCAAGGAAGCGCCGAAACAACTCACCACCGGTGCCGACACCTACAAGTACGAGATCGCGTGGTCGCCCGACTCCAAGAAGATCGTCTGGGGCGACAAAAAGCTGCGCGTGCAATACGTCGATGTGGCGACGAAGGCCGTCAAGCTGGTCCACCAGGCCAAGGTTTGGGAAGTGCGTGACACGGTCTGGTCGCCCGACAGCAAATGGGTCGCGTTCTCCCAACAGGAAGAGGAGGGGCTGAGCAAGGTTTACCTGCACTCGTTGGAGCAGGCCAAGAGCTACGAAGTGACCGACGGCTGGTTCGGTTCGGCCGAGCCGGTGTTCAGCGGGGACGGCAAATACCTGTATTTCGTCTCGTCGCGCGACTTCAACCCGGTCTACAGTGACACGGAATGGAACCACGCCTACAAGGACATGCAGCGCATCTACCTTGTGACCCTGGCGAAGGACACGCCGTCGCCGTTCCGGACGCGCAACGACGAGGCCGAAGCCCCCAAAGCCGAGGAACCGAAGAAGGACGCCCCGCTAAAGGTGGACGTGGACGGCATCAAGGACCGCATCCTGCAAGTGCCGATCCAGCCGGCGAACTATCGCAACCTCGCCGCGGTCGGCAGTTCGATTTATTATATCCGCCAGGGCACCAAGGACGCCCAGCCCGTCTTTAACCTCTTCGACCTCGCCACCCGCAAGGAAACCGGGTTGGGCAACGTCAATGGCTTCGATGTCTCCGCCGACGGCAAGAAGATGATCGTTGCGCAGAACGGCAAGTTCGGCGTCATCGACACGCCGAAAGGCCCGGTGAACATCGGCGACGGCCTCGACCTGTCGGGTATGGAGATGAAGCTCGACCATCAGAAGGAATGGGCGCAAATCTATAACGAATCGTGGCGGCAGATGCGCGACTTCTTCTTTGACCCCAACATGCACGGTGTCGATTGGAAAGTGATGCGCACCAAGTACGAGCCGCTGGTGGCTCACGTCAACCACCGCGCCGACCTTAGTTATGTGATCGGCGAGATGATCGGCGAGTTAAACGTCGGCCACGCCTACGTCGGCGGCGGCGAGATGCCGCACCCGCAGCGCATTCAGCTTGGCCTGCTCGGCGCGGAGCTGCAGCGCGACAAGGCGACGGGTTATTACAAGATCGCGAAAATCCTGCGCGGCAACAGCTGGGACGGCAAGGTGCGGTCGCCGCTGGCCGAGCCGGGCGTGGAGGCGAAGGAAGGCGACTTCATCACCGCGCTCAACGGCCAGCCGGCCAACGAGATGGCGAACATCTACGAGGCGCTGGTCGGCAAGGCCGGCAAGCAGGTGACGTTGCGGCTCAGCACCGAACCCAAGGACAAGGCGGGCCGCGAGGTGGTGGTCGTGCCGATCGCCAGTGAAGGCGAGTTGTATTACCAGGATTGGGTGCAGGGCAACATCAAGAAGGTGAGCGACGCTACGGGCGGCAAGGTCGGCTACCTGCACATCCCCGACATGGGGGTGCCCGGCCTCAACGAGTTTGCGAAGCACTTCTACCCGCAGATTCACAAGAAGGCGCTCCTCATCGACGTGCGCGGCAACGGCGGCGGCAACGTCTCGCCGATGATTATCGAACGGCTGCGGCGCGAGCTGGCCATGATCGACGTTTCGCGCAACAGCTTGCCGACGACGAACCCGCGCGAGATGCTCAACGGGCCGCTGGCGTGCCTGATGAATGAGTTCTCGGCGTCCGACGGCGACATTTTCCCGTACCGTTTCCGGCAGTACAAGATGGGCCAACTGATCGGCAAGCGCAGTTGGGGCGGCGTGGTCGGCATCCGCGGCACGCTGCCGTTGTTGGACGGCGGCACGCTTAACCGGCCGGAGTTCTCGCGTTACGACATCGAAGGCAAGAAGTGGATCATGGAGGGACACGGCGTCGATCCGGACATCGTGATTGACAACGACCCGGCGAAGGAGTTCGCGGGCGAGGACGAGCAGTTGAACAAGGCGATCGCGGTGCTTCTGGAGGAGTTGAAGACGAAGGAGAAGACGCTGCCGCCGCCGCCGGTGACGCCGAAGAAGTGAGCGGGGACGCTGCGCGAATAAAACATCCAAAGGCGAGCGTCGAGGCGTAAGCCCGACGTGGCTT
>JBBRLG010000439.1:0-6320 GCA_038231495.1 Gemmatales bacterium | reverse complement strand
CCCTCATGACTCTGCACCGCCGTATTACCTTCTGGCTGCCCGCCGTGGCGATCATCGCCCTCGGGCTTTCGGCCCTGGGGTTGACGCCCCTGCCGGCCGCCGACCCGCCGTCGCCGCACGACCAGCAGATCGCCGCCATCGAAAAACAGATCGCCGACCTCAATCAAAAATTGCAGGCGATGCGCACCACCGCGGAACTGGTGCCGGCCCCCAAACCGTATGACGAAGCGTTGCCCGCCGACTGGGTCAAAACCCTGTCCTGGCGCTGCATCGGCCCGGCCAACATGGGCGGCCGCATCACCGCCCTGTCCGTCTACGAGGCCGACCCCAACCTCTACTACGTCGCCACCGCGTCCGGCGGCCTGCTCAAGACGACCAACAACGGCGTCACCTTCGAGTACCAGTTCGACCGCGAGGCCGTCGTCTCCATCGGCGACGTGTGCGTCGCGCCGTCCAACAAGGACATCGTCTGGGTCGGCACCGGCGAAAGCAACCCGCGCAACTCCGTCAGCTACGGCGACGGCGTCTACAAGTCGGTGGACGGCGGCAAGACCTGGCAGAACATGGGCCTGAAGAAATCGTTCCAGACCGGCCGCATCCTGATTCACCCCAAAAACCCCGACGTCGTTTACGTCGGCGCGCTGGGCCGGCTGTATGGGCCGAGCGAGGAGCGCGGCATGTACAAGACGACCGACGGCGGCAAGACCTGGAACCGCGTTCTGAACGTGGACGACAAGACCGGCATCATCGACGCCCGCATGCACCCGACCGATCCCGAGACGCTGATCGTCGCGACCTACGAGCGCCAGCGCGACATTTACGACGTGAACGAGCCGGCGAAGCGCTACGGCGCGGGCAGCGGCCTCTGGAAAACCACCGACGGCGGCAAGACGTTCAAACGCCTGACGAACGGCCTGCCGACGTGCAAGCTGGGCCGCATCGGCCTGGACTGGTATCGGAAAGACCCCAACGTCGTCTTCGCGATCGTCGAGTCCGAGAAGTACGGCCTGGGAGCGCCCGGCGCTGCCGCGACGACCGGCAGCGGCAACCTGGGCATTCAGGGCGAGGACGCGCCGGACAAGAAGGGTGCCAGCATCACCGACGTGACCGAGGGCGGGCCGGGCGCCAAGGCCGGCATCAAGGTCAGCGACGTGGTGACCAAGGTCGGGGACAAGGTGATTGCGTCGTACGCGGACCTGGTGGAGACGCAGCGCGCCTCCAAGGTGGGCGACGCGGTGAAAGTGACCGTGCGCCGCGGCACCGACGAGGTGGTGGTCGATGCCACCTACGCCCAGAGGCCCGCGCGACCGGGCCGGGGCGGTGAAGAGGTGGACGCCACCAAGCCGTTCGCCGCCACGCTGAACGGCCAACAGGAAAACGTCCAGGACAAGCAGGGGCCGGAGGGCTTCCAGGCCGGCGGCATCTACCGCTCCGCCGACGGCGGCGAGACCTGGAAGCGCGTCAACAGCATCGACCCGCGGCCCATGTACTTTAGCCAGGTCCGCGTCGATCCCACCGACGAGCAATACCTGTACGTGGTCGGCGTCGCGATGTACCGCTCGGCCGACGGCGGCAAGACGTTCAAGCCCGACGCCGGCCGCGGCGTCCACGCCGACCAGCACGCGCTGTGGATCGATCCCAAGGACAGCCGGCACATGATCGTCGGCTGCGACGGCGGTTTCTACGTCAGCTACGACCGCGCGAACAACTGGGACCACCACAACGACCTGGCCCTCGGCCAGTTCTACCACGTCGCCATCGACACCCGCCGGGACTACAAGGTCTACGGCGGTTTGCAGGACAACGGCACCTGGGGCGGGCCGAGCCGGACGAATACGTTTGCCGGCCCGGTCAATAACGACTGGGTCAGCATGAACGGCGGCGACGGCTTCCGCTGCCAGGTCGATCCCAACGATCCCGACCTGGTTTACTTCACCAGCCAGGGCGGCGCGATGGGCCGCCGCAACCTGCGCACCGGCGAGGCCGGCTCCATTCGCCCGCCGGCGCGGCAGGGCCAGACCTTCCGCTGGAACTGGAACACGCCGTTCATCCTGTCGCACCACAACTCGAAGATCTTCTACTGCGCGGGCAACTACGTCTTCCGCTCGCTGGACCGCGGCAACAACCCGCAGGTGATTTCGCCGGAGATCACCACGACCAAGCTGGGCAGCGCGACGGCCCTGGCCGAGTCGCCGCGGAACCCCAACGTGCTTTGGGCCGGCACCGACGACGGCAACCTGTGGGTCACGCAGGACGGCGGCAAGGAGTGGACCAACGTCACCAAGAACGTCGGCCTGGCCGGGCCGCGCTGTGTTGCCAGCATCGACGGTTCGCGCAAGGAGGACGGCCGCGCTTACGTCGCGTTCGACGGCCACCGCTCCGACGACGACGAACCGCTCGTCTACGTTACGGAGGATTTCGGCAAGACGTGGAAGTCGCTGCGTGGCAACCTGCCCTGGGGTTCGACGCGCGTCTTGCGCGAGGACATTAGCAACCCGGATCTGCTGTTCCTGGGCACGGAGTTCGGCGCGTGGGCGTCGCTGGACCGCGGCCAGTCGTGGACGCGGATCAACAACAACCTGCCGACCGTGGCGGTTCACGAATTCGCGATTCACCCGACGGCGGGCGAGATGGTGGCCGCCACGCACGGCCGCAGTCTGTGGGTGTGCGACGTGTCGGCCCTGCGGCAGATGACGGCGGACGCGCGCAAGGCCGACGTGTTCCTGTGCAAGCCGACCTCCGCGATCCGCTGGCGGACGGAGCCGGCCCGCGGCCGCAACGGTCGCGATTTCGTGGGCGAAAACCCGGCCCGCGGCGCGGCGATCTACTATTCGCTGGCGAAGAAGCCGGAGAAAGTCAGTCTCAAGGTCGTGGACATCGAAGGCAAGACGATCCGCGATTTGGACGCCGGCACCTCCCTGGGCATGCACAAGGTGACCTGGAACCTGGCCGGTGGCCAGGCTGGCGGAGGCCGGGGCTTCGGCCAACCGGGCGGCGGTGGTGGCGGCCAACCGGGCGGCGGTGGTGGCGGCCAACCGGGCGGTGGCGGCGGCGGTGGTGGCCGACAGGGCGGCGGTTTCGGCGGCCGCGCGGTGCCGACCGGCGCTTACAAGATCGTTCTGACCGTGGACGGTAAGGAGTACGTCCAGAGCCTGCGCGTCGAGGCCGATCCCACCGCATCCGCGGAACTCATCGCGGAGGAGGAGAAGGGCATCGACGACTAATGCGGCGGTGGGCTTTCGCACCAGCGCAGGCGAGCCGGGAGCGTGAGCGACCGGAGTGGATTTAGAGATTCACTCCGGTCGCTCACGCACCCGGCTCGCCCTTAAGTTCGTACACCTTGGCCGCGGCTAAACTTGGAAGATGCAACGGTGCGCAGCAACCCTCCCACTCCCGAGAGCGACCCGGTGCAAATGCCGTTGCACCAATTGCCGGGCGTTACGCCCACGCGGCGCGACCTGCTCGCGCGCCTGGGACTACTCACGGTCGGCGACTTGCTGTTCCACTTGCCGCGCTCTTACGAGGATTTGACCGACGTGCGCGGCATCCGGGCGCTGACGGCAGGCAAGCTCCAGACCGTGCAAGGCGAGGTCGTCGAGATCGAGGGTCGGCGGCTCGACGACGGCAGGGCCGTGGTCAGCGTCGTTCTCAGCGACGACGGCACGAACTGCCTGGAAGGCGTGTGGTTCAACCAGGCCGGCGCGGCCCGGCAATTCCGCTACGGCCAACGGGTGTCGTTCAGCGGCAAGCCGCGTCGTTACCGAGGCCACTGGCAGATGAACAACCCGCGCGTGCAAATCCTCGACGGCCAAGACCAGGGCGACCAGCCCAAGATCATTCCCGTCTATCCCCTGACCGAGGACTTGCGGCCCGACGTGCTGCGGTCGCTCATTGGCAAGGCGATCGACCGGCACGCGGCCCAGCTACCCGACATCTTGCCGGACGTGCTACGGCAAAAGCACGGTTGGCCGACGCTGGCGCAGGCAGTGCGCGAGGTCCACTTCCCGCCGACTCTGGCAGCCGCGCGGCTGGCGCGCGGCCGGTTCGTTTACGAAGAATTTCTCATCCTCCAGCTGGCGCTTGCCCTGCGCCGCCGCGACTTGCGCGACCGGCAACGTGCGCCCGTCCTGGCCACGACGCCCGCCATCGATGCGCGGATTCGCCGACTTTTTCCGTTTCCGCTGACGGCCGACCAGGACAAGGCCGTCGCCGAAATCTGTCACGACCTGGCGAGCGACCGGCCGATGCAGCGGCTCCTGCAGGCCGACGTCGGCGCGGGCAAAACCGCGGTTGCCGTCTATGCGCTCCTGGTGACGGTCGCGAACAAGCACCAGGCGGCGCTCATGGCCCCGACGGAAGTGCTGGCCCGGCAACACGCCGAGACGCTCGAACGCTACCTCGCGCAAAGCCGCGTACGCCGCCTGCTTTTAACGGGCGGCCTGTCGGCGCGCGAGCGCCGTGACGCCTTACAAAAAATCCGCGACGGCGCGGTCGATCTGGTGATCGGCACCCAGGCGCTGGTGCAAGAGGACGTGCAATTCGCCCGGCTCGGCCTGGTAGTCATTGACGAGCAGCACAAGTTCGGCGTGTACCAGCGGGCGCGGGTGCGGCGGCTGGGTGTCGATCCGCACTACCTCGTCATGACGGCGACGCCGATCCCGCGCACGGCCGCGCTGACGGTTTTCGGCGATCTGGACGTTTCCATCATCCGCGAACTGCCGCCGGGCCGCCAGGCAGTCAAGACGCGCTGGCTCGACGAGAATCAGCGCGAACGGTTGTACGAACACCTCGGCAAACAGCTGCGCGCCAAGCGTCAGGCGTTCGTCGTCTGTCCGCTAGTCGAAGAGTCGGTCGCGCTCGATGCCAAGGCCGCGATTGAAACGCACGCCGAACTGTCCGCCGGGCCGTTCAAGGATTTCCGGGTCGCCCTGCTGCACGGGCGTCAGGATGGAGTTGTGAAAGCGGGCGTGATGGCCGACTTCCGCGCGGGCCAAATTGACCTCCTCGTGTGTACGTCGGTGGTGGAAGTGGGCGTCGATGTGCCGAACGCGACGCTCCTGTTGGTAGAGCACGCGGAGCGGTTTGGCCTGTCGCAACTGCACCAGCTGCGCGGCCGCGTGAGCCGGGGCACCGTCGCCGGCGAGTGCTACCTGTTCGCAAACCCCGCGACTGACGAGGGCCGCGAACGCCTGAAAATCCTGACGCGCGTCACCGACGGCTTTCGCCTGGCCGAAGAGGATATGCGGTTGCGCGGCCTAGGCGAGTTCTTCGGCACGAAGCAGCACGGCCTCGGGGAACTGCGCCTCGGAAGTTTGATCGCCGACGCCGACCTGTTGACGCAAGCGCGCAAGGACGCCTTCGCGGTGGTCCTGGCCGACGCCGGTTTGCGGAAGCCGGAAAACGAACGGCTCCGGGCGGCGGTCCTCGCGCGGTATGGGGAGACGTTAGATTTGGCGGAAGTGGGATAAGAAGATCGGGTGTCGGGTGTCGGGTGTCGGGTGTCGGGTGTCGGAAGAGGGGAACATAAATAGCTGTTAGCTGTCAGCTATTAGCTCTCAGCCAATGCCGACACCCGACACCCGACACCCGATCCTTCTTAATCGTGATTATTCGTCAACAGCTCGTGCATCTTGCCGAGCAACCCTTGCAGATCGTCGAGGTCTTCCTCATTCATCTTCGTCAACAGCTGCGAAATGGCACAAATGCGGGCCGTTTGGTATTCCTGAAAGGCGTGCTGGCCGGCTGGCGTCAGAACCACGTCGATCTTGCGTTTGTCGTGCGGGTTGATGCGGCAGGCGATGAACGGCTGGTCGCGCGTCTCTAACGAACGGATGATGCGAGACATCTGGGCCGGCAACACGCCGAGCATGCGCTGGATGTCGCCGACGATCATGGTGTCGTTTTGCCGCAAGAGCGACAGGGTAAGGAACTCGACCTCTTTCAGGTCGCCCAGGCGTCGGCGGCCCCGGGGCACCGCCAGGCAGAACTGGGTGAACACGTCGAATAGACGTTGGGCCAGTTCGTCCACCCGAACCATTGTTTCGCTGACAACCATGGCGCTTGTTCCCACAACGATCCCCTTTGGCGGGTTGCGGTCCGTCTACCTTGCCCGTGTAACTTTTTCAACCAGCGGAACAAGATCAACGATAACGCCGCTGACACTGACCTGTCAACGGTTTATGAAGTTTGCCGCGAAGAGGTTTCGGTAAACTGGGTAGGTCGTGCCATGGGTGCGGGTTGTGCCGACGAGAAGCGATGAGAAAAGGGGTTGACGGGTTTGACAAGCTAGTATTGCCGCTTGCGGCTTTGCATTCCGCCCT
>JBBRLG010000438.1:0-6321 GCA_038231495.1 Gemmatales bacterium | reverse complement strand
GTAAGGGGGGGTGGAGATGAGGCTAGGCAAGCGTTCTTCACCCCCCTACCCCCCCTTCGTAAGGGGGGAGAAGTTGATGCCAGTGAACAGTTACTTTGCGCGTTTGCCTTGAGGAGTGCCGGTGAAACACATCCTGATCGTCGATGACGAGGAGGCCGTCTGCTGGTCCTTGCAACGCGCCCTGAGCCGCGAAGGGCACGCCGTCGCGGTGGCCGCGTCGGCGGAACAGGCGTTCGCGCGGGTCGGCGAACAACGGCCCGACGCGATTATCCTGGACGTGCGCTTGCCGGGCATCGACGGCCTGAGTGCGTTGCCGAAGTTTCATGAGCTGGCACCCGACGCGGCGGTAATCGTCGTGACGGCGTTCGGCAACCTGCCGACTGCCGTGCGCGCGGTGGAGGAAGGCGCGTTCGATTACCTGCCCAAGCCGTTCGATCTGAGCCAGGCGCTGGACGCCGTCAACCGTGCCTTGCAACGGCGGCCGGTGCCGGAAAACGCCGCGCCGCCGGCCGTTGACGAGGAAGCGCCGCAAGAATTCGTTGGCCGTAGTCCGATCATGCAGGCGGTTTTCAAGCGCATCGCCCTCGTGGCACCGCGCGAATCCAGCGTCCTGATCACCGGGGAGAGCGGCACCGGCAAGGAACTCGTCGCCCGCGCGCTGCACCGCTACAGCTCCCGCCGCGACCGACCCTTTTTGCCGGTCCACATCGCGGCCCTGAACCCGAACCTCGTTGAAAGTGAGTTGTTCGGCCACACCAGGGGGGCGTTCACCGGCGCGGGCCAGGCGCGGCCGGGTTTGCTGTCCCTCGCCGACGGCGGCACGGTCTTTCTCGATGAATTGGCCGACATCCCGTTGCCCGTCCAGGTCAAGTTGTTGCGCGTGCTGGAGCATAACGAGGTGCTGCCCGTCGGCGCGAACCAGCCGCAACCGCTCAACATCCGCATCCTGACGGCGACGCACCAGGACCTGGCGCGGTGCGTCGCCGAGGGCCGTTTCCGCCACGACCTGTTTTTCCGGCTGAACGTCTTTCAAATCGTCGTGCCGCCGTTGCGCGACCGCCCGGAAGACGTGGAAGCGCTGAGCGAACATTTCTTGCGGCGCTTCGAGCCGCGCGCCTTGCCCTTGCTGCCGGAAACGCTGCGTTTCCTGCGTGCCCAACCCTGGTTCGGCAACGTCCGGGAGCTGCGGAACGCCCTGGAACACGCGGCCATCGTGGCCCGCGGCGGTTCGCTGTTGCCCGAACATTTCCCGACGTTGAACCTCGACACCGGCCCGCTGTCGCCGGCGCAACACCTGGCCGCGTCGGTGCGCACCTGGCTGGCCGACCGGGTGCGCCAAAGCGGGACGGCCGCGCCGGGGGAACTGTATGCCGAGTTGTTGCGCTGCGTGGAACCGGCGTTGTTGGACGACGTGTTGCGGCGTTTGCACGGCAACCGCTGGGTGGCGGCGCAGTGGCTCGGCCTCAACCGCGCGACCGTGCGGAAGAAACTGGCGCTGTACGGCCTGCATCAAAATCTGCCCGCGACGGGGGAGGAAGAGGGCGGCGACGCGGAAGATGCGTCCGGAGGCGTTGGGACCCCGCGTTAGGCTCCCGTTCGCATTCCGGGGAAAAACGGACAAGGGCCGCAAGGGGTTGCGGCCCTTGTCCGTTCCCCAATACCCCCGGCAGGATTCGGACCTGCGACCCTCGGTTTAGGAAACCGATGCTCTATCCCCTGAGCTACGGGGGCAAACTTTTTATCGGCACATTGACCGCGGCCGGTGTCGTCCTGCTTTTTGGAGCCTACGCCGCAACCCCGTTCCCAAGGACTCGACCGAAGCCCTGCCAAAGTCTACGCGAAAGCCCGCCAAAAGCAAGCCGGCCGTGCCCTACTCGGACTTCCCGCTGTTCCGGGCCGCCACGATCTTCTCCCACAAGCCAGCGGTCCCCAATTTGAGTGGGTGCGCCAGGCTATTGACAAGCGCTGGCGAACCGGCTGCTCAGGCGGCGTCCAAGAATAACTTCCCGGATCGGTGCCGTCGGCGTCGCGCCGGTGGCACGGGCGTCCCGGCCGTGAAGTGGTTCCACGGGCGGGACGCCCGTGCCACCGCGGATCGCCAACACCGGCGCGACGCCGGTGCCACCGCATTCATTATTGGACGCCTGCTTAACGCAGCCGGTTCGCCAGCGCGTGCCGCTTGACGGCGGGTTGGCCTGAGCATTCCGTCACGCCTCTTGAGACGCGAGGCACACCATTTGCAGCAATCAATCCTTACGGGCCTACCCGCGCACGCCGTTCGTTACCACCGTCTTCCGAGAAGGAGTAGCTTCATGATCCGAACGTTTCTCGCCGCCCTGCCCGTTGTGGCCTTGCTGGCCGGCAACCTCGTCGCCGCCGACGAAAAAGACAAAAAAGACAAGGACGCTCCGAAACCCACCCATGTAACCATCACCAAGGTCGATGCCAAGAAGGGCCAGATTACCGTCAAGTACACCGACGGCAAACTCAAGGATGTGGAGAGGACCTTCCACCTCACCAAAGACATTAAGTACTTCGACGAGACCGGCCGCGTTGCCAGCGTCGAGGTATTTCAGTCGGGCAAAGAAGCGCTGATCGTTGAAACCGGAGGCGAGGTGACGGAGCTGCGCGCCGCCGGCCGCGCCGCACGCCCGCAGCGTTTATCCGACGCGGTGCGGACGCTCATCGAAATGACCGATTGCGAGGAAGGTTGCACGGAAGAGGTGCAACGCATCTACGACATGTTGCGCAAGCTGGACACCGCCAAGAACGGCAAGATCGACGCGAAGGAATTGAAAGCCGAGAGCAACCGCATTCTCGAAGAGCGCGTGAAAGGTGCCTTTGAACGGCTCGACGCGAACAAGGACGGCAAGATCAGCAAGGAGGAGGCGAAGGGCTTGATCAAGGACCATTTCGACAAGATCGACACGAACAAGGACGGCTTCATCGACCACGACGAACTGCTCAAGGCGGCGAAAGAAAAGCGTGACGCCAAGGCGGCGGAATCCAAAGACAAGGACCCGAAACCCTCGGACAAGGAGAAGAACTAGCCATGCGACGCATCGCACTATTTGCCGCGGCCGCCCTCTTGTTGGTGACGCCGTCATTTGCCAAAGCGCAATATTACGGCGGCGGCGATCCGAACACCCTGGTCGATTCGTGGTATCGGACGTACCTGGGCCACCCCGCGGACTCCGGCATCACCTACTGGGTGAATCACCTGCAACAGGGCGACTCGGCGGATTCCGTCATCGCCGGCATCCTGGCCAGCGACGAGTATTACAAGAAATGCGGCAACACGCCGGACGGGTTTATCGCCGGCCTGTTCAACGACTTGCTGCGTCGGCGTCCGAGCCAGAGCGAGTTGGACTTCTGGGTGCGGCGCCTCTATACCGAGGACCGTCAGAACCTTGCCCACGACGTCATGACACAGAACCCCGGCACCTGGGTCGGCTCGAACACGGTCGTGCAGCCGGCGGTGACAACGGTACCCGGCATTATCATCCAACCGATCTACCGGTGGGACCGCGACCGCCACGACGACTGGAACCAGCACCACGAGATTTACGACTACCGTCGGCCGGTTTTGCCGTACCGGCACGACGATCAGCGCGACAACCATCGCCGCGAGGGAAAGGACCGTTAACCGCCAATGCTTCGGGGCGAGCCTTGCGGCTCGCCCCGTTTGCAAAGCCGCAAGCGGCAAAAGCGTTAGCCCACTTCGCCGATCTTATATCGGACGAACTTGGTCATCTTCAGTCCCGCCGACTTGAGTAGGTCGCCGACCGTCTTGCTATCGTCCTTCACGAACGGTTGCTCGACCAGCACATTGTCGGCAAACCACGTCTTGATCTTGCCTTCGATAATCATGTCGATGATTTGCGCCGGCTTGCCCTTCGTCTTGGGGTCGGCCTCGACCTGCGACTTCGCGATCTCCTTCTCCTTGGAGATGCGGTCCGCCGCGACGTGCTCGCGCAGTGCCGCGGCCGGGTTCTTGGCCGTGATGTGCATGGCCACGTCGCGCAGCATCTGCGGCTCGGCTTTGTCGCCTTCCACTTGCACCAGTACGCCGATTGTGCCGTCGTGGTGGACGTAGTGGCCGAGCAGACCTTCCATGCGCGTCATCCGCGCCACCTTCATGTTCTCATGCACCAGGCCGACGACCTCGCCGATCCGCTCGTGGATGGTCTGCGCCGGCTTGTCGATGAACGGCTGCTTGAGCAAATCCTCGACCGTGGCCGGGTTCTTCATCGCCACCTGCTTGGCCAGGTCGAGCGCGAGTTGCACGAACAGGTCGCTCTTGGCCACCGGGGCGCTTTCGCAGCGCACCTCGACGATTGCGCCGTTGCGGGCGACGGGGTCGATGAAGATGCCGATACGGCCCTCGGCGGTCTCGCGGTTGACGACCTTGTCCTGGGCGTCCTTGTTCTGCTTGCGCAGGATTTCGACGGCCTTCTCCATGTCGCCGCCCGCCTCGGTCAGGGCGGCCTTGCACTTCATCATCTGCATGCCGGTCCGGTCGCGCAACGCCTTGACGTTACTGGCTGAAATCTCCATGTCGCACCATCCTCAAAATCGAAATCCAAAAACAAAAATCCGAAATCCGAAATCCGAAATCCGAAACAAATCCCCGGTGGGCTTAACCTAAGGACACCGCCAGGTGGCTCTAGGTTTTCGGATTTCGGATTTCGGATTTCGGATTTTTCTTTAATGATTTCTCTGCGGGTTCACTCACTCCACGACGGCCGGCGTGGTTGCTTTCGCGCTCGGCGTCGTCGGAGCCGGGCTTTGGGTCGCGCTCGACATCGGCTGGTGAGGACGCGGCCGGGGGGCATTCGCCGCCTGCTGGTCCGCCGCCGATACCGCCGCCTTGCCTTCCAACACGGCGTCGGCCATCTTGCCAAGCACCAGCTCAATCGAGCGAATGCTGTCGTCGTTGCCCGGAATCGGCAGGTCCACCTCGTCGGGGTCGCTGTCGGTGTCGATGAGGGCCACCGTCGCCACACCCATGCGCTTGGCTTCTTTGACGACGATGTGTTCGCGCTTGGGATCGACGACCACGATCGCGTCGGGCAGGCGCGTCATGTCGCGGATGCCGGACAGGTTGCGCTGAATCTTGGTCAACTCGCGGTTCAGGGTCGCGACCATCTTCTTGCTGTAGCCGCGAATGATGGCGCCTTCGGGAGCCTTGTTCAGTTCGAGCTTGCCGGACTCGTTGACCATGCCGCGAATGTAGGTCGGCAGATCGACCTTGGCCGGGTTGTCGTTGGGCGACAGCCACATCGTTTCGAGTTCTTGCAAGCGCTTGAGGCGGTCGCGGATGGTGCGGTAGTTGGTCAGGGTGCCGCCCAGCCAGCGTTCGTTGACGAACGGCATGCCGCACCGCTTCGCCTCGCGTTCGACAGCTTCCTTGGCCTGGCGCTTGGTGCCGACGAACAGCACGAGGCTGTTGCCGCTGGCCACCTTGGCGAGGAAGCGGTGGGCGCGCAACAGGCCGCGGACGGTTTCCCGCAGGTCGATAATGTGAATGAGATTGCGTTTGCCGTAGATGTACGGCCGCATCTTGGGGTCCCAACGACTGGCTCGATGCCCAAAGTGGACGCCGGCTTCGATCAAATCTTTTACCTGAACAATGGCCACGCACTGCCCTCCTGCCCGCAGGCGGTTCGGGGGTACACGGGTTGACGGACAAAGACGTACACCGGCGTGGGCAACGCCTCCCCTGATACGCAAGGGGGAAGAAGGTTATCGTAGCAAGCCGGCCGCCCCCGGTCAAAGGCTTTTGTGGGAAAAACGCTACAACGGGTGTGGCAAAACTTTCGGGAGGTCTGCTGTAGGACGGGCTTCCAGCCCGTCCGGAGCAGACCGACGGGCTGGAAACCCGTCCTACGGAAGAAAGCCCTCCCGAAAGATTTGCCACACCCGCTACAACCCCTCCACCGCCGCGGACCTTGGCCACGCGCGGCCGGTTTTCTTTACAATGACGGGGAGGTACGTCCCGTCCCGCCCGCTCTCAGCCGAGGAACCGCCACGGTGTCTACCGACCGCATTAGCGAATACCTGACGCAGTTCAGCCAGACGCGCACCCTGATGCAGGACCAGCTCCGCCGCGCGATCGTCGGCCAAAATGAAGTGATCGAGCAAATCCTGGCTGCCGTCTTCACGCGCGGCCACTGCCTGCTCGTCGGCGTGCCCGGCCTGGCCAAGACGTTAATGGTCAGTTCGATCAGTCAAATCCTCGACGTGTCGTTCAAGCGCATCCAGTTCACGCCCGACCTGATGCCGTCCGACATCACCGGCACCATGGTCCTCGACGAATCC
>JBBRLG010000437.1:0-6324 GCA_038231495.1 Gemmatales bacterium | reverse complement strand
GGCATCGCACCGTGGAAGCAAACGTCCGTTCACTATCCCCAAGGGAGGCCGGGGACCGAAAACTGACAGCCGGACGATCTGCTGCCTGCCGAAAAGGCATCGATTCGGCCCCGAGGGCTGGAGAGCGCACGTAAAAACACGGGTTTCCGTCCCTAGCAAAAATCGAGCCGAACACTATTGGGTGGGAGGATACTTGGTCGGGCGGATGAATGGCGTTGGGCGTCGATTAAAATAGACGCCCAACCACTCGACCCCGTTTCTTCGCTGGCGTCGCGGCGGACATTGGGTCTTGCAAACCCTTCGTGGGATGTTATAACCGGCGCGGGGGAAAGTGGCACAAACGCCCGTAGCCACAAGCGGCCCGCTCGTGGGAGACGGTCACCCACAAGCGGGCCGCTTGTGGCTACGGGCGTTTGTGTCACATGGGACCGCGTTGAGTATAGTCTCCTTGTCACCTTGTCTCCTTACTTCTCCGCGACAACAGCCGGCAGTCGGCGTTCCTTGACCTCCGCCGTTAGCCGGGCAACCAATTCGGCCACCGACACCGCCCCCTGGTCGCCGGCCGTCCGTTCCCGCACCGCTACGGTGCCCGCGGTCTGCTCCTTGTCGCCGACCACCAGCATGTACGGAATCTTTTCCAGCTGCGCTTCGCGGATCTTGTAACCGATCTTTTCCGGGCGGTTGTCCATCGTCGCCCGGAAGCCGTGCGACTTTAGTTCGGCTTCGACCGTTCGGCCGTAATCGTTGAAACGCTCGCTCACGGGCAGGACGCGCACCTGTTCCGGTGCCAGCCACAGCGGGAACGCACCCGCGAAGTGTTCGATCAGGATGCCCATGAACCGCTCCATCGAGCCGAACGGGGCGCGGTGGATCATCACCGGCCGGTGCGCGGTGTTGTCGCTGCCGACGTACTCCAGGTCGAAACGCTTCGGCAAGTTATAGTCCAGCTGCACAGTGCCCAGCTGCCACTCGCGGCCGATACAGTCGCGCACCACGAAGTCGATCTTCGGGCCGTAGAACGCCGCCTCGCCCTCCTCCGCCGTGTAGTTCATGCCGCGGCTTTTGACCACCTCAATCAACGTGTTCTCGGCCTTGGTCCAGTCCTCGGGGCTGCCGACGTACTTGTCGGCCTGCGGGTCGCGCAGGCCGACGCGCACGCGGTAGTCGTTCAACCCCAGGCTCGACAGTACGAACAAAACCAGATCGATGTTGGCGCCGACCTCCGCCTCGATCTGTTCCGGCGTCACGAATAAGTGCGCGTCGTCCTGGGTGAAGCCGCGGACGCGCGTCATGCCGGATAGTTCGCCAGTCTGCTCGAAGCGGTAGACGGTGCCGAACTCCGCCAGCCGCACCGGCAGGTCGCGGTAACTGCGCGGCTCGGCCTTGTAAATCTGAATGTGGTGCGGGCAGTTCATCGGCTTGAGCAGGTACGCTTCCTGACCTTGCAGCCAATCCTTGAGCACCTCGGCTTTCTTGTCTGCCGCGTTCTGGTAATTCACCCACAGGGTGCGAAGCACCAAAGCCTGATGCTTTTGTTCGTTCGACTCCACCACGGCTGTCGCCTTGATGTATTCATCAACCAGACCGAGGAGCGCATTCTCGGCCGCGGTCGTTAGCTGTTTCGCCTCGAAGAGGTTGAGCCAGGTATCGACCGCTTGCCCCAACGGATGAAAGAACATTGGCGGGAACTGGGCGTCGCGGTAGTAGGGGAAGTGGCCGCTGGTCCGGTACAGTTCCAGCCGGCCGATGTGCGGCGTGTAGACGGGCTGGTAGCCGCGCTTCACCAACTCGTCCTTAATGAACGTTTCCAGCAGGCCGCGCACGGTGGCGCCCCTGGGCATCCACAAAATCAAGCCGCTGCCGACGGCCTGGCTGATGGTAAACAGCTTCAACTGCTTGCCGAGCAGCCGGTGGTCGCGCTTCTTCGCCTGCTCGATCTGGTTCAGGTAGGCGTCCAGCTCCTTCTGGGTGAAGAATGCGATGGCGTAGAGGCGTTGCAGCTGTTTGCGGCTGGCGTCGTTTTTCCAGTACGCCCCGGCGATGCTGAGGATTTTGAACGCGCCGATCTTGCCGGCGTGGGGAATGTGCGGGCCACGGCACAGGTCGATGAACTCGCCCTGGCGGTAGAAGCTCAGGCTCGGATACTGCTTCAACTCGCCGTCGATGTGTTCGACCTTGTAGTGCTGGTGCAAGTCCTGCACGAGTTGCCGGGCGTCCGGAGTAGGTCGCTCGAAGCGCTCGAACGGCTCCGCGTCGGTGACGATCTTGCGCATCTCGGCTTCGATGGCGGGGAAGTCCTCCTCGCGCAGCGGCGGGGTCACGTCGATGTCGTAATAGAAGCCGTTTTCGAGCGCCGGCCCGAACGCGAGCTGCACGCCGGGGAACAGGCGCATGACCGCGCGGGCCATGACGTGGGCGCAGCTGTGCCGCATGAGCTTCAACGATTCGGGGCTCTTGTCGGTAAGCACCTGAAACGACAGTTCGGTGCCATCGCCGGCCTTCAGTTCGCGGTCGAGATCGACGACGACGCCGTTGACCTTGGCGGCGACGGCGGCCTGGGCGAGGCGTTTGCCGATCGACTCGGCCACGTCGCGCGAGCGGGTGCCTTCGGCGACCTGGCGACTGGAACCGTCGGGAAGTTTGAGGGTCAGCATGACAAGGCTACTCCTGCAAGTCGGGCCGGGGTCGCACGCCCCTACAACGGGCCTGCCCCCGACCGGACACCAATGAGGTCAACGAGGTTCCGTCCGAACCTCGCATTATCCTATCTCAAAGTGGCGGGGTGAAGAAGCACGGGTTTTGCCGCTTGCGGCTGAGCGCTCAGCCGCAAGCGGCGGCAACTGACCTTTCCCCTACCTTCCTTGGACCGGTATCATCGGACAACTCCCTTACCTATCCAAGTCGGAGGACACGCACCGTGCTGACGAAAACGACCAAATCGCCCTACGACGTACACCCCGGCGTTCGCATGATCCAGGACTGGATCGCGAACCTCAAGGCCAAGACGGGCAAGACGCTCGAACAGTGGGCCGCGCTCGTGCAGAAGTCCGGGCTGCCGACCGCGAAAGAGCAGTGCGCGTGGCTCAAGGCCCAACACAAGTTCGGCACCAACTCCGCGGCATGGATCGCCAACCGCGCCGCGGGCAAGGGCATGGGCTTTGAGGAAGGCGACCCCGACATCTATCTCGCCGCCGCCGTCGGCTACGTCGATGCCCAGTACGCCGGGGCCAAGGCCGGACTGCGGCCCCTGCACGATGAGATCGTCAAGCTGGGCCGCAAACTCGGCCGCGACGTGAAAGTCTGCCCGTGCCAGACGATTGTGCCGTTGTACCGCAACCACGTCTTCGCCCAGATCAAGCCGACCACGCGCACGCGCATCGACCTGGGTTTCGCGCTGGGCGACTTCGCGGCGACGGGCCGGCTCATCGACACGGGCGGTTTCGCCAAGAAAGACCGCATCACGCACCGCATCCCGATTGCGACAATGGACGACATTGACGGCGAGGTGGCGCGGTATTTGGAAATGGCTTACGACCGCGACGCGTAACGCAGACACTATACTCGGCGCGGGTCAATTTGACACAAGCCCGACGCGCAAGCGAGGGCCGGTCCCTCGCTTGCGCGTCGGGCTTGTGTCATTCCCAGCCGCGGTGAGTATAGCCGCGAATCCACTTGCTATCGCACGCAGTTCCGCTACGATTGGGTCGGAAATCGCACCGGACGGCCCGAGTGTAAGTAGCCCCTGCTGGCAAACGAGACTCCCATGATCGAACTCACCTGCGACTGCGGCCACAACCTGCGGTCGAACAACCCCCCCTGGGGCAAAAGTCTGCTCTGCCCCGCGTGTGGCCGGCAAGTGCCCGTACCGCCCAGGGAAGAGGGTGTAACTGCCGGGCGCTCCCCGGCGGGCACCGACCGCGGCGACGATGAAGCACCGCGACGCCGGCGGCGCGGCCGCGACGACGAGGCAGAATACTCGGTCGGCCGCGGCTCCACGAGCGGCAAGGCGATCACCAGTTTCGTCCTGGGCATTGCCGGCTGCTTTCTCAGCTGCGTGGCGGGCCTGCCCGCGGTCATCCTCGGCTTCATGGCGTTGGGCGAAATAAGTAATAGCCGCGGTGCGATCCGGGGGAAAGGGCTGGCCTACGCCGGCATCACGTTCGGCATCGTCAGCATGGTCCTGTCTCTCGTCGCGTTGCCACTCGTCCTGCTATTGCCAGCCATCCAGAAAATCCGCGGAGCCGCGGAGCGGATGCAGTCCCAGAACAACATGAAGCAACTGACGCTCGCCATGCACGGCTACAACGATGCGAATGGGCGCTTGCCGCTGGCCTACGCCCCGGTGCAGGGCGCGGCGGGCCAGCAGGGCATGAGCTGGCGCGTCGCCCTCTTGCCGTACATCGAGCAAGAGCCGCTCTACCTCCAATACCGCGAGAACGAAGCGTGGGACGGACCGACAAACCGCTCCCTCCAGTCGGTCCAGGTGACAACGTTTCAATTCCCCCAGGACACCAAGACGCCCCCGAATCAAACCTATTACCAGGTCTTCGTCACGGCACCGGGGAAGGCGCCGCACGCGATGTTCACCCACCCCACCGAGGCCAAGAACCGGGTCAGTTTCAGCAACGTTGAGGACGGCCTGTATAACACCATCTTGATTGCCGAAGCGCCCACGGCGGTCGTCTGGACCAGCCCTGGCGACATGCCGTTCAACCCCGACCAAATGCCGCCGCCGCTGGGCAGTCATTTCAGTGCGGGGTCCTTGGTGGGCCTGGCCGACGGTTCAACGCGGTTCATTCCCAAGACGATGGCCCCGGCAACGCTCAAGGCGCTGATCACCCGAGACGGTAATGAAGTGATTACTGATCCGGATTGGTGAGAACCGCTTGCCGCTTGCGGCTTTGCCATTTGCAAAGCCGCAAGCGGCAGACCTTAGCCGTGCAGCCCCGGAATTGGCTCCCAGCCGGTCATGGTCTGGGCAACTTCGCGCGGCGCGCCGGGCACCAGGCGCAGCTCACTCACGTCGAACAGCGTGTGCAGCACCGTCGCAATCAGGTTCTTGATCCGCACCGGCTCCGTCGCCGGCTCGCCGCCGTCCTTCGTCGATTGGCCGATCACCTTGCCCATGTTCAACCCGCCCCCGGCCAGGAGCAGCGGCCCCAGGTTGCCCCAATGGTCGCGACCGCCGTTTGGGTTGACGCGAGGCGTCCGACCCATCTCGCCGCACACAACCAGTAGAATCTTGTCGCTCAGGCCGCGCGCCTCCACGTCCTCGATGAAGGCCGCCAGCGCGTGGTCGAGCGGCTCGCCCATGTAGCGCATGCCTTCCGCGACACCGGCGTTGTTCACGTCGGCGTGCATGTCCCACACGAAGTTCGTCGTCACCGTCACGAAGCCGCAGCCGCGCTCGCACAGCCGCCGCGCCAAGAGCAGGAGCTTGCCCAGCGTCTTGGCGTTGTCCACGTAGTTGTTGTAATTCTTCCACTTCTTGTCGATGTTCTCCGGCCGCACCAGCGGCGCGGTGTCGTAGCGGCCGACGACGCGGTCGTCTTCCTTGCTCAGGTCAAAGGAGTCGGCGACGCCGCCCAGGATGGTGTCGAACGCCTGCCGTCGCGTCTGGTCTAAACCGTCGATCATCTTGCCTTCCGACAGCGCCCACTTCACCTCGTCAAGCCGGGCCAGCAATTGGCGGCGGTCGTCGAGTCGGTCGAGCGGGATCGCCAGGCGCATGTCTTTTTGCAACTGGCCCGGACCGCTGGGATCGAAGGGTGCGCTGGCGAGACCGAACGGGCCCGTGTCGGCGAACTTGCCGAAGTTCAAGGTGCCGGGCTGGGTCGCGGGGTCCACGGCGCGCGGGAACAGCAACACGTTGGATGGCATGCCGCTCGCCGGGTGGTTAATGCCGGCCATCCGCGCGTAGACGGAGCCGAGGTTGCCGCCAAAGGTGTCCTTGCAAACGACCGGCTTGATGTCGTGGTTGGCGTCGCCGGGAACGTAGGAGCGGACGACGGCAATCTTGTCGGCCAGCGCGGCGAGTTTTGGAAACGTGGCCCCGAAGGTAACGCCGGGCAGCCGGGTGGCGATTTCGCCGGTAGTGCTGCGGACGCCCGCGGGCGCGGCCATTTTCGGGTCAAAGGTTTCAAACTGGCTCGGCCCGCCGTGCAGGAAGAGGAAGATGACGGACTTGTCGGTGACGAGCCGGTTGGTCCCGGCGGCGCGGGCGGCAAGCAGTCCCGGCAGCGTCAAGCCGCCGAGCGCGAGGCTGCCGATTTTGAGAAACGCGCGGCGGTCGTGGATCGTAAGCACCGTTGCCCCCCCGTGGTC
>JBBRLG010000436.1:0-6326 GCA_038231495.1 Gemmatales bacterium | reverse complement strand
GCGGCAATCCCGGGTTAATGGTCTCAATCACACCGCCGCGGCACCCTCGTCGAAGTAGCGCACCCTCGGCGTCGTCAGGGCCGCCGTCTTCACGAAGTCGCGGAAGCGCAACAGTTCCATGAAGCGGTAGCCCGTGTAGCGGCCTATAAGCAACTGGGCCGCCATGATCAAGCCGAGTGTCTCCGGGAACCGGAAGAGTTGATCGACCACCGCGTGCAGGCTGCACACCAGCGAAATGGTCGCCGCAATGCCCATCGTGGACAGCAGGGTCCGGAACGAGGACGACGTGCCGTCCTCCGTTTCGAGCGTCCAGAAGCGCTCCACCATGCCGGTCAGAATCACGAGCGGGAACAGGGAAATGTATTTCGTCGCCGGCAAGTCTTCGAGGTTGGCGCCGATGATGAGCGCGATGAGCACCATCATGATGAGGGTCAACATCATCGACACGCGCGGCACTTGCAACAGGTGGTATTGGTCCAGCACGCGCCGCATCAGCCAGCCGACCAGCAGGATCGCCACGAACACAAAGAAGCCGGGCAAGCTGTGGAATTCGCGGAACGACAGGCCGACCAGCGCCGGCGCGAAGGTGCCAAAACTGTTTATGCCGATCACGTTGCGAAAGACGCAAATAATCAGCGCGGCGAGCGGCAACAGGAGCAAGATTTCGACGAGCCGTTGTTCCGCGGGCGGCAGCATGTACAGCGAAATGGCGCGGAAGAACGTCAGTACCGGCGACCCCTTGGCGTCGGCGGGGTCCACCAGCGGCTGGTGTTCCACCAGGAACACAGCGTCCACGTCCTTGACGTTGCGGCCGCGGACCAGCGGCTTGTCGCCGTAGCCGAAGACGAGGTACGTCGAGGGGACGTGCCGGAAGTGGTCGTAGAACGGGCAGAGCGAAATCCAGTGGTCGTAAACCCAGGCCTCGACCCAGTAGTGGCCGCGCTGCTGCGGCCCCTTGGTCAACGTCACGCCGGTGACGATGCGGGCCGGGACGCCCTTGCTGCGCAGGAGCGCCACCAGTAACCGGCTCTTCGCCGCGCAGTCGCCGGATTTTTCTTTCAAGCACTCGGCGGCGCGGGCCGAACGGCCCAGGATGCTCGGCTCGTTCTTGACTTGCAGCGTCACAAAGCGATAAAGCGCCTCCGTCATGTCCGCCTTGTTGTCCTTGCCGTCGCACAATTCGGCGGCCTGTTGCGCGATCACTTCGGTGTCACCGGCGTTGCGCGATTCGGGGTCGAGGTTTTCGCCGGGCTTCGACGCGGCATAGACGCCGCTGGCCAGGCGGTCCATGGCCGCGGTGGGGTGCGGCACTTCAATCGCGACGTGATACTCGCAAGCGGCGCGGAACGTGCCGTCGCCTCGTCCCGCGCGGCGCAGCCACAGGACTTGCCGGCGGTCGGGATTCCGCGCCTCCGGCGGCTTGCTGAGGAGCTGCTCGCTGCTGAAGTTTTCCTTGAGGACGTGCTGTCGGCCGATGCCCAGGGGGGCCGCCGTTTGCAGGCGCGCGTCGCCGGTGGTCGTGCCCTGAACGACCATGGTGACTTTCCACTTGTTGGGGCCGAGCGGCAGTTTGACCTCGTCGCCCATGACGCCGTAGCGCGTCGCCATGACGGCCAGCGCGACAATCGCCAGCGCCGCCGCCGTCAGTCCCGTGAGCATCGTCCGTGACATGCGCTTGCCTCTTCCTGGACCCGTTCCTGCCTAAAATCCTGCGCGCACTCCTGGCGAGGGTGGAGGGGTACGCCCGAGGTGTCGGGGGTGTAATCCACGTGGGGATTACGCCTCGATGCTCGCCCTTTCGATCGCTAATTTCCGCCCACCGCGGCCGGCGCAGTCCCCGCACGCACGACCTCGGCCGAAACCCATTCGACGTGGAAGCGCAATTCCTTGTCCTCATTTGCACGCGGCTGGACCAGGAGATACCCGCTCTGCCGGCGCTCGTCCCAACAAAAGACGTAACGGCTGGAGGGCAGCTTGCCGTGCAGCACCGGCAATTGCCCCGGCTTGCCCTTCGGCAAATGAACCTCCGCGAAGAGGAACGGCACCAGCGGTTGCGTGTCGTCCTCCTTCTCCTTGCGGATCAGGCCAGCCAGACGTCCGTTGGGTAACATTTCGACCTGGTATTTCGCGGACTTCACCAGGCCGTGTGTCTCCGTCGGGATGTCCAGGACGATCGTGTTGCCGTTGACCTCGTGCCGGACGTGCGGCAGCGCGGACTCCGGCACTTCCGCCCGTTGCATCGTCAACGTCGGGTCGCCCCACAGGGTGAAGGCCCACGCGGCCCGCAGGTTCGCGCCGCTGCGCTGGATGTCCTTGCCCAGCCGCTTTTCCTTGAGCAGCGTGTACGCCAACAAGAAATTTTTCGCCTGCCGCAACGAGCAACCGAGCGATTGGTGCTCGTAAAGCAAGGCGTCAAAGAACGCCAGCGCATAAGCGCCGCCCGAGGCCGAATACATGCGCGTCGAGGAGCCGACCACCGCCACCGAGCCGCGGCTGAGTTGTGGCTGCACCTTGGCTTCTTTTAGCGCCAGGCAACTTTGCAAGAATACGAGCGACGGCGGCAGCGGCTCGTCCCAGCTGGGGAATGCCCAGTCGCGGATCAGGGTGTTGTGGTGGCCTTCCCACAGAAAAATGTCGTGGTCGGGCATCTGCTTGCGCAGGTCGTCCCCGCTCACATCCTTGCCGTAAAGCGCCTTCGTCTCGTAGCCGGCGTTGCGCAGCTCCTTGACCGTGTTGCGCGAGAAAATTTCGAGCATGGCCAGGCTGCCGCCGGGGTCGCTGGCCACCAGCGCTCGTGGGGGCGTCGTCTTGGAGTGCAACAGTTCCTCGCGGGCCAGCATCAGTGGCACGACGGCCGGGTCTTCGTGGAATAGCCGTCCGACCGCGAAGGTGTACGGTTCGTTGCCGGTGGGCGTCAACGGCTCCAGGTCGATGACGGGATCCTTGTCGCCGGGGATCGGGTTGAGCCGCTGCTCCATCGGAATCGACACCAGGTTGGCGACGAGGATCACTGACTCGGCCTTGCTCATTGACTCCTGTTTGACGGCGGTCCGCAACAGGTTCTCGACGTTGCTGCCGCAGGCGTCGGTCAAAAGCAGGGCCGCGCGGTGGCGCACGGCGATCCACGGCGCGAGTCGGGACATGCCGGCCGGCCCGTCGCGGGCGTCGGCCGGGTTGGCGACGACGACGGTTTCAATCGGCCCGCGTTTCGCCAGTTGTTTGACGTGGGCGGCGGCGACGGCGGCCTCGTCGGCCAGGCGGATGCCGTGGACGCCGGGCAGCGCCGCACTCAGCTTGCGGGCGCTGCCGGCGAGATAAACGTCGTGGGCGTGCCAGCGCTCGATCAGTGCTTTAAGGTTTGCCGTTTCTTCCGGACGCCCCTGGCAAATGAACAGCGGCGCACGCAGCGCGCCGGCCAGACACGCGGCTTGCAACAGTTGCCCGCGCGGCTCGGCGGGACACACCACCACCGCCGTCGGGTTCGTGTACACGCTCGCCCACCAATCGAGCGGTTGGCCGTCAGTCCCGGTCGGCGATTTTGCGAAATTGCAGTTAAGGCTCTCCTCGCGACCTCCCAGACCGTCGCGAAAGCCGCCGACGGGAACCACGCGGTCGGGCCGGTACGAACGGAGGAACATTTTCGTGTAGGGCGTCGCGGCGGTGGTGTCGATCAGCAGCGTGGCCGGACGCTCGGCGTTCGCCAAACCGCTGCCCAGTGCAATCAGTTGCTCGTCGGGCATTTCGCCGGCGAGATAGACCACGCGCCCGGTCGGCGGGCTGAGCGCACCCTCCGCGGCGGACGGTGCCGCCCGTGGGACCGAGAGCAGGCCGAACGCCAGGAAAAAGAACGTGGCCAAATAGAGCGAACGAGCAACGGAGTGCTTCACGGATCCATCCTCGCAAACCGAGTCCGGGGTCTTTGTCGGTCGAGCAGGCAAGAAGGGTAAGTGCAAAGGTGAGCCGCTCGTCGGCACGGGGGCATCTTGCACTGCCGGGCGGAAAAATGCCAGACGAGTCGCGGTTCGTGGATGGAGGGGAGAAGATGGGAAAATGGGGCCGCTGTCCCGAATGGCATTCAATTAAGGAGAAAACGCTGCGAGCCCTAAGCGCTACGCAAGGGCGAGCAGCGTAATTCCAAGCACTTGCCTGCTCGCCCTTGCGTCGCGCTTCGGGCTCGCCGGGCCGCAAACGTCTTAAGTTAATGCCATTCGTGCCCGTCCCTTTTTCTTTACGCTGGTATCCTCCGTGCGGGCCGCTCGTTCCGGTCAAGGCAAATCGAGCTGCGTCCTCTTTTCCTTTCCTTTTCCTTTCCGTGCGGGCCGCTCTTTCCGGTCAAGGCAAATCGAACTGCGTCCTTTTTTCCTTTCCGAGCTGCGTCCTCTTTTCCTTTCCTTTTCCTTTCCGATTCCTTTGATTTCCCCCTTACGACAAGGCCGGTACAAATGCGGCGATGATCTCCTCTTCAAAACGCGCACCTTTGCATCTGAAGCAAATGCCATTCATGATGTGTAACCATTGGGGAAACCAACCGGAGCCGAGGCACCTGCTGCAAGAGCGAAGGTCTTTTTTCACTAACTTGCTGCCTACCTCTTCGTATACGGATACCTTGTGATCGCGGTGCAAAGCAGTGTGGCAATCCTTGCAAAGTGTAACCAAAGCCGTGTCCGGGTAGTCCCACGGCAGCCTAAATTCAATCCCGTTCTTGCCGATGATGTAGAAACGGTGGTGTACCTGGAGCACCGTGGAAACACCCTGGCAGCCGGTGCCCTGGCATTTGTGACTGTCGCGGTCGAGGATCGGCGTCCTGCGCTCGTACCACTCAACGGTGTTGAGTAGAATTCCATACGGTATAGTCTGGCCGCCGAACTCCTTCGGGATGTCCGCAAACTTGCAAGAGCCGTCAAAGCGTGAGAAGTCGATCTGGCTGTCTGGCGGATACCCCTGCGACTGCGGTGCGTCGAAGGGGTCCATTTCCATTGCCGGTGGCGGAGGCGGAAGGCTTGCACCCAACAACTCGGTTAACGCGGCGCGTTGACGTGGAACAAAGAATTCGGCGATGCCACAGCGAATAGCCGCTTCGTTGTCGCGTAGAGTTGAGGGGTCGGCTGATTCGATGAACTTGCGTAACGACTGCTCGGCAGCGGTAGGATACCCATTTCGCATGAAATGGCTGATGCTTTTGAGGTAGTCGACAAGCATGGCAAACTCACGGCAGTGACGGTGGAGTCCAATCTCCCGATGGCGGATAGGAAAAAGGGCCAGGAACAATTTATCACTTTGAAGAGAAAAAAAGGGTTCGTTCGCAATACTGTTCGGCTCGATTTTTGCTGACGAGTTTTCACTCTCGTTTTCCGGGCAGTCAATGGTTTAGAGCAGACATCGCACCGTGGAAGCAAACGTCCGTTCACTATCCCCACGGGAAGTCGGGGACCGAAAACCGACAGCCGGACGTTCTGCTGTCTGCCGAAAAGGCAGCGATTCGGCCCCGAGTGCTTGAGAGCGCACGGAAAAACACGGGTTTCCGCCACTAGCAACAATCGAGCCGAACACTATTGGTTCGTTCGCTTTTTCTATTCGCTTTCCTTTTCGGCAGTGGCACTGGCACCTCGGCCAATCAAGCCATCGTATTCCGCGTGCGAACCGATCCAGAACCAGGTGACCGTGTCCCCCTCCAGACGCCCCAGCGCCCGCCACCCTTGACCGACGCGCACCGAGTAGAGACCTGCGTGCCCTCTGATCGGTTTGAAACGCAGGCCCGGATGGGAGGGGTTCGCCCGCCACAGCCCCTAGGTGCGCCGCGCCTGCTCCCGCACCTCTTCGGGTAGACGCGCGTAGCAATCCATAAAGTCCTCGGTGACAACGGAGTTCACAATTCGTCAAACCCCGCTGTACGGCAGCGGCCGGCCCGGACCTGTTCCTCGGCGCGTGTTGCCAAGGCTGCCAACTTGGCTGGCGAGCGGGCCAGCGCCTCCTCCCAGCGCCGGTCGTCCTCAATCTCCTCTAAGATGAGTGCCGCGATTGCATCTTGTTCCGCGTCGGGTAGTTTGCGTGCTTCCGCGAAAGCATGTTCAAGTAGCTGCGACATAGACTCACCTCCCCCGGTCTGGAATGGGCACCCCCTTTGGGAAGCCAACTCGAATTGTTGCACAGCGACGACAGCGCCGCCAGAGAAAAAACAGGCGTCGATCAATAGTGTTCGGCTCGATTTTTGCTAGTGACGGAAACCCGTGTTTTTCCGTGCGCTCTCAAGCCCTCGGGGCCGAATCGATGCCTTTTCGGCAGGCAGCAGATCGTCCGGCTGTCAGTTTTCGGTCCCCGGCCTCCCT
>JBBRLG010000435.1:0-6354 GCA_038231495.1 Gemmatales bacterium | reverse complement strand
GGCGGCGAAGAGGGCGGAACGGCCGCGCTTGCCCGCGTCCTCGGGTGTCGATGGATTGACGCCCCCCGGCCGGGCGGAAGGGCGGACGTTGGGTTCCGAAGGAAAAGTCATGGCCGGGGTCCCATCAGGAATCGACGGTTGCCGCTTGCGGCTTTGCGGTCTGGCCCGCAACGCCGCAAGCGGCAATTTCACTAATCCCGCAGTTTGAACGAGACGTACTTCGTTTCCATGTACGCCTCCAGCCCCTCGTGGCCCAACTCCCGGCCCAGGCCGCTTTCTTTCATGCCGCCGAACGGGCATTGCGGCGTCGCCGGCACCGGGTCGTTGATGCCGATGATGCCGGCCTCGATGCCCTCCGCCATCTTCCACGCCACCGTCAGGTCGTTCGTGAACACGTACGCCGCCAGGCCGTAACGCGTGTTGTTCGCCGCCGCGATCACCTCGTCGATCTTGCTGAAATCCATTACCGGCATTATCGGGGCGAACGGCTCCTCCGTCATGATCTTCGCATTGGCCGGCAGGTTCGTCAGCACCGTCGGCTCGAAGAAGTAGCCGCGGTCGAAACGGTCGCTACGCTTGCCGCCGGACAGCAGCTTCGCGCCGCACTTCTTGGCGTCGTCCACCAAGTCCTGGGTCGATTGCAACGCCTTCTTCTCGAACATCGGGCCGACCTCGACGCCGGCGTCCAGGCCGTTGCCCAGCTTGAGGTTTTTCGCGAACTCGACGGCCGCTTCGGTGAACTTCTTCTCGATGTCCTTGTGGACGTAGAAGCGGCTCGGCGCGATGCACACCTGGCCGTTGTTGCGGAACTTGCCGGTCACCGCCAGCTTGGCCCCAAGCTCCGGGTCGGCGTCTGGGAACACGATGAACGGCGCGTGGCCGCCGAGTTCCAGGCTGACGCGCTTCATCTGATCGGCACAGGCGCGCATGAGCTGCTTGCCGACTTCGGTGGAGCCGGTGAAGCTGATCTTCCGGCAAATGGGGTTTTCGAGCAGCTCGTCGGCCATCTCCTGGGCGGGGCCGATGACGAGGTTGGCGACGCCCGGCGGCACGCCCGCCTCGGCGAGGCATTCAAAGACCTTGACGAGGCACAAGGGCGTCTGGCTGGCGGGCCGGCAGACGATGGTGCAGCCCGCGGCCAGGGCGGGCGCGATCTTGCGGGCCTGAAGTGTGATCGGAAAGTTCCACGGGCTGATGGCCCCGACGACGCCGACGGGGTGCTTGATGGTCATGTGCCGTTTGCCGGCGACCGCGTTCGGGATGACCTGGCCGTAGGCGCGCTTGCCCTCCTCGGCGAACCACTCGAAGGTGTCGGCGGAGTGCAGCACCTCGGCCTTGGCCTCGGCAAGCGGCTTGCCCTGTTCCATGGTCAGGGTGCGGGCGATGGCGTCGGCGCGTTCGCGCATCAGGTCGGCGGTCTTTTTCAAAACCTTGGCGCGGTCGTAGGGCGTGAGCTTCATCCACGACGGCATGGCTTTGCCGGCGGCCTCGACGGCGCGTTTGGTTTCGGCGCGGCCGCCGTAGGCCACGTCGGCCACGACCTCCTCGGTGGCGGGGTTGGTGACGCCGAGGGTCCGGCCGCTGTCGGCCGCGCACCACTTGCCGTCGATGTACATTTTCTGCATAGTCGCCGTCGCGGTGGCCATTTGCGCTCTCCTTACGGGGGAAGGTCGGTTGTAACCGTTCACTCCCCCCCCTTGCGAAGGGGGGGGTAGGGGGGGTTAGAACGGTTGATGTACTCGGTCATGGCGCTCACTCCACCCCCCCTACCCCCCCTTCGCAAGGGGGGGAGTGAACGGTAACGGTCGGTTGCGGGGTCGTTGCTGTGGGGTCTTTGTATTGGCGAGCCTCCCGCGTAAGCGGGAGGAGGTGCTGCGGCTTCCTCCCCTCGCTTACGCGGGAGTCTCGCCAACAAGGGAGGGGCTTTTACACCTCTACTTGCCCAACTCCGCGACGGTCTTGTCGAAGAATTCGACGCACTTGGGCAGGTTGGCGTTCAGGTGTTCCAGGTCGCCGTATTCGTACTCGATCGACAGGTAGCCCTTGTAGCCCTGGCGCTTCAGCTCCACGAGCATACCCTTCATGTCGCCCTTGCCGGTACCCCAGGCCACGTCATGAGCGTCCTTGCCGTACTTGTTCAAATCCTTGAAGTGCGAATGCAGTACCCGCCCTTCCAGCTTCAGGAAAGTGTCCACCGGAATGAAATCCGCCCGCATCCAGTGGCCGGTGTCGGAACACGAGCCGATCAGCTTGTTCTTGTCCTTGGTGGCGTCCAAAACCTTCTGCGGCGGCCAGGAATTCGGGTGGTTGTGCAGGGCCATCTTGATGCCGTACTCGGTGGTGAGCTTGTCGTGGACTTCGTTGGGCGTCGTCTCGGTCACGAGCACTTCGATGCCCATTTTCTTGGCCCAATCGAACGCCTTGCGCGCGTTGGCTTCGTCGTTGGGCACGTCGGCCACGCCGTAGGCAATGACCTTGATGCCGGCGTCCGCAAGCTTCTTCTTGATCTCCGCAATGGTCTCTTCGCTCATGGTGCGATCAGTCTTCACTTCGGAGCCGGGCTTGAGCTTTTGGCTGGGGAACATCTCGACGTACTTGACGCCGAGGTCCTTGGCCTTGTCCACCGTCTCGAAAAAGGTCAGGCGGTTGAAGGTCCAGCACTGGAGCGACAGTTTCATGCCGAGCTTTTCGGAGGCCGAGTCGTCGCGCTTGGCCGGGTCGGCCGCGCCGACCGGCAGCGCCAGTGCCAGCACGGCCACACTTGCCAGGGTCCAAATCCGCATGGAAATCCTCTCTTTCGTGACGGGGAGGGTGAGTCAATCGTTCGGCACGGGCGGGGCAATGCCTAATGTACCCCCGCGGCGGGTGACGGCAAGGATTTGACCTGGAACGGCTCCGTTGCGTCCCCGCAAATGACGAACCGGCTGCGAAAGCGGCCGGGCGGGGTTTGAGGAACCCCACCCGACCGCCTACGCAGCCGGTTCGCGAGCGCTTGCCAATTGCTTTAACGCAGCCGGTTACTCCTCGGCCCGCGGCATCGACACTCGTTCCGCAGCGCGGTGCGGCATCGGCATCAATTCCGCCGTGTGCGGCATGAGGATCCTTTCCGTGACGGCAACGCTTTTACCCACGGGCGTCCCGGCCGCGACGCCCGAATCGACAAACTGCACCATCTCCGCCATGATGCGCTCGCAGGGTTCGCCGCACGACACGCCATTGAAGATGATCCGGCAACTCGGCGACGTGACCTTTTCCACGAACTTCGCCTTGCTGCCGATGAGTTCGGCCAGGTCGTTCGTGAACTCCTTGTCGTTCGCTTTCAGCCAGCCCATCTTGTCGGCCTTGCGGAGGATGGCCGGAATTACTACTTCCCAGTTTTGATCGCGCACGGCCAGGGTCGCGACCGCGACTTCAAACGTCACCTTCGATTCCGTCTCCTCCATGATTTTGAGGAGTTCCGCAGTCATTTTATCCGTCGGCATCGTCGGGGCGCACGTCGATGCCGGCACGACGGGGCAGGTCATTGGGGCCGAATGGCGTACGCCAGGCTCCCAACTGGGCGGGGGCGGGGGCAGCAGGGGGCACGGCAGTGGCGGCGGGCACAAGGTAGGTTGCGGGTACGAGGCCGGCATCATCTGCGCCTGCGCCGGCAGCAGCTGCACGGGATAGGGGAGCGGCGGTGCCGGCAGTGCGAAGCACGCCGGGGCCGGCATTTGCACGGGATAGGCGTTCGGGGTCGATTGCGAATTCTTCTTGTGCGGCAGGAAGCACATCAGGGCTTCGCCGATCATCTGCATGTCGTCGCTGCCTTCGGTCTTGAGCCAGCCCATCTTATCCGCCTTGCGGATGATCGCGGGGACGACGACCTCGCGCGCCGGCTTGAGCTGCGTCAAGCACTCGGCGCAGGCGGCGAACGTCATCTTGTTGTCGGTCTCCTCCATGATCTGGAGGAGTTCCTGGATCAGCTTGTCGTTGGCGGCTTTTTGCTTGGCGGAGCGGTGGGCGGCCTTGGTTTCCGCGGACTTGTTGGCCTTGGCGGACTTGGCGGCCAGGACGAAGCCGGCCGGCACGAGCACGAGCAGCGCGACCAGGGCGAAGGGGAGTAGTCGTTTCATGGGACTCCGTTCCGTTCGGTAAAGGGGGGCGTTCCTACCCGTCGGAGGAAGTCTAATCCGCTGCGGAAAAGTTTGCAATCCAGCTGTCGGCGGCGGTAAACCACGGAATACGCGAGAGACGGGAAAGAAAAAATGGAACCGTTCACCCCCCTTCAATGGGGGGAGTGAACGGTTCCATTTTCTTTACGCCCGGCACGGGTGTCAAAAGTCTTCGGTGATGATTTCACCGTCGGCCTTGTTTGCCAGCAACTTCCAGGTCTTGAGGCTGACCTTGTTGGTGATGAAGCGCACGCTGCCGTCGCACATGCCAATGTTGTTGCCGTTCGTCAACCCGCGCAGGCCGGACAGGCCGCCGACGCCGCCGCAGTCCACGTCCGGTTTCTCGTCGTTCAGCGTCCGCGTGCCGGTGAAAATGGTTTGCAGGAAACGGCCGTCCATCCAGCTTTTGCCGCGGTCCGCCGCGATCATCTTGTCGTCCTTGAACTCCTGGACCCCGGCTTCGTCCTTCAAGTTCTTCAGACTCTCCTTCGTGAGCAGGACGTGCTGGCGGTGGACGTCCAGCGCTTTCATGCCGGCGTCGCCCTTGAGCGTCTGGCCCGTCAGGAGCGTGCTGCTGGTGCCGTCGGGGATGCGGGCGATGCTGCATTTGGAGTTCCGGTAGAAAACGCCGTTGTTGTCCTTGAGGTCCGGGTTTGAACCGGCGCTGAACTGGTAGTTGGTACCGCCGAAATCCTTGCTGACTTCCGTCACCGGATCCTTCGGGTCGAGGAAGTTCTTGATTACCGTCGCGGCGGCCTTCTTGTTCGCCTCGTCGTCGAGCGGCTTCTGGAAGTCGATTGCCTTGTACACTTCCTCCCGTTCGACGTACGGCAGGAGGTACGCAAAGGCGGAGAAGCCCCTGGTATCGACGCCCGGCGGCAACATATTGAACGTCGACTGGTAATTGTGACAGGCGAGGCCAATTTGTTTGAGGTTGTTCTGCGCCTCCGCCCGCTCCGCCTGGGCGCGCATCTTGGCGAGCGCCGGCAGGAACAGGGCGACCAATAGCGCCAGGACGGCGAGGATGACGAGCAGCTGGAAGAGCGTGAAGCCGGTGCGTTTTGGGGACATGGTTCGTTCCTTTGAGGAGGGTTAACCACGGAAGATAGGGAATGCACGATAAAGTCGCCTCACGCAGAGGCGCAGAGAAAAGACACGTGGATTTTCTCTGCGCCTCTGCGTGAGGTGATTTGGTGGGATTCAATCCCAATCCGCGCCGAGTGGTTCGCCGTCGTTCCGGCCAGCGGCGTTCTTCCAGGTCTTGAGGCTGATCTTGTCGCTGACGAAACGGGCGCTGCCGTCGCACATGCCGACGTTGCTGCCGCCGATCAAGCTGCGCAGGGCTGACAGGCCGCCGACACCGCCGCAGTCCACGTCCGGCTTCTCGTCGTTGAGCGTGCGCGTGCCGGTGAACGTGCCGCGCAAGAAACGACCGTCCATCCAGCTTTGGCAGCGGTTCGCCGCGATGTTCTTGTCGTCCTTGAAATCCTGGACGCCGCTTTCGTCCTTCAGGCCTTTCAGTGCGTCTTTCTTGAGTTGCACGTGCTGCCGGTGAACGTCGGTGGCCTTCGTACCGCCGTCGCCCTTGAGGGTTTCGCCGACCATCAGGGTGTTGCTCAAGCCGTCGGCGACCGCGGTGAACTTGATCTTTGAATTCCGATAAAAGACCCCGTTGTTGTCCTTGAGGTCGTACTGGGAACCGGCACAGAACAGGTAGTTCGTCACGCCGAAATCCTTGTTTACCTGCTCAATCGGGTCCTGCGGGTTGAGGAAGATCTTGACCGGTACCGCCCACTTTTTATTGGCCTCGTCAGCGACGGACTTCCCGAAGTCGATCTTCTTGTACAGCGGTGTTTGATCGAGATAAGGCAGGAGGTACGCCGCCGTGCCGAAGCCGTTGGCATCAACGCCCGGCGGTAAGGTGTTGTAATTGTCGTGGTAACTGTGGCACGCGAGGGCGATGCGCTGGAGCTTATTCTGCGACTGTTGCCGCGCCGCCTGGGCGCGCATTTTGGCGGCGGCCGGTAGAAACAGGGCAAACAACAGCGCCAGGATGGCGAGGATCACCAGCAGCTGGAACAGCGTGAAGCCGGCGCGTTTTGCGGACATGGTGCGTTCCTTTTCGCCATCTGGATTTGTGCAGTGAAAAGGTCTTCTGAGCCGCGGCCGTCAGGGAGCAGGGGGTCCCCGCTCCCTGACG
>JBBRLG010000434.1:0-6372 GCA_038231495.1 Gemmatales bacterium | reverse complement strand
TGGTTGCTATTTCTTTGGTTGGTAGTCACCGCGGGCTAATAACCATGAACGGGGGCTAATCTGCCCTATTTCTTTAGGCCACTCCCCCCGGGGGGGATGTGGCGGTTACCCTAACGGCCAACTGCGCGCGCGGCGAAACGGACGGTTCACTCGTCGATCATGGAAGTGGTCCAGTTGACCAGTTCGCCCAGGATTTGCATCCCGTCGTGAGGCATGCCCGCGAAGAGTCCTTCGCACTCCCCCAGCGGGAAGAGGTTGCTGACGCCCGCGGCCGCGCAGCCGTCGCGTACCTCGATCAGCGCCCGGGTGGGGTAGACCCCAATGGTCGAAATGGAACTGTTCAGGAAGGGGAAGATCTGCTCGAGTCGGTCCAACCGCCGCACCACCACGAGCCGGCACGTCGGGTGAACCGACAGGTCGAACGGCTCGCGCAGGTAGACGACCGCCGACGAGATGGCGGGCGGGGTTCCGTTGGTGAACCAGGTTCCCTCCAGAAACGCCGTCCGGCGCAGGAGCCGGACCTGGCCCAGCGTGGCGCGGGAAAGGACGTTGGGAGCGTGTTCGTCCCAGCGGGCCAGGGCTTGCTGCAACGCCTGGCAGTAGGCCAGGGCCGTTGCCTCGTCCCCCTCGACGTAGTGGACCAGAGAGGACCAGCAGGCCAGCTGGTTGGCGATCAGCGTGTCGGTGCTGCCGCGCATGGCGACTTCCTGCATGTGGTCGGGGAAGGCGGCACGGCCGATCAAGCTCAGTCCGTAGCGCGGGTTGAGGAAGATGGTCTTGGCCTTGGGCGCCCGGGCGCGGACGCTGCCGACCGTTTCCGGCGAACCCCAGACCACGAGGCGGTCGAACGCCTCGGGCGCGAACAGCACGTCCTCATAGCGGGAATCGCCGCCCTTCCAGTAAACGAGGGAAGTGGCCCGGGTGACGGGATGTTCGGGGTCCGTCGCCCACATCGCCAGCGCGAGCATGGTTGCCAGCAGGTTGGACTCGGCGGGGCTTTTCACCACCAGGACGCCCTTGGTGACGAGCCCATACAGGAAGGAGACGATGGGCACCACGGGAGCGTTGCCGGCGGTGATGTGCAGTTGGCGAGTGGGCATGGCCCGCACCTGGGCGCGCAGGCGGCGCGGGACGGGCGCGGCGTTGCCGAAGACGGCGGGGGCCATCCGCGCGACGTACCCGCGCCGAATCGTCGCATCGACCCCCACCCACCCGTCGAGGAATTGCTGGCCGGAGGCCCAGGGCTTGCCGAGCTGGCGATCGACCATGTCCGCCAGCCCTTCGGGATCGAGCAGCTCGGCGAGGTGGTCCAGCCAGAAATCAAGCGGTTGGCCGTGCAGAAACCGTTGGCTCGCCGCCGCCTGGACCGTCTGCGGCCACTGGCGTCCACGGAGGCTCAGCACCTTTTCCTGAACCGCGCCGATGAACCGCTCGATCTCGCGGAAAGGAAGTCCGTACAGGCTGCGGGCCAGGCCCTGCCAGTCGGTCTCGATCAACTCGCGCGGGTCCGGGCTTGGGGTCACCAGCAACCAGTGCTCGCCGGCCGCGCCCCCGAGAGGACGGCGGATCACCCAGGTCCCCTCGATCCGGCTCACCGCCGAGGCGTTCTCCGGCGCGCCGGTGTCCGACCGGGGAGCGAGCTGCTCCGGTTCGAGCGCGGGTGGGGAGCAAAGGCGTCCCTTCACAAGCGCGGGCACGCGGATGACGTGCCGATCGGCTGCGGCAAAGCAGGCTTCCAGTTGTCGGGCCAGGTCGCTCACGCTGACACCCTTTCACGCCTGTTCAGGCGGTAACAGAAGCCATCACGCCCCCGCAACCGCGAAGCTCCTGACCCGGCGCGCGCCGGATCTCCCCATCGATGAACCAGCCCGTCCGCCCGCAGCCACACCCCCCACTCCGCAACTTCCCAAGGTCGCCGGTGATGATGAACCCCGGGTACGAGAGAGCGAACGGGTCGAGGAAGCCGAGGATGCCGGTCCCTTCGGCCCCGATGTTACCCATCAATGCCTCGTCGAGGACGACAGCCTCCATCAGAGGCGGGACGTGATAGGCACCCTCCGCACAGCCGATCAGGGTACAGCTCAACTCCGCCGTCGAGTAGCCATCCACCGACTGGGTCCGGGCGATACCGAACGCCGATGCGATCAATTCCTCCAGTTGGTGGCGGGGAATGCGTTCACCGGCGAACGATTTCCAGCCCCCTCCGGTGACGACCATGCTGCCCGAAGCCAACGGCAGGGGGCCGCAGCGGGCGAGCACCTGATCGCAGAGCCGGCGGACCTGGAACGGGACCCCAAAAATCAGCAGACGCCGTTCGGCCTCCCTGCTGCCGCGGATGAACGCGATCGCCCGCTCGTACGCGTCTGGTCCTTTAGCGCCCGTGGGGGCACCGTCGAAAAGGAAATGGGAGCGCGTCGCCCAGGAGGCCAGTCCAGCCCCTGCCCCCTGGATGCCCGTGCCGTCGCCCTGCGGTCCGGCCACCAGGCAGTCGAAGACCGGCCGCTGGCCGGGTGCCGCCGCGAACCAGCTGCGATCCGCGTAAGCCGTGCTATTGCGCCGCAGCGCGTTCCAGGTCATCTGGTCGCGCGGCACGAAGGACATCCGTCCGGACGTACCGCTCGAGTAGGTCACGAAAACCCCGGCGGCGCGCAAGCGCGTTCGCCACTCGGAAATGTCCGTGACGCCGTCGAGCGACGCCGCGATGGGCGCGGAGAACAGCGACGACAGCCAGTCGGTCAGGGCAACGAAATCCCCCCCGCTAAGCCAGGCGGGCTGGTAGGACTTGAACAGGTCCGTGGTGAACATCAACTCGTTGACGATCGTGTCCGGATCGACAGCCGCGAGCAGGTTCTGGCCCGCGGCGAGGGTCCGGTAGCGTGGAATGAGCCGGCAGTAGCGCTGGTGATTGAGACAGAGGGCCGTCCGGCGGAGGTTCTCGACCTCCGCGCCAAGCGTGGCACCCTGACCCCATTCCTGGGCCGCCCGCAGCAGGTTCGCGTGGAGGGCGAGGATGTCTTTCAAGAAGGGATCATCTGTGTCTCTGGAAACCATCGTCTGTTTCCCTTGCGACGGCTCCGCCGGGACGACCTGCGCCGTCCGAGCCGGAAGCGTCAGCGACGGTTGCGTTCCCGTTGCTGACGCTTTCGGCTCGGACAGCAACAGCCCTCACGCTGCGCTAGTTGTATCGGGCGGCGGTAGCGTACGCCGTCCCGCTGAGTACATAAAAGGACACGCCCAAAAAGAGGGCAATCTTGGTGTCGAGCAGTTCAAAGGCCATCGTCAGCATGAAGATGGTCCCGACCGCGGCCAGGAGGGAGGCCACGGTCACAATCGATCGCCTGGTCATGAAGTCGTTCTCCTGACTGGGGCAGTTCCGGGAACTGCCTCAGGCGGGTGGCACCTGCCCCGTGACCGGGATCGCGGCGCCGGCCGCCTGTTGTTGTTTTCTCCTCTGTAACAGCACCTGGGCCGCCAGGGCAACGAAGGGGTCACGCCGCAAATCCTGTACCCGTTCCCTGTACGCCTCGACCATCATCGGGCTGTTCGAGTTGTAGTAGTTGCCCGCGAACACCTGATAGAGGTTGTCGAACAACTTCATGAACTCGGCGCGCGGCAACTTGGTCGGGATGACCGGATGCTGGAGGTCGAAGTAATCCCAGTTGGGCCGGCCGTTGGGCTGCCGCTCGATGACGTTGTCGTAGGTGTTGCCCGTCCCCGGAATGGGCGTCCAGATGGTGAACGAGGGGTATTCGACGCCGTTTTCCTTGATGAAGGCAACGATCTCGTCGAATTCCTTCTCGGTGTAGTTGGGATGGATGATGAAGTTGCAGAACAGGCTGATCCCCATCTCCTTGGCACTCTGAAGCCCGCGGACGATGTCCTCCCGCTGCTGCTTCTTATTATAGTCCTTCAGTTCGTGGTTGAAAATAGTTTCGACGCCGATCAGCAGCCGGCGCAGGCCGACCGCCCGCCAGCGCTTCATCAACTTGGAGTCGCGCAGGAGCGAGTCGATCCGGCAGTAGGCGAAGAACTCCTTGTCGATGTCCGCCTCGGCGATGGCCCGGGCCAACTCGTTCATCCGCTCGGGGGCGACGAAGGGCTCGTCGTCCACGAAGAACACGAAACGCTCCGGAATGGTCTTCAGCTCCTCGACCACGCGCGACACCTCGCGCTTGTAATAGCGCCCGTCCATGATCCGCCAGAGGGAGCAGAAGGTGCAGCGATAGGGACAGCCGACCGTCGTCCGCATCAGCGCGATGGGCTTCATCCAGTCGATGTAGTAGCGCTCGCGGTCCTCCGGGATCAGGGTCCGGTCGGGGAGGGGAACCGCGTCGATGTCGAAGGTCTCGGATTCGCCGCCGAGCTGGAACGTGCCGTTCACCCGCGACCAGACGCCGGGGATGCCCGCCATGGACTCCCCCTTGGCGAGCCGGCGGAGGATGATGCGGAAGGGGATGGTCCCTTCGCGGAGCACCACGTAATCCATCTGCGGCTCGAAGAAATCGACCGGCTCCAGGGTCGCGTGGTGACCGCCGACCACGGTCACGCACTTCGGGAACAGTTCCTTGGCGCGCTTGCAGATGTCGAGGGCGCGCAAGACGTGCATCGAATACCCGGTCACTCCCACGACGTCCGGCTGGAATTCGCGGAGTGTCTGGTCGAGGTCTTCACCGTGCAGGCGCAGGTCGAGGAGTTTGACGTCGCAGCCCTCCAACCGGGCGGCGGCGCCGATGTACTCCAGGGCGATGGGTTCGGCAATGGCGCCCTTGTCACCCCAGCCGATGATCTCTTTTTTCGCGTTCGGGTAGACCAGTAAGACTCGCATCGAGCATTTCCTTTTCCCAGAGGCTGACTCGGTAGATGGCCGCGACGCACCGGAATCCTTCCGCGGCAGGCCTGGGCGATAATACGCAGGCCGGCTTGCTCTCCTATCCCCGATCTGCCGCGGCGAGGTTAGAGAAGGAGGGGGGTTTCCTCCGAGCGCTTTCTCGCCGACGGTGATCCGGACCCGAGGGGGGATAAGACGGTATTAGTGTACTGGCGTCGCGCGCTCGGAGGCAAGCAATTTTTCGATCGCCGGGCGGAATGGGTGTGGCAAATCTTTCGGGAGGTCTGCTGTAGGACGGGCTTCCAGCCCGTCCTGAGGAGACGGACGGGCTGGAAGCCCGTCCTACCAAAGAAAGCCCTCCCGAAAAATTTGCCACACCCGATCCCGAACGCATTTATGATTGACTTTCAGAGGGTTGGCGGTACGATCTAGTTAGGCAGACACGTTGGACGAACGTTACTCTAGGCGAGGTGGCGTTCTTAGGCTGCGGATAGCGCATCAGCCCTCAAAAGCCAGGTGCGCGAGAAGAGTCACCTTCGGGTTGGCCTTCCCAGTTTGGACAGGCGGGTGCTGCCCGGCCCCGGTTATCTTTCACTTGAAAACCGGGGCCGCTTGTATTTCCCTCTCTTCCGGAAAAACTACGCAAGTCCCCCTTTTGTGCCGGATAATCTGCCGGTAGCAGTTGTCCTCACACACGGCCGCCCCGCATACCATGTCCACCAGCTGGATCAGGTCGTCCTTGTGCGAAGAACAGAAAAGGGGACATCGTAGATTAGTTGTTTTGGATAATCTACGATGTCCCCTTTTCTGTTCTGCGGCGGGGGTGCGCCATGCTACCGTATCCGGGGCGAAAGCCGAACGAGCGGCCTGTCGTCGTGCAGACCAGCAGTAGTATGCGCAAGAATAGCGCCTGGCGCAAGTGCAAAATAGCGGAATTCTGAAAATAACCGTCGCGGCCTTGGCTGCAATCAATCAGAGCAAAGGTCGAGCCGAACAGTATTGAACCTGACCCCTTTTACGGTGTCAAACCCTCGGTGCGCAATCCGGACTAGCCGCGCAAAGGGGACCGTCAGAACTACACTCCAGCGCGGATTGGTACGAATTCGCCCGATTTTTGAAAGGCCAACTGCGGCAGCGGCGTAAATAGCGGAGTGCCGGAATCTGGGAATCTGCTTGACAGGCTTGTGTGGTCGTGATTCACTTGAAGCCGTGCTGATGTTCGGCACCGTGGGTGTTCACCGGCACGGTGGTGGGGCAGCGCGGCGAAGCCGAAACGGTCCACTTGAATGGCTTTGCCCTTTTTTGCGTCGCTGTCGCCGTAAGTCCTTATTTGATCGTCGGTGAATTGCCGTAAGTCCTTATTCTTCGGTCGGAGCGCCGAATAAAAGGGCAAAGCCCACTTGAATCGAAAAACTGAACTGACACCATTTTCTTCGCGGACTTTTGCTCAAGTGGATCAGGTGATCTTCGGTCGTGACTCCATCGAGCTTCCGCCCTTATCGGCCACTATCCGGAGGCGCTTTACCTTTTTCTTCCTTGCCGGG
>JBBRLG010000433.1:0-6380 GCA_038231495.1 Gemmatales bacterium | reverse complement strand
CGTCTCGTGGTGTGGCTTCGGGGCTGGGCCCCTTTGTTTTTGTGTCTTCGTCTTCTCGTCGGCCCCTCAATCACCCCCCCCCCCGCCCCCCCCCCCCCCCGCACTCCAAAGAAAAAGCACCTCGCTTGACCCCGCACTAGCTAGAGGTGCCCCCGGACGTAGAAATCGCCGTCGAGAAGTTCGACCTGCGTGTCCGCCAGCCGCAGCGCGTCCGCGATTTTGTCCACGCCGGTGCCGCCGACGGGTGACAACGCCTTGTCACCACCGGCCAGGATCGGTGCCACAAAAACGTGAAACTCGTCGATCGAACCGGCATCGAGGAAACTGCCCAGGACCCCGGCCCCGCCTTCCACGAGCAAGTTCGTGAAGCGGCGTTTGCCGAGGTTCGTCAGCACCGCGCTCAAGTCCGGACGGCCCGAACCTGCAACCACTTCGACCTCGCAACCGTACGCGCTCAGGTCGGCGTGAGCCGCATCGTGCCCTGCGGTCGTGTAAACGAGCGTCGGCACTTCGCGGGCCGTGCGCACCAGCTTGCAGTCCAACGGCAGACGACCGCGACTGTCGAGGACGATGCGCGTCGCCGTCCGCGGCCCCGGCGGGCGCGCGGTCAGTTGCGGGTCGTCGGCCAACGCCGTGCCGATGCCGACCAGGATGCCGTCCATGCGGCCGCGGAGTTCGTGGACGCGCTGCCGCGACGCCCGGTTCGTGATCCATTGGGAATCGCGCGTGCGCGTCGCGATCTTGCCGTCGAGCGTCATGGCCCATTTGGCGTGGACGTAAGGCCGGCCCTTTTCCAGCAGCGTCAAGTAGGGGGCGTTGAGCCGCCGGGCCGCCGCCTCACACACGCCGAAGTCCACCGCGATGCCCGCGCCGCGCAGCAGCGCGGCACCCTGGCCCGCAACCTGCGGAAACGGGTCCGCCATCGCGGCGACGACGCGCGTGCTGCCGGCCCGCAGCACGGCGTCGGTACAGGGCGGCGTCTTGCCGTGGTGGCAGCACGGTTCCAGCGTGACGTAGAGCGTCGCGCCGCGGGCGTTGTCGCCGGCCGCATGGAAGGCGTTCACCTCGGCGTGGGCTTGGCCGTAGTTCGCGTGCCAGCCTTCGCCAACGCATTGACCGTCGCTCACGACCACCGCGCCAACGCAAGGGTTCGGCTCGACGTAACCGCGGCCGCGCTCCGCCAATTCCAGGGCACGCCGCATCCAGCGTTCGTCGGTCGCGGTCATGGGTCGCCTTCTCTTGCCAAACGCTCCGCAATTCTTGATACTGGAAAGGATGTTCCGCGACTTCCTCCGAGCATGAAAGGAACCTATTCGTGTTGCCAAGCGTTGCGGTGGTGGGCGCGACCGGTGCGGTCGGCGAAATCATGCGGCAGGTGTTGGACGAGCATTCGTTTCCCCTACGCACCCTCAAATTCCTCGCCTCGGAACGCAGCGCGGGCAAAACGATTACGTTCAAAGGTAAATCCTATCCCGTCGAGCCGATTCGTCCCGAAGCGTTCGCCGGCGTGGACATCGTGCTGTCCAGCACGCCCGCCGCGGTGAGCCGCGAGTCCAGCCCGATGGCGGCGAAGGCCGGTGCCATCGTCATCGACAATTCGAGCGCCTGGCGCATGGACCCCGACGTGCCGCTCGTGGTGCCGGAGGTCAACCCGGACGCCTTACGGCACATCCCCAAGGGCATCGTCGCCAACCCGAACTGCTCGACGATCCAGATGGTCGTCGCGCTGAAGCCGTTGCACGACCTGGCGAAGATCAAGCGCGTCGTCGTGGCCACTTACCAGGCGTCGTCCGGCAAGGGGGCCAAGGCAGTCTTCGAGCTGGACGCGCAAGTCAGCGCGATCGGCCGCAACCAGCCGGTACCGCCAGTGCAGCACCACGCGGCCCAGCTGGCCGGCAACGTGTTGCCGCACGACTGGAAAGCTGCCGAGGACGGCTACACCGAGGAAGAGTGGAAGATGGTGCGCGAGACGCACAAGATCATGGGCGACGAAACCATCCTCGTCTCGCCGACCACGGCGCGGGTGCCGGTGCGCGTCGGCCACTCAGAAGCGATTAACATTGAGTTTCATAAGCCGATTACCGTCGAACAGGCGCGTGAGGCACTCCGGAAAGCACCGGGCATTATCGTGCTGGACGACCTGAGCAAGGGCGAGGTGCCGTTGCCGTTGGCCGCGACGGGGCGCGACGAGGTGTTCGTCGGCCGCATCCGCCGTGACCCGACGGTGCCGTACGGTTTGAACATCTGGGTGGTCGCCGACTTCCTGCGCAAGGGGGCGGCGACCAACGCGGTGCAAATCGCGGAAGTCCTGGTCGAACGCGGCTGGCTGCCCCGGCGGTAAATGATTTTGCCGCTTGCGGCTGAGCGCTCAGCCGCAAGCGGCAATACCGACATGCGTAACTTCCGTCTCCTCCTCAGCTACGACGGCACCGACTTTTTCGGCTGGCAGACCCAGCCCAACAAGCGGACCGTTCAGCAAACGCTCGAAGACGCCATTCACCGTCTCACCCGCGAGCGCGTCCGCGCCAACGCCAGTGGCCGCACCGACACCGGCGTTCACGCCGTCGGCCAGGTCGTCAACTTTCGATCGGACACGAGGCTGGCCCCCACGGTAGTGATGAATGCGCTGAACGCCCACCTGCCCGACGACGTGGTGGTCCGGGAATTGGATGAAGTGTCGGACTCGTTCGACGCCAACCGCGACGCGAAACGCAAGCTGTACCGTTACGTCATCCACGACGGCACCGTGCATGACCTGTTCATGCGTCGGCATTGCCACCACTGCCGGTATCGCCTCGACGCCGCGGCCATGGCGCGGGCGGCGGTCGTCTTGCGCGGCCAACACGACTTCCGCTGCTTCGAGACGGAGTGGCCCAACCGGGCGACGAGCGTGCGGACCATCACGCACCTGGCCGTCAACCGCATGGGCGACTGGATTTGGCTCGACGTGGAGGCCGACGGCTTCCTGTACAATATGGTGCGGGCCATCGCCGGCACGTTAATCAACGTCGGCCGCGGCCACTGGCCCGAAACGCAGGTCGCCGAGATCTTGCAAGCCCAGGACCGCACCCTGGCCGGCCCAAACGCACCGCCGCAAGGGCTTTTCCTGATGCGCGTCACTTACGAACGGTAGACGGCATGTCGCAAGCCTATCCCGACAAGCTCACGATTGAGCCGTTGACCCATCCCCCCCACACGACGGTGCATGTGCCGGGGTCGAAGAGCATAACGAATCGGGCGTTGGTCCTGGCGGCGCTGGCGGGTCAGGGGCATGGGTGCGAATTGCATGGTGCTTTGCAGAGTGAGGACACCGAAATGATGGTGGATGGCCTCCGCAAGCTCGGCTTTCTAGTCGAGGGTGCCGAGGACGATTGGGCCAGCCGCCCGCTTCACGTCTGCAACCCGGATCGCGACCGGATTATCCCGGCTCACAAGGCCGACCTATTCGTAGGAAACTCCGGCACTACCATGCGATTCCTGACGGCGATGGTGAGTCTAGGGCAGGGGACTTACCGCCTGGACGGTGTTCCCCGAATGCGCGAGCGCCCCATCGCGGACTTGGCTGCCGCGCTGAACGATCTCCACAGTTGGGTGCTGACGGAAGCCGGCTATCCGCCTGTCACCGTGGAGGCCAATCGGCTCTCCGGTGGTATCGTGCGGATTAAGGGGCAAGTCAGTAGCCAGTTCCTTAGCGGCCTGCTACTAGCCGCGCCTCTCGCAAGCGATTTGGTAGTGATCCAGGTTGAAGGGCCACTGGTTTCGCAGCCTTACGTTGAGATGACCCTGACGATGATGCGTGATTTCGGTGCCCGCGTAGACGCTGACGGGCTGAACCAATTCGTCATACCGGGAGGCCAGAAATACGGTCGTCGTCGCTACTCCATCGAAGCGGACGCCTCCAGTGCTAGTTACCATTTCGCAGCGGCGGCAATCACTGCGGGAAATTTGTGCGTAGCGGGATTGGACCGGGAGAGTATCCAAGGGGATGTGCGTTTTATTGACGTTCTTGAACGCATGGGTTGCCGGTGGATCCCAAGTGCGATCGGATTGAACATCGAAGGCGGCCCGCTTCGCGGCCTCGACGTGGACATGAACGACATCAGTGACACCGTCATGACACTCGCCGCGGTCGCGTGTTTCGCCGAGGGGCCGACCACGATCCGCAACGTCGCCCACATTCGCCACAAGGAGACCGACCGCCTCACCGCCCTGGCGACCGAGCTGCGCCGCGTCGGGGCCGGCGTCGAGGAGTTTGCCGACGGGTTGACCATCACGCCCGGCCCGCTGCACGGGGCCGAGATCGAAACGTACAACGATCACCGCATGGCAATGAGCATGGCACTCGTCGGCCTCAAGGTGCCGGGCGTCGTCATCAAAAACCCCGGCTGCGTCGCCAAGACCTATCCCAACTTTTTCACCGACCTGGAGCGCCTCCGTCGGGTATGATGCGGGCATCAATCGCAAGAAAGGTCAAATGATGGACACCAACGTCGAAGGCCGGGAGCCGACGCGCGAAGAGATCGACCGTTTGCCGGGGCCGGTCGTGGTGGAGTTCGGCACGGACTGGTGCCCTCACTGCCAACTGCTACAACCGCACCTGCGGACGCTGCTCGCGCAACACCCCGAAGTTCGGCACGTCAAAGTCGAGGACGGCAAGGGCCGCCCGCTGGGCCGCTCCTTCCGCGTCAAGCTGTGGCCGAACCTGGTGTTCCTGCGCGACGGGCAAGTCGTCCAACAACTCGCGCGGCCGACGCCCGACGAAGCCCGGACTGCAATGGCGGAGGTCGCCGGGGAGAAGCCGTCATGACCGACGCCCCGTTGCCCGCGGAAACGACGCTGAACGCCCTGGCCGCGCACGCCGAGTGCGCCGACACGCAGCTCGACTGGCCTGCCGCATCCTGGGCGATCCTGCGCGACGCCGGCGTGCCAGCCTGGAGCATCCCCACCGCATTCGGCGGCCGGGATCTGGCGTCGGTCGCATTGCTCGCCGGTTACGAGCGCCTCGCAGGGGCTTGCCTGACGACCGCGTTCATTCTCAGCCAGCGCGAGGCCGCCGTGCGCCGCCTGCGCGCCAACGGCAATCCGGAACAGCAGCGTCACTACCTGCCGGCCCTGGCAGCCGGCGACCACCTCATGAGCGTGGGTCTGTCGCAGCTCACCACGTCACGCCAGCACCAGGCACCGGCGCTCGTCGCCACGCCGGCAGGGGCGAACCGCTACCGGCTCGACGGCGATATACCCTGGGTCACGGCGGCGGACCACTGTGACACCCTGGTCGTCGGCGCGACGCTGCCGGACGCCCGACAACTGCTCGTGCTGCTGCCCGTCGCGCACCCCGGCGTCACGGTCGAGCCGCCGTTGCGACTGGCGGCCCTCGCCGGTTCGCGCACGGCTCTGGCCCGGTGCGCCGGCGTGGAACTCGACGGCGACCGCGTTTTGGCCGGCCCGTCCGAGCGCGTGCTGGGCGCGGGCAAGGCCGGCGTCGGCGGCCTGGAAACCTCTTGCCTGGCGTTGGGTTTGGCCGGTGCCGCAATCGACCTCTTGGGCCGCGAGGCGCACGCCCGACCCGACCTGGTGGGAGCGGCCGCACGCTTCGAGCGGGCGCGGCAAACGCTGCGGGCGCGCCTCCATGAAATGGCGACCGGCGAGGTTGAGGGCGAGGCGCTCACGGACCTCCGCGTTGAGTGCAACCGCCTGGTACTCCACGCGACGCAGGCCGCCTTGCTCGCCGCGAAGGGCACGGGCTTCGTCGCGGGCCACCCGGCGCAGCGCTGGGCACGGCAAGCGTTATTTTTCCTCGTGTGGTCGTGCCCGCGGCCGGCGGCCGAGGGGATGCTGGCCGAACTGGTGCCGGCGGACGACGACTACCCGGCGGTCTAGTAGATCGATTGCCTGTCTTGAATAAGCTCCTGCTTTGTGTGGGTGGGTGTCTTATTTATGGGTGGCAACCGGGGTGTACTGCGTTCTTAGAGCGTTCGGAAAAAATGAGGTAACCGTTCACTGCCCCGCGAGTAAAAGGGCCGGACCTGGAAGGCCGCTGCGATGAGCTACCAACGAATGGTACAAGAAATCCAACACCGGCCGTTTTTGCAACCGCAGGGTCTGCGTCACCGTCAGGATGCGCTCGACGAAGCGGCAGCCGGCCTCGCTGTGGCAGCCGAAGGCGTTCTTCCGCCACAGCACCCCCGGGCGCAGCAACCGCTCGATGTGGTTGTTGGTCGGCTCCACCCCCGGCTTATACACGAAGGTCCACAGCGCCGCCTCCACGTCCAACAGGTTCTGGCAAAACGTCGCCGTCTTGGCGTCGGCGCACGACGTACCCTCGCCCAGCCAGGCCTGCACGGCTTGGCGGAGGGGTTCCAGTTCGGCGCGCAACTGCT
>JBBRLG010000432.1:0-6448 GCA_038231495.1 Gemmatales bacterium | reverse complement strand
GCAAGCGGGCCGCTTGCGGCTACGACAGGTAAATCGGAGCCTGCCGGTCGCCTTATTACCTCGGCATGTAAGAGTCGCACAGATTGCTTCTGCCAATCGTGCTGTTTCGAGAGCACGGCACTTACGCAAGCGGTCGCCCAATGGCGTCCAATTGGACCCCGCGACCTCGGACACCCTACCCACCCTTGCCAAAGCGCACAATCTTGGCAAGGGTGGAATTTTGGCACGCAGCGACCGCCAGGAGCAGGCAGCGGCGCTGATAGACCCTTGCCAAAGCTTGGCAAGGGTGCCGAGGGTGGTTGGCAAGGGTCCGTTTGGCAAGCCCGTTGGCGGCCTACGGGTGTGCGTAACTTTCGTGCCGAGGTAATATTGCCGACGTTCAGAGTCGCTAACGCATTGGCGAGCGTCAGGGCGTAAGCCCGACGTGTAGCGTGCCACGACGTGCTCACGCCCCGACGCTCGCCTTTTTATTTGCGGCTTTAGGCAATTGACGCCGCTATTTCCGCCGGTTAGACTCACTACCTCTACAACACGATACACCCGGTTCGTTCCCTTGAGGTAGCTCCGCATGACGGCCAACCTACGCACTGCCCCCGTTGCGGTCAACGGCGACGCCACCCTTACCGATTCGCAACCCCTGGCAACGCAGCCCACCGACGAGCCGTCGTTGCCGGCAGCCGTCGGCCGCTTTCAGATTCGCTCGCGCCTGGGCGAAGGTGCGTTCGGCATCGTCTACCTAGCCCACGACCCGCAACTCGACCGCGACGTGGCTTTGAAGATCGCCAAGCCGTTCGCCAAGGACAACCGTTTGGGCGTCGAACGCTTCCTGCGCGAAGCCACCGCTGCCGCCCGGTTGCGCCACCCGTACATCGTACCCGTGTACGACGCCGGCCGCGACGGCGACCGCTATTACATCGCCTCCGCCTTCATTGCGGGGCGGACGCTCGAAGAGGCTGTGGCCATGAATGATCTCGATTACCGGCGCAGTACACAAATCGTGCTTTGCCTGGCCGAGGCGCTGCGTTACGCCCACGGGCAAGGTGTCGTCCACCGCGACGTGAAGCCGGCCAACGTCATGCTCGACGAACACGGGCAGCCGCTGTTGACCGATTTCGGCCTGGCGGCGCGGCCGGAACACGTTGAAAAGCTGACGCAGATCGGGGCGGTCCTCGGCACGCCGCTGTACACGGCCCCGGAACAGGCGACGGGCCTAAACCCCGAACCGTCGCCGGTCGCCGACCAGTACAGCCTCGGCGTCTTGTTGTTTGAACTGCTCACCGGCCGGCCGCCCTTCGCCGGCACGCCGGACTTGCTGCGGTTTCTGCACCAGGACCAGCCGCCGCCGATGCCCAGCCAAATCAAACCGGATTTGCCGCGCGACCTGGAAGCGATCTGTTTGCGCTGCCTGAACAAAAACCCGGCGGAGCGTTACGCCGACTGCCGGCAACTGGCCGACGCCCTGCGCCGGTTCCTGGACGGCAAACCCCTCACGCCGCGCGAACCGGGCCTGGGGATCCGGATGCTCCGCTGGCGTCCGCGCCGGCCGCGACGGGCGGCGGCATTGGCGGCGGGACTTGTGGCCGTTGTCGCACTGATCGGCGTGGGCTTCTGGTGGAACCAGAGAACCAGTGCTGTGGAAACGGTCTTCGCGGTCCAGGCCGGCGGGCAGAATTCCAACGCCGTGGCGACGAGCGTGGCCACGGACTCCGAAGGCTTCCTTTATGTAGCGGGACAGTTTGACGGCGGCATTTTCTTCGGTCCGGCCCACGGCAAAGACGGGGCGACGCGATTTATCGAGAGCACCAGCGGTCCTGCCGCTTTCGTCGCCAAGTATGGCCCCCAAGGCGATGTGCAGTGGGTCGAGCCGTTCGGCGGCAAGGGAAGAGATGAGGCGTCAGTGATTGCGGTCGATCAAAATAACAAAATCTACGTTGCCGGCCATTTTGACGGTACGCTCGAAATCGATACCACCGATCTCAAACGCACTACGCTGACGTGCCCCGGCCGTGGCATCTTCTTGCTGAAGATGGATACCAACGGGGGCGTCGAATGGGCGTGCCAGATGGCCGGCGACGGATTTGATTTTCCAACGGGCCTTGCTCTCGACAAGGAGGGCAACATTCACCTCTGCGGCCAGTTCCGGGGCGTTGGCAATTTCAACCCCCGTGGTGCCGCGGTGAACATGGGCGTCGAGGGAAAGGATTCGGCCTTCGCGGTGAAGGTGAACCCGAAAGGCGAGCTTCTCTGGGCGAGATATTTTGGAGGTGATGGCAGTGCGCGGGCCGAGGGGATCGCAGTGAACGGTGAAGGCGACGTTTACACGACGGGTCACTTTTCGGGCACGGTCGATTTTAAGCCGATGGCGGGTGGACAAAACCTCGTGGCGGTCGGCGCACAGCAGATTTTTATGGCCAAGCTGACAGCCGACGGCACCTTCGAGTGGGTCCACAACCTGGGCGGTAGTCCGGGCAATTGCATGGACATCAAGGTTGATGCGGAAGGGAACCTCTTTGTCGCCGGTGTCTTCCACGGAAGAGTGCAATTCGGTTCTAAAAGCTCGCCAGATCAGCTCGTGACTAGCGACTACAACCTGTTTGTCGCGAAACTAAAGCCGGACGGTCAACCGCTGTGGGCGCGACAATACGGCCCGATGGAGTCGGGTTCTCGGGGGACGTTGGCAGTCAATTCGGCGTCCGAAATATACGTGGCGGGCTGTATTTGGGGCACGGTCAACTTCAAGCCGGCGGTTGCCCCTACCTCGCTTACCAGTGCGGGTGGTGCCGACGCCTGTTTGATCAAGTTAGACGCAGCCGGCTTCGTTGTCTGGGCGCACCGCATCGGCGGCACCGAGGAGGATTGCGGGACGAATGTGGCCGTTGACGGCAAAGGCGGCGTCTTTTTCTGCGGCTATTTCAACGGCAGTGCCACGTTCGGCACGACAGGTGAAGGGTTAAACCTCACCAGTCGCGGCAAGCGGTCGATGTTCCTGTGCCGTTTGATCGATCGCACAAGGTTGCCATAACCTTTGGAGTGCAACGTCGAGCGGCTCGCGACAATTGGGAAAGAAAGGGTGTCGTGAGAAGCCGCCATTTATTTGCGGGGGTTTCCACGGTCCTTGAACGGTGGTATACTCGATTAACAAGAAACGTCTGTACACTGACCACCTTGAACGACCGGTGCCCCATGGCCAGCGTGTTTGATGTCGCCGCCTCTATTCTGGACAAGACTCCTTCCGTCTCGCACATGAAGCTGCAAAAACTGGTGTACTACGCCCAGGCGTGGTCGCTCGTCTGGGACGACGAGCCGCTGTTCCCGGAAAAAATCGAAGCGTGGGTCAACGGCCCCGTCGTGCCCCAACTGTTCGCCGTCCTCCAAGGTTCCTTCAAGGCGGACCGTCACAAGCTCGGCGATGCCGACCCCGACCGACTGGGACCGCCCCAAAAGGACACGATTGACAAGGTGCTGGAATTCTACGGCCACCGGGACGCCCAGTGGCTGAGTGACCTGTCGCACGGCGAAGGACCGTGGCGGGAGGCCCGCAAGGGCTTGCTCCCCAACGAACGAGGGAGCCGGGAGATTACGCACGCGCTGATGGCGGAATACTACGGCGGACTCTGAGATGGGGAAGCCGAAAAACCAGAAACAGCCGAAGGCCCAGGTTGTCCCCGGCGGGAAGGCCGCGCGTGCCGGCACGATTCCCGACACGAACCACCAAACGCCGGCGTGGTGCCTCGCGATTTTCGACCGGGACGGTGCCTGGGGCAAGAGTCGTTGCGAGATGGAAGAGGCTCTGTGGTCGGAAATCTACGTTAAACTCCGCCAGTACGAGTCCATGACCTGGGGTTTTATCTACCAGGACAAGAAACGTAACCACGACGTGGCCGTTGAAAGTCTGATCAAGGAAGCCAGGGATCGGCTCAAAGAACTTGGCCTGGACGACTACGACACCCTCTTCCGCTTCCGACTCAGCGGGGAACAGCGGGTGTGGGGCATCCGCGACGGCCGGGCGTTCAAGCTGCTCTGGTACGACCCCGATCACGAAATCTGTCCGTCCCTCAAGAAAAACACATGACCGGTCGTCCCCCTTCGTAAGGGGGGCGAACGGTTACAGAAAGGTAACCGTTCACTCCCCCCTTACGAAGGGGGGTAGGGGGGGTGGAAATAGCGCGATGACCGCGTACTGCAATCGTTCTTAACCCCCCCTACCCCCCCTTCGTAAGGGGGGGAGAAGTTGCCGGTGAACGGTTACACAGAAAGAAAGCAACGTCGAGCCGCCGCACTCCAAAGAGTGCCGGTGCAAAGGTCGTTACTTCCCGTTCTTCTTCCACCACTCGCGCCAGGTGTCGATGGCCTTGTCCTTGTCGGCGTCAGTAGCGTCGGCGGTCGGGCCGAAGTTCTGATTGGTCATGTTCTTCAGCGCGGCCCACGCGGCACGCGCCACCAGCGGTTCGCGGTCGCGCAACAGGCCGATCAACTGCGGCACGTGCGTCTTGCTCTCCGCCAACGCACAGGCCAGCACGGCCGCCCGGCGGACTTCCACGTCCCGGTCGTCCAGGTAATCCGTCAGCTGAGTCGCGCTGTCCTTCGCGAACCGTTCCGCCAACAGCTTGCGGGCCGACTTCTTCGCGTCACCGTCCAGGCGGTTGACGGCCACGACCAGAGCCTCGGTGTATTGCCGGCCCTTGCCGTCGCGCAGGTCGGTTAGCAACTTCTCCTGCCGCTCGCCCTTCGCGTCGAGCGCCTCCCGCGCCATCTGCTCGCCCGCGCGGTTCTCGACGACCGGCTTGGGCGAAACTTTGGGATCGACCGGCTTGTCCGGCACGCCTTCGCCCGGCTTGGTCACGCCGCCGCCCAGCTTCTCGCCGCTGCCGATTTTCTCCTTGAGGCCTTCGCCGCCGACGCCGCCGCGGACTTCACGCTTTTCCAGCTTGCCCTTGAGGTGCGCGCTGAGGTCGCGCGCGAAGTTGGCCCGCTTCAAGAACAGGATGGCGAAACAGGTGTCCGCCCGGTAGTTGGCGTATTCGCCCTCCCAACTGCCGTCGCCCTTCTGGTTGGCGAGCAGAATCTCGGCACCCCATTCGTACCAGTCCTTGCCGCCGACCGTGTCCAGGTCCAGGGCCATGCACACGCGCTCCAGCGACCACAGGAAGTAGAACGACTGGCCGCCGATCTGCGGGACAGCCGCGGGCTTGCCCGCCGCCTTGAGCTTTTCCGTCGGCTGGCCGATCGCGGTGGCCAGCGAGGTCAGCGCCCGGGTTATGACAACGTCCTTACTGATGTCCGGGCCAGCCGGCACGCGCGGCTTGCCCTCGGCGTCCTTGTCTTTTTCGCTCAGCTTGTCCTTGGGGAGCGCCTTCAACGTCCTTTCCTCGTGTTGCTCGCCGGACACGCCGTAGGACACCGCGAGCGCCAGCAAGCCGGCACAGGTCATCGGTGCCGTGGAGTTGTTGCCGCCCGGCAGCACTTGCATCAAGTAGCCCCAGGCGCCGTCGGCGTTGACCGACTTGCGGAAGCGGACGGCCACGCGGCCCAGGGCGACATCGACCGGCAGGCCGTGCCGGCGCGCCACCCACAGAGCCAGGGTCGCGAATTGCGTGTTGGAGTTGTCGCCGGCACCGCCGCCCGCGACTTCGTTGCCGGCACCGCCGGGCACGAGCGGGCCGATGGGACCGCCACCGCCACCTGCCGCACCGCCGCGGTTAATTAGCATCAACTGCGTCTTAATTTCGTTGGGCAGTTCCTGCGGAGTCCGCTTGGTATCGCCGCCGCCCTTGGGCAGCGTGGTACCGGCCTTCAACTCCACCCGGTCCTTGACCAGGCCGCTGAGGCGCTTGACTTCCTCCTCCGGAATCTGCGGGCAGAGGTAGCCCCAACCGCCCTGCGGATTCTGCCCCGCAAGCAGGCGCACCGTCAGCGATTCGATAAGGGCCACATCGACGGGGTCGCGCAACTTGTCGAGGAACAGGATCAAAAGCGAGATGTTGTAAGTACTCTTATCGGTGACGGCCGCCGCCCGCATGTAGTCGGCGGCCTTTTTGAGGACGGGGTCGCCCGGCGGAACGTCGCACTCCAACAGCGTCAGGGCGACAAGGGCGGTGGCCCCGATGTCGTTGTTGTTGCCGTTGTTGATGCCGCCCATCCCCCAGCTGCCGTCCTGGTTTATCGTTGATTTCAGGTAGGCCGCGCCGGCGTCCACGGCCTTCTGGACCGACGCCGGGTCCACGGCCCGCGCCGGCGGGTTGAGCAGGGCCAATACGGCGGCGGCGCAAACGCCCAGCAGCAACGACTTCCTCATGGCAGTCCTCAATCCAGGGGGACCGGGCGAAGCAACCCTTCAAGAATAACGTTTTCGCCGGCAATTGCCAGCGAAATCTTCCCGGAAATGGGGTGGGAGTGTGGCAAACCATTTGGGGATCGCGCCGCCCCCGGTCGTAGCCGCAAGCGGCTC
>JBBRLG010000431.1:0-6495 GCA_038231495.1 Gemmatales bacterium | reverse complement strand
CGGGGTTCGTTGGTAGCAAGGGGTCCAAACCTGGCCGCGGTTAATCCGTCAATTCCCAGTTCTTGGTGTTCTTGCCCTTCTGAATGTCGATCTCCAGCTTGCTGGTCGTGGGACTTGCATATTTCTTGGGGATCGGGAGTAAAGCAGCTTTCTTGCCGTACCCGCCAGGCATGGGCTGATCCGCGGGCTTATCCTGGGGCGGGGCTTTGGACATCATCTTGCTAGGGTCCATGGAATTGGCCGGCACGTCGATGGAGACCATCATCTTTCCCGGAAACAGAGAGCGCGCGACGTAAGTGCCGTCGGGTTCGATTTCCGTTGCTCCGACGAGGCCGCCTTCTTCCGCGGGTTTCAGATCCTCGGACTGGAAGTGGATGGTCCCTCCGGTGAGGGGGGTTCCTTTGTAGGTGACTTTGCCACTCAACTCACAGTTGTTTTGAGGCGTGGCACCGCCACAGCCCGTCAGCACGAGGCACAGGCCCAGAAAAGACGCGGCAAGGAGCGCGGCCGCCGGACGAATGGATTGGAACGGAGATTTCATCGTGAGTCCCGGAGGTAGAAGAATGAATCGTTTAGGCACAGGTTCAGCTGGGAGAATGGGCCGCGTTCCCCGGTAGGGCGGTGAAAGTAAGAAGGTAACCGTTCACCGGCAACTTCTCCCCCCCTTACGAAGGGGGGGGTAGGGGGGGTTAAGAACGATTGCAGTACGCGGTCATCGCGCTATTTCCACCCCCCTACCCCCCCCTTCGTAAGGGGGGGAGTGAACGGTTACGTAAGAAGGAAGGCTTCCGTCCCGAGAAATCGGAACGGAAGCCTCGATTAGTGTCAGGGGGGCCGATCAATTGGAGGCTTTCCCCAATCCGGTCCCAGAAGGACGGGCCGCTTACGGGTTCCAGTCCGCTCCGAGCGGAATGCCGTCGTCGGGAAGGATAGCCTGTGCCCACGTCAGCGGCGAGATGCCGGCCGAGACCAGGCGCGAGCTACCATCGCCCAAGCCGACGAGGATGCCGGCCACCGAGTGCGAGGCGTTGGTATACGGGTCGCAGGCAGACGGCTTGGGGTTGAACTGCGGCAACCGCGTGTGGTGGACCACCGCCAGATTGTAGCCGTTCGTGCCCTGGCCGGGGTTTGACTCGCCCCAGATCGAGGTATTACCCTTGCATATCAAGAACCGTTCGACGAACATGATGATGTTCGTGGTGCCATCGGGGAACGAAGCGGCGAACGTGGCCCGGCCCTGGTAGTTCCAGTCGCCATCGGGCGAACCGTTGTTTTGGTCCTTGGGCCCCAAGACGTACTGGTTGAGGGCGTAACTAGCCCCTGCCCGACCGCCGTTGGGTTTGCCAATGGCCGATTCGGGGTCCGAGGGGCTGAGGAACGTCTTGACAACTGCGCCGGAACCGCCGGAGGCTTCCCAATCAAACCAGGAGTCGCCCTGCATCGATTTGTAAAGGGGTTCTTGTTCGATGAAAGGCAGGAGGTAGTACAGGCCGGAGCCGTGGTGGGCGGGGCTATAGTTGGCATTAACCGTACCGCCGTTGTTGCCGCTGCCGTCCGGCTTGCCGGGGAAATAGCCGAATGCGGGCGGCATTTTGTTGTAAGTGTCGTGGCAACTGTGCAGCGCGAGGCTGAGCTGCTTGAGGTTGTTCAGCGACTGGGTGCGGGCCGCCGCTTCGCGGATTTTCTGAACCGCCGGCAGCAGCAGTCCGATCAGGATGCCGATGATGGCGATGACCACGAGCAGTTCGATGAGCGTGAAGGCGCGGTTGCGCATCCACCTACGGACTAAGGCCATGGAAAACCTCCCTTGGGACGAGACTGGAAATAAGACAATAACGATACCGTTTACCGACAAACTCGAAGACGATGGAGAAAGGGCGTTCTCGGCAAACGAAACGGTACTAGTAGCTCATCATCCTTCCCGTTGGTCCGTCTGTCAAGGATAATCCTCTCAGAAAAACCACAATCTTCTCACATTTTTCTAATCGGTAAGGATTGCCGGTTATTCGGCGGGCTAATGGTCCACGCCCTTGACCCCGGTGCCGCGGCTGGTTAACCTACAGGGCGTCAGCGTTTTCCCGTCATCCCCCCCACTTCGACCAAGAGCCTGCCAGCATGGCCGCCGACGAACACTTGGGCGCAGTGCCCGCGCCACCTGCAAAGGCCCCGGAACCTGCCGCCATCACGGTCGCGGCGGTTGACACGTCGATTCCCTTACCCCCGCTGCCCGCCGGACTTCCGGGCACTGCGAACAATCTCAGCCTCCCGGCGGGCGATCAATCCCTGATGGATTGCGCGCTCGTTGTCATCCTTCTAACCCTCGCGTTCCTCCTGGCCTCGTTCCCGGCACGCAACAGCGACCTGTTCCTGCACCTCGGAGCCGGCAAACTGCTGGCGCAGGGCAAGTACACCTTCGGCACCGACCCGTTTGCGTCCACGACAGCGGGAGCGTATTGGGTCAACACCAGCTGGGGGTTCGACCTGCTGTCCTACGGCATCTATTCGCTATTTCCGGAAAACGGGCTGGTCGCCTTGAAAGCGCTCTTTGTCGCCCTGACGGCGGGAGCGCTGGTCTTCGCCGGCCGCTCGGGCCGTGGCTGGTTGGTGCCCGTGGCCTGTGCCGGCCTGGCCGTCCTCGCCCTCGCGGCGTATGTGCCCTTTAGCTCGGTCTGCGTCTCGTACCTCTTCCTCGCCTTGTTGCTTTGGTTGCTCGAACGAACGGTGGGCGAAGTGTCCGTAGCAGCGGTGCGTTGCTGGCCCGTGCCGGTCCTGTTTGCCGTCTGGGTCAACTTCGACGGCTGGTTTGTGTTGGGGTTGGTCGTCCTGGCACTCTATGCCGTCGGTGCCGTGCTACGATCACTGGTTGCCGCCAGCAGTCAACGATTGGCAGGCGCGCGGGGGGCGGGCTTGGCGCTACTGGTCATCCTGGCCGTATCCGTGACGGCCTGCTTGCTGAACCCGCACCACTACCACGTTTTTACTATCCTTCCCGCCGACCTGGGCCTGTCCGGTTCGTACGACGTGCTCAAACAGGACGACACCTTCCGCGCGCTGGTGACTTCGCCGTTCGAGGCCGGCTACTTCCGGCCGCAATCCGGGTTGAACGCCACGGGTTTGACGTATTTCGCGCTGATCGCACTGGGTCTGTTTGCCCTGGTGTTGAACGCCCGCGGCCTACGCTGGGCACACGTTTTGACCTGGCTGGTGCTGTTGGCGTTGAGTGCCTACCAGGCCCGCCTGATCCCGTTCTTCGCGATCGCCTCCGCGCCGATCCTGGCGCTGAATTTCCAGGCCTGGTACACGCGCCAGGTGGGTGCCGGCGCGCCGAGCGCTCACCTGGACCGCTGGGCGTTCGGCGGCCGCGGCTTGACGCTGCTGGTGGGGGCGGCGCTGCTGGTGCTTTCCTGGCCGGGCTGGCTCCAGTCCACGCCGTACGACGTACGCCGCTGGAACGTCGAGGGCGATCCGGGTCTTGCCCTTGCGGCCGGGCAACTGCGCCAGTGGCACGAAAAAGGCGTGTTTACCGACCAGACGCCCGGATTCGTTTTCTCGGTGGAGACGGCCCAGCAACTGGCGTGGCTGTGTCCGGAGGAGCGTGGCTTTATCGACTCGCGGTGGCCGCTGTTCGACCGCGACACGGCCGCGGACTACCTGGCCGTGCGCCAGGCACTTCTGGGCAAGAACCCCGCGGCGGACAACCCCAAGGCGGCGGCGTGGCGCGACGTGCTGCGCAAGCACCACATCCACCACCTGGTTTTGCCCCAGATCGAGGCCGTGCGCACGCGCCCCGTCCTGTTCCAGCTGGCGCGCATGGGCGACGAGTGGCCGCTGTTGTACCTCGAAAACGGCACGGCGGTCTTCGGCTGGAACGACCCGACGGCGGGCCGGCTCGACCCATTCGCGGCGTTGCGGCTCGACCTGGACCGGCAGGCGTTTTTCCCCGCAGAGGACAAAAAAGCACCGCGCGTGTGGGCGGGCCGCGAGCCGAAGCCGGCGGGCTGGTACGACCTCGTGGCCAAGCCCCGGCCGCCGCGCGCCGCCGACCGCGAGGACGCCGCGCTGTTTCTCGATTATTTCGACTCCCGCCGCAACCCGACGGAGGCGATGCACGCGACGGAGTGGGACGCGAGCCTGGCCGCCGCGGTGTTCGGCTTCACGCAGGCCGGCGACGGACCGACGGCCATCGCGGATTTGACCCTGCGCGCCAGCCAGGCGGCCGCCGTCCGCCACACCTTTAACGAACCGTGGGGTCCGCGCGTGGTGACGCCGGTTGAGGAGTTCGCCCTCAAATTACGGATCGGCTATCTACTGGGCCGCGACTCGGGGCCACCTTCCGCCGCCTTCCTGGCAGTGCGTGCGGGCCGCCGGGCGATCCACGCCAACCCCGACGACGCCCGCGCCTATTTGCTGCTCGGCGAGGCGTACGTCCGGCTGAATTCCTATACGAGTGAACGGGCGGCCTACGGCGGCTCGCTCGGCGGGTTGTGGCAGCTGGAACGTATCCGCCGTGCCCAGGCCGTCAGCGCCCTCTACCAGGCTCTGATCCTGCAACCGGACTTGACCCAGGCCCACAACCGCCTTGCCTCCATCTTTCGCGCCATGGGCTACGGCGACCTACAGCTGAAACACTTGCGCGACGAGTATAACTCCCTGAAGGCCGCCGGTCCGACGGCCGGTGAGGCGGCGGACAAGTTCGCCGGGCGGCTCGAAACGTTGCAAAAGCAGATCGACGACCAGGCGGCCGTCGTGAAAAAGAACCTCGATCAATTCGAGGTGAATTCGGCTAACCGTAAGGTGCTGGACCGCGCCAAGCTGGCGGCGGGCAACGGCCTGCCCGGCAAGGCGCTCGAGATTCTGGAGGCGTCGGACGTATCCGCCTTCGGGGCCGAAGGGATGAGTTTGGAGTTGGAGCTTTTCCTGTTCACGGGCCGAGTGTCGGAGGTGCGCGAGTGGCTGGAGCCGGCGCACGAGGACGTGCTGGGGCCGGAGCGGTATGGGCTAATCCGGCTGCTGCTGTTCGCGGCGACGGGCGACTACGCCGCCGCCGACGGCGAACTGGCAAAGATGGCGGCGACGGCGGCCCAGACGGAACCTGACGACCCTTATTCGCCACTCCGTTCGGACATCGCGACCCTGGTGGCCCAGGCGGTGATCGACGGCCCGGTGGAAAACCGGACGCCCCTGGGCGTCTACTACCGCGGCGACGACATCCGCCGCAAGCGGATCCAAACCATCATGCAGCTGGTGCAGGGTTTGCGACAACAGGCGGAACTGTCCGTGGTCCGCGCTATGCTGGCCGTCGAGAGGGGCGACGGCGACCGGGCGGGGGAGTTGCTACACGAGTACGTCGATGGCTTGTACGCCAGCGCCGAAGCGGCGGAGTCCGGTGCCGGCCTGGACTTCTTCGGCCGGCCGCTGGGGCAGCGCTACCTGCTGCTGCTCCGCCCTAACAGCGGGCGCTGACGACATAAGCTTGTTTAACCGTCGCATTTGTCCGAAAAATCGGTCGAACGGAACCCCGACTCATGGACACCACCCCAGCACCTGTCCAGCCCCGGTCGCCCGCCTGGCTGCTGGCGCTGGCAGGGATCGGCCTGCTTGGCACCATCGGGGGAGTTGTGGCATGGTTCTATTACCCCTGGCAGCCTGCACCGGCCGGGACCAATGCCCAAGCCACCGGCGTGCCCGCCGCGCCCGACCCGAGGCGTACCTACCCGGGACCGTATCGCAACGTCCACCCGGACGTACCTTATGTCGGCGACGCGACGTGTGGGACCTGCCACAAGGCCGAAACGGATTCGTTCCGCCGCCACCCGATGGGCCGGTCGCTGTTGCCGACGGCCGCGTTTACCGGCGAGCCGCCGTACGAAGGCCACCACAACCCGTTCGAGGCTTTCGGGTCGCGGTTTGAGATGCTCCGCGAAGGCGGCAAAGTGGTGCAGCGCGAAACCCGCCTCGGCGCGGGCGGCAAATCGGCTTACGTCTTCGACACGCCGGTCGATTACGTCATCGGCTCGGGCACGCACGGGCATTCTTACCTGACCGACCGCAACGGCTTCCTTTTTCAGACGCCAATCAGCTGGTATTCCCAGAAACAAATTTGGGATCTGTCACCGGGCTTCGGCCGCGACCAGGTTCATGGCCGGCCCATTGTCGCCAGCTGCCTTTATTGCCACGCCAACCGCTTCCAGCCGCACCCCGGCACGAGCAACCGCTACGACCCGCCCGCCTTTTCCGGCCACGTCATCGGCTGCGAGCGCTGCCACGGCCCCGGCGGTCGGCACGTCGAGGGCGGCGGCACGCTGGACATCGCGAACCCCGGCAGTGCGGGGCAAATGACGCCCGCGTTGCGCGACGCCGTGTGCGAGCAATGCCACCTGGAAGGGGAGGAGCGGGTGCTGCGCCGCGGTCGCGGCCTGTTCGACTTTCGGCCCGGCTTGCCGCTGGATTCCGTCTGGGCGGTGTTCGTGCCCACGGCCCAACCGGGTGAGGAGT
>JBBRLG010000430.1:0-6515 GCA_038231495.1 Gemmatales bacterium | reverse complement strand
CCGAGCCGACGGTGACGCCGGTCGGCTGAGTGAACGCCCTCGGTCCGCGCGACGAAGTCGATCCGCCGGCTTTCTTGATGGTTCCTGCCTTTGTACTCCAGGATTCTGACCGTGGATTTCACCGTCGCATACAAGGGGCGTAGCGGTCTTACCGGCGGACTGGCGGGCATGTCCCTGTCGTTCGCGCCGAACCTGCGCCGCGATCGGGTCTCGTTCGTGGGCGACTTGCGCTTTCCCCTCCGCTTCCGCGAGGCGGTCAGCGCGTTGCACGCCGTCGTCGTCAGCGACCTGAAATACAAGCCCAAGGACCGCTCCGCCTACCAGGCCTATCTCAAAACGGTCAAGGAACGCGAGAACGCCATCCGCCGTCTGGCGTTTCAGAAGGCGCGCCAGGAACTGCGCGCCGAAGTACCGGAGCCGATGCCGGTCGGCCTGGTGTCGCGCTTCAAAGCGCTGCGCGAACGCTACTGGGCGGCACGCATCCAGTACAGCGATTACCTCACGCAAAACGACCCGGCCCTGTGGCGGTTGCTGGTGCCGTGCGATCCGGTCATCACCGTCGCCCCGGACGTGTTGTTCTTCGAGTGCTTCAGCAAGGACGAGTCGAGCTACGGTTGCCTGACGGTAGACCGCGAGGGCTTCGGCGCGCAAGGCGACGTGGCCCTGGGCACGACCAATATCGATTACTCTTTGGCGATTTACGAAGAGTTTCAGCGGTTGCGCACCTATCGCCGCACGCGCTTCGCGGTCGATCCGGCCGGCTTCGACGTGGCCACGGATGGCGCGGCCGAATACCACGAGGAAAAGATCGACTTGCCGCCGTCGTGGCTGCGCGGGTTTATGCAATTGCAAGCGGCGATGAGCGTGACCACCCGGCGCGTGCCCGTGAGCCGGGAAGGTCTTTACAACGTGCTCGCCTATCTGAAAAAGCATCGCACTCGCAGTAGCCCGCGCGCCGTCCGCTTTGAACTGACGCCGGGGCAGCCGGTGCAGATCGTCCTGGAACCGTGGGAGGTGCGCATCAAGCTGCACGACCGGCCTTATGCCGGGCCGACGGCCGAGACGATCCGCACATGGGGCCGCGACCGCTTGCTGACCCTGGCCCGCTTGTTGCCGCTGGCGGACGGGGTAGACGTGTTCCTTCTCGGCACGGGCTTGCCGAGTTTCTGGTCGGTGCGCATGGGCGAGATGCGGCTGTTGCTCGGCCTGTCCGGGTGGACCGCCAACGACTGGACGAGCGGCGGCGGTGCGTTGGCCGACCTCGCGCCGCCGGTGGAACCGAGCGAAGACTTGCTGGGCGACATCGCGGCTGCCTTCCACGAGTCGCCACGCTTGACCTTCGAGCAGGTTCGGCAGCGGACCGGCGCGGCTCCGCACTTCGTCGCCGCGGGGCTGAACCGCTTTGCCTTGCTCGGGCAGTTGATTCACGACCTCGCGGCGGGTGTCTACCGCTGGCGGCAGGTGTTGCCGGTGGAACTGTCGCTCAAGCAAGTGAAGCTCGACAGTCCGGAGGCTGCGGCGGCCAAGGAACTGGTGCAGCACGGCCGGGTCGTCGTCGCGCGCGATGAAACGGTCGGCGGTGTGCGCGTCCTGGCGGGCAAAGTGGAAAACCGCGACGTGGAAGTGGTGATGAACGCGGACGGCAAGGTCACGCGCGGCCAGTGCAACTGCTCGCACTACTTTCGCTTCAAGCTGCGGGCCGGGCCGTGCCGGCACATGCAGGCGTTACGGCGCAAAGCGAGCGACGGCACGTTGGTTAGCAACGTCGAACAGTGGTATCGGTCGTTGATGGCGTGGAAATGACTTTGCCAATGGACCGGAGTTGTTATGGGTTTTTGGGATTATCTAGCACGGCTGATGGGGAAGGGGCAGGCTTCCAAGGCTGCAAAGCCGCAAGCGGCGGAAACTCCGGAAAATCCGGAAACTGCAAAGCCACAAGCGGCGGAAACTGCAAAGCCTCAAGCCATCGATTTCCTGTCCATCAGTCGGGCCGAGTTGGTCAAGGGCGGCGAAGAAGTCCGGCGGACGACCGGCTGGATGTGGTTTGGCCGGCGCGACATCATCCCGCCGGCGTCGGATTTGCGGACGAAGCTCATCGACCGCGGCATGTTGACCCAGGGCTTGCTGACGGCCGAGCAACTGGCGGAAATGCACACGGTCGGCGAACAGCACGACAAGTTCGCCAACCGCGAAAAGCACATTGACGTCAAGGCCGGTCAATCCGCCGACCAGGCGGTCGAGGCCGACCGGGCGGCGCGGAAAGCCCTCAAGGAACAGAAGAAAGCCGACGCCGCGGAGCGGCTGCGGAAGAACCAGGAAGCAGTCGCCCACCGGCAGGCGACCGACATTCGCTTCGTGGGCCAGGGCGTATCGGCCCTGCTCAACGACCGCCAAAGCGACGCCGCCAAGCTGACGGCGGCGGGGTTGCCCGTCCTGCACACACCAGCGGAGTTGGCTGCCGCACTCGCATTGACGATCTCCAAACTCCGCTGGCTCTGCTTTCACACCGAGGCGGCAACGCGAATCCATTACGTCCAGTTCGAGGTTCCCAAGAAGTCTGGCGGGACGCGGACCCTCAGCGCCCCGCATCGCACCATTGCCGCGGCGCAGCGCTGGGTTCTGGCGAACATCCTGGAAAAGCTGCCCGTTTCGGCGGCGGTACACGGTTTCGTGCCGGGTCGTTCCACGTTGACCAACGCGCGACCGCATGCCGGCAAGGCAATTGTCGTCAATGTCGATCTCGAAGGGTTCTTTCCCGCGATCGGCTTCCCGCGCGTTCGGCACCTGTATCGGCGGTTGGGCTATTCGGGGTCCGTCGCCACGTTGCTGGCGCTGCTCTGCACGGAATGCCCGCGGCAGAAGGTGGTCTACGACGGCACGACGTACTTCGTCGCCACCGGCCGGCGCGGCCTGCCGCAGGGCGCGTGTACCAGTCCCGCCGTGTCGAACCAGATTGCCCACAAACTCGACCGCCGACTGACCGGGTTGTCCGCGAAACTCGGCCTGGATTACACCCGTTACGCAGACGACTTGACGATCTCCGGTGGTAAAGATTTCAACGAAAAGACGGGCTACCTGCTGGCGCGCATCCGCCACATCGCACAGGACGAAGGCTTCACGCTCAACGCGAAGAAGACGCGGGTCAAGCGTCCGAACGCCCGGCAGTCGGTGACAGGGCTGGTCGTCAACGCCAACCCCGGCGTGCCGCGCGACGTGGTGCGGCGGCTCCGCGCGATCCTGCACCGGGCCAAAGCCGAAGGGTTGGCGGCGCAGAACCGGACCGGCGAGCCAAACTTCCGCTCGTGGGTGGATGGCATGATCGCATACGTCGCGATGTCCCGACCCGCCGTGGGTGCAAAGCTGTGGGCCGCTTTGAGTGAGGTCGCCGGTTAGGAAACAGCTCGTCCCTACCCCGGTCGCAGATCGACGATCTCTTGCGGAATCGTCTGCGCTGCCGCGAGCATGACGCGACTGTGGGCGTGCCGGAGAATGTAGCGCGTCCGCTCGTCCAGCCCCTTGGTCGAATCCGACGGCAACTCCGGCGACATCGGCAAGATGATCAAGTCGTACAGCCCTTCCCGTGCCTTTGCCACGATCCCCGGCCCGTCGGGTATGTCGAGCCGGATAATCGTCAGGGTGCGGCCCAGTTGCCGCGCCCGCTCCTCGTCCAGGTTGAGGACGCCCTGGCCGTTGACCGCCTCCTCCCCCGCTTCCGGCACCGGCACCAAGGCCAGATCGACCTTCGCGTCGAGCATGGTCAGCACGGCGTTGAACAGGTCGCTACTGGCCTGGGTGCCGTCGTGGGCCAGCAGCACCCGATCGACGCCCACGCCGGCGGCGCGCAGCTCGGCGACCGTCCGCGCGCGGGCCTCACTGATCTTCGGGATGCGGTTGCCGCCCGCCAGGTCCAGCGAGATGTCGCGTTCGGCGTTGAGGATGCGCACCGTTAACGGCGGCGGGGTGCCGTCGTGCAGGCTGATCCAGTAAAACGCGATTTGTTCCAACTGCTCGTCGGCCGTGTACTTGTTCGACGCGCCCATAATCAATTCGTGCGCCTGCAAGTCCTTCGCCGTGTTCAGGATCGCGTGCAGCGGGTTGTTGGTCGGCACGATCAACGGCCGGACCTGCTTGCCGGCCTTCTCGGCGCGCTGCACGACCGCCGTCATCAGTTGCAGATCGTAAGCGTCAAGCTCGGCGCGCTCCTCCTGCGATTGCCCGGCGGCCAGCACCTTTGCCGTCATGACCACGATGCCCGTCGTCGTGGGGTCGGTCTCGTCCAGCGCCCGTTCGAGCATGAACAGGTTCTGCGTCGAGCGGATCGACACCAGCTTGCGATACCCCTTGGTCAGACCCAGGCTCTCCGGCGTGACCTCCGAAGTCATCGACTTGTTGAACTGCTCCATGTGCGAGTGCTTACGTCCCTTGAGCTTCTTCTCGTGGTAGTGCTCCGAGATCGCGAAGACGATCAGGAAGAACGCCGTGATGGAGATGCCGCCGATGGTGGCGACTTCCTTGGTCATGAAGTTCAGCACGGCGGTGAAGAACAGGACCATGAAGATCAGCAATAGGCCGACGGGGATTTCCGTCTTGCCGACGTGGAAGTTGAACGGCACCTTGTACTCGCGCGGCGACTTGTCCTTGAAGCGGAGGACGACCATCGCCAGCACCTGGAAGACGAAGCTCCAGACGACGCCGAAAGCGTACGCCTCGCCCAGCACCACCATGTCGCCGCCGCTGAACACGATGACGCCGATTTGCAGGCCGACGATGAGGTACAACACACGGTAGGTGGTGCCGAAACGCGGGTGCGGTTTGAGCAGCGCGTCGGGCAGCACGCCGTCCTCGGCGACCCGGTTGAGTACGCCGTTGGAGCCGATGATCGCCGTGTTGACCGCCCCCGACAGGATGAGGAAGCCGATGACGACCACGAAGCCTTCCAGGGCGATGTTCAACAGCGGCCAGGGACTCCAGACGTAGCGCGCCAGGCCGCCGATCAGGTTGTCGGAATAGTCCTTCATGCGCACCTCGTCGGGGATGAGCATGACGGCCAGGAAGCTGATGCCGGCGGTCAGAACAATGCTGTAGACGAAGACAATGAAGGCCGCCTTCTTGAAGTTCTTCATCTTGGGCGATTCGACTTCGCGGTAGACCTGGGCCAACGTCTCCTCGCCGGACATGGCCAGGACCGAATGGCCGAAGGCGATGAACAGGCCGATCAAACCGATCAGGCTGAGCCAGGATTGCGGCCGGTCCAGGCCGTGAATGTCGGCCAGCCAGCCGAGCGGGCTGTCCTGTTTCGAGGTGCCGAGTTTTTTCAGCGCCTGGTTCTCCTTCGGTATCGGGAGGCCGTCCTCGTCCAGCTTGGGCTTGAAGCCGTTGGTGTTGATCTCGATGCGCTCCGCGCCCTCCTTGCCGTTGTTCCACAGCAACCGGGGTTTCCCCGTTTCGGGGTCGATGAAGTCCCGGACGTAGACCTCGGTCTCCTGGCCGTAGGGGTCTTTCTCCTTGGCGGTTTCCAGTTCGACCTTCTTTTCGAGGTTGGGCGTCAACGGGATCGCATTGATCGAGTCGCCGTTGTGCAGGTGGACGCCGACACTGACGACGCACCAGGTGAGCATGATGACGGCCATGACGGTCGTCGCGATCATGATCTTGAGCGCCTTGCCGCTCGATTCGTGGATGCCCAGGATGTTCTGGCGGAAGAAATACAGCGTGACCGCGCAAGCGATGACCACCGACCCGATCCGGCGGACGCTCTTTTCCTGTTCGTCCGAGATGTGATCCTTGAAGCCGGGCAGGTACAACTTCAGCAGGAGCAGGCTAAAGCCCATGACGTACTGGCCGGCCGACACGCCGCTGGTCGGGCCGGTGAGGATGTAGTCGAACATGAGCGCCGACACGGACAGTTTGGCCAGGAAGCCGCCCATGGCCTCCTTGACGATGCGATAGACGCCGCCGCGGACAAAAAGAGAACAACTCTCGATGTACACCGAGCGGACGCCGTAGCTGAAAATCATGACGGCGAGGATGAACCACGGCGCGGCGGGTCCGATGGCCTGCTCGACGATGCCGCCGATGTAGTAAGAGGTGCTGGCCAGGTCGCACAGGACGATGGCGGCGGTGCGCCAGTAGGAGATGAAGGCGAACATCACGCTGCTGACGATGATGACCTTCGCCGGCCCCATCAGCCGTTGGGAAAGGGAGGACGAAGAACCGGCCGGGCCGCCCGCCGGCTGGGAAGGGGGGAGTGTGTTTGCCATAGTCGGTAGAGAGTCCCGGCGCCCCTGCTCGGCCGAGGGAGAGGCAACCTCGTGGATCGGCTTACGAGTTAGCTTACGAATTCTTCCCAAATTGCGGCAACGCTTGGCGCGCCGCCCGCGTAAGCGGGGCAAGGAAGCCGCAGTTACTATACTGCCCGCGGTCCAATGTGACGCAAACGCCCGTAGCCACAAGCGGCCCGCTTGTAGGCTTTCGCCCAGCCAACAAGCGGGCCGCTTGTGGCTACGGGCGTTTGG
>JBBRLG010000429.1:0-6545 GCA_038231495.1 Gemmatales bacterium | reverse complement strand
GACCCGGCCGACCCCAACGTCATCTACGCCGGCGAATACGGCGGCTACATCTCCCGCTACGACCACCGCACGCGCCAGGCCCGCAGTGTCGGCATCTATCCGTATAACCCGTCGGGCCACGGCGCGGAAGATTTGCGTTACCGCTTCCAGTGGACGGCACCGATCCTGATCTCGCCGCACGACGCCAAGACGATCTACCACGGGGCCAACGTTCTGTTCAAGACGACCGACAGCGGCGAGCATTGGACGGCAATCAGCAAGGACCTGACGCGCAACGACAAGGCCAAACAGAAGTGGGCCGGCGGCCCGATCACCGGCGACAACACCGGCGTCGAGGTGTACGACACCATCTTCGCGGTCGCCGAGTCGCCGGTGAAAAAAGACCTGCTCTGGGTCGGCACCGACGACGGCCTGGTGCAGCGGTCCGACGACGGCGGCAAGACCTGGACGGACGTGACGGCCAACCTCAAGAAGGTGGGTTTGCCGGAGTGGGGCACGGTCTGCTGCATCGAGCCGTCGCGGTTCGACGCGAACGCGGCCTACGTCGTCGTGGACGCCCACAAGTTGGACGACCAGAAGCCCTACCTGTTCAAGACACTGGATGGCGGTGCTTCGTGGACGTCGCTGGCCGCCGCGGTGCCGGCGGAGTTGGCGTTCGTGCGGACGGTGCGTGAGGACCCGAAGCGCAAGGGCATGCTCTACCTCGGCTGCGAGCGCGGTCTGGCGTACTCGACCGACGACGGCGCGAGCTGGAAGCGCTTAAAGCTCAACTTCCCGACGGTCGCGGTGACCGATTTGGTGGTGAAAGACAACGACCTGGCGATCGCGACGAACGGCCGGTCGCTGTGGGTCTTGGACGACCTGACGCCGTTGCGCGAGATGAACCCGACCTTGCTGGAAAAGAAGGTCCACCTGTTCCCCGCGCAGCCGGCCTACCGCTTCCGCTACAGCGGCAGTCTCAGCGAAGGAACGACGCTCGGTTCCGCCCCGAACCCGCCGGAGGGTGCGGTCATCCATTACAACCTCAAGCAGAAACCCAAGGGCGACCTCACGCTCGAAGTAGTGAACGTCAAGGGCGAGGTGATTCGCAAACTGTCGAGCAAGGAGGAGGAAGAAGACAAGTCGGAGGAGGAGGGCGACTACGGCGGCGACAAGGACAAGAAGGACGCCCTGCCGACCGAGGCGGGCTTGCACCGGGTCGTGTGGGATTTGCAGATTGCGGGCGCAACGCCGATCAAGAAGGCGAAGACCGACGGCGGCGACCCGAAGGCCGGCCCCTTGGTGACGCCCGGCAAGTACACGGTCAAGTTGACGGCGGACGGCGAAACGGTGCAGACGGAACTGGTCGTGCAGCTCGACCCGCGCCAAGACCCGAAGAATCCGGACGCCCTCAAGAAACTGCTCGCCGACCTCGACGAGCAACAGGCGTTCGCCCTGAAGCTGCGCGGCGACCTGACCACCCTGGCCAAAACGGTCGAGCAACTGCGGAGCGTGCGGAAACAATTGCAGGACCGCAACACGCTCTTAAAAGAAGATGCCAAGGCCGGGCCGCTGGTAAAGGCGTCGCAAGAGGCGATCGAGAAGCTCGGAGTCTTGGAGGAGAAGCTGCACAACCCCAAGGCCAAGGTGGCGTATGACATCCTGGCGCAAAAGGGCGGCGCGCAGCTCTACTCGCAACTAGCATTCTTGTGGGACGCGCTCAACGGCAGCGACGGTCCGCCGACGCAGGGGCTGCGCGAGGTGTACCAGGAGCAGCAATTGCTGCTGGTGAAGTACGGCCTGGAGTGGAAGCTGCTCGTCGCGGACGACCTGGCGAAGCTGAACGACACGGCGAAGAAGCTGGAGTTGCCCGGCGTCATCGTGCCGGCGGCGGCAGAGGAGTCGAAGAAGCCGTGACCCGGTTTTGCCGCTGGCGGCGTTGCGTTAGCCGCCATTTCCCTTTGGCCCGTGCGGCCGGCTTGGTATCATCGATCCGACGCCCTGTCCGCCGCGCTGTCTGCCGCTTGCGGCTTTGCGTTCCGACCCGCAACGCCGCAAGCGGCAATCAAGGACCCTGACCATGCCGACATTCCACCTGGCCACGTTCGCCTGTGATGTCACACCACCCGACGGCCACCCGCTGTGCGGCGGTTGGATCGAAGCGGTCCGCGGCGTCGATGACCCGTTGAAGGCTCTCGGCGTCGTCCTCCTGGGGGCCGGCGCGCCCGTCGTGCTCTGTGCCGTGGATTGGTGCGGCCTCCGCAACGACGCCAACCTTGCCTGGCGCCAGGCGCTGGCCAAGGCCGCCCACACCACCGCCGAGCGCGTCGCCGTCCAGTGCGTCCACCCCCACAACGCCCCGTTCGCCGACCTTGAGGCGCAGAAACTGCTTGAGGGCGTCCCCGGTGCGCCCACGTCGCTCGACCGCAAGTGGTTCGACAAAGTGGTCGGTCAGGCGGCCGACGCCTTGCAGGAGGCGCTCAAGAAAACCGCCGATTTCACCCACGTCGGCACCGGCCGGGCGAAGGTCGAGAAGGTCGCCTCCAACCGCCGTATCGTCGAGGACGGCAAGGTGAAGGCCATTCGCTACAGCGCGACCAAGGACGAGAAGGTGCGGGCCGAGCCGGAAGGCTTGATCGACCCGTGGTTGAAGACGCTGAGTTTCTGGAAAGACGCTAAACCGCTCGCGGCACTGCACTATTACGCCACGCACCCGATGAGTTATTACGGCGACGGCCGGGTGAGTGCCGACTTTTGCGGCCTGGCCCGGCAGAAGCGGGCCGACGACGACGCCAAAGTGTTTCAGGTCTACTTCAACGGTTGCGCCGGCAACGTCACCGCCGGCAAGTATAACGACGGGGCCAAGGCGAACCGGCCCATTCTGCGCGACCGCGTTTACGACGCCATGACCGCCGCGTGGAAGGCGACCGAGCGGTACGAGCTGAAGACCCTGGATTTCCGCACCGAACCGGTCGCGCTGCCGCCGCGGCGCGAGGCGTCGTTCGGCGAAGAGGAGAGCGCGAAGGACCTGAAGGACGCGAAGGCGAGTGCGGCCAAGCGTGTCAACGCGGCGTTCCAGCTGGCGTGGCTCAAACGCAAGGACCGGCCCATCGACCTGACCTGTCTGGACCTGGGCAAGGCACTGGTGCTGCACCTGCCGGGCGAGCCGTTTGTCGAGTACCAGTTGAAGGCGCAGGAGTTGCGCAAGGGCGTTTTCGTCTGCGTGGCGGGTTACGGCGACGGCGGCGTCGGTTACGTCCCGACGGACACGGCGTTCCTGGAGGGCGGTTACGAGCCGAGCGTCGCCCTCGCGGTGCCGAGCGAAAAGCTGCTCACCAAGGCAATGGCGAAACTCCTCCAGGCGGAGGAGCCGTAGCTAATGTTGCCAAAAGCCATCGCGATTGGCTGTTATGTGCTGGCCCAGGTTGGCAGTGCCGCGTTGGCCCTGCGCGTCGTCGCGTTAGGCCTCGGCCTGGAGTGGCAGCCGTTGTCGTTGACTTACCCCTGGCCGTGGGTCGTGGACATCGGCTGGCTCGTCACGTTTGGCCTGCAACACAGCGTCATGGCCCGCGCGCATTTCAAACGCCCGTGGACGCGGCTCGTTCCCGTCCGCCTGGAGCGCTCCATCTACGCCGGGCTTTCCGGGGCTTTGCTGCTGGGCATGGCACTGACGTGGCAGCCGCTCGACGGACCGGCGTGGTGGGACTTGCCGCGGTTCTTGCTCGTGCTTCCGGTGCTGGCCGCGCTGGGCATGGGCATGATAAATAACCGCTTCGACCACGCGGGACTGTTCGGACTGCGGCAGGCGTGGGCGGGCGACGGTCCGCAGCCGCCGGAAACGCTGCTGGTGGTTGGCCCGTACCGTTTTATTCGTCATCCCCTCATGGCGTGTCTGCTCGTATTCCTGTGGGCACAGCCGCTCATGACGCCGACGCTGGCGGTGCTGTCCGGCGGGCTGACGGTTTACATCCTCCTGGGCGTTATCCTGGAAGAGCGCGACCTGCTGCGTCGTTTTCATCCCGACTATACCGCCTACCGACGGCGGGTGCCGGCCCTGGTGCCGTGGCGGCGGCCGTTGCCGCCCGGTGCGCCGCCTTACTGAGAGGCAATCCGGAAAGGCAAAGAAATAGCGTAACCGTTCACTCCCCCCCTTACGAAGGGGGGTAGGGGGGTAGGGGGGTGGAGAGAGCGCCATGACCAAGTACTTCTAATCGTTCTTAACCCCCCCCGCCCCCCTTCGTAAGGGGGGGAGAAGTTGATGCCGGTGAACGGTTACGTCATTTATTCAGGAGTCCCGCCGTGTCGCCATGCCGCTTACTCCTTGTCGCGTGCTGTGTGCTGGGTGCGACCCTGCCGCCGTTGCGGGCCGCCGACGCGGCGTTGAACCCCTCCCTTTATGCCAATTTGCGCTGGCGGATGATCGGACCGTTCCGCGGCGGTCGCACCGTCGGGGCCACCGGCGTACCCGGCAAACCGCACGTCTTTTACGTCGGCGTCAACAACGGCGGTGTGTGGAAAACCACCGACGCCGGTCGCACCTGGAAGCCGATCTTCGACGACCAGCCCACCGGCTCGGTCGGCGCGCTTGCGGTCGCGCCGTCGAACCCGGACGTCCTTTACGTCGGCAGCGGCGAAGGCTTGCAGCGGCCCGACCTCTCCACCGGCGACGGCGTCTACAAGTCCACCGACGGCGGCAAGACCTGGAAGAACGTCGGCCTCCGCGACGGCCAGCAGATCGCCGCCGTCGTCATCGATCCCAAGGACCCCGACCGCGTCCTCGTCGCCGTGCTCGGCCACCCTTACGGCCCCAACAAGGAACGCGGCGTCTACCGCACCACCGACGGCGGCAAGACCTGGAAACAGGTGCTCGCCAAGGACGAAAACACCGGCGCGGTCGCGCTGACCTTCGACCCGACCGACGCGCAGACCGTTTACGCCGTCCTCTGGGAATCGCGGCACGGGCCGTGGGAAAACGGCTCCTGGCAAGGGCCGGGCAGCGGGCTTTACAAGTCCACCGACGGCGGCACGACATGGCAGCCGTTGACCAAGGGGCTGCCGACCGGGGAACAGGGCCGGGGCCGGATTGGCGTTGCCGTCGCGCCGAACGACGCCAAACGCCTGTACGCCGTGGTGGACGCGCCGCGGCTCGGCGGCATCTACCGCTCCGACGACGCCGGCGACAGCTGGCGGCGCGTCAACGGCGAGCCGCGCCTATGGGGCCGCGGTTCCGACTTTGCCGAGGTCAAGGTCGATCCGAAGAATAAAGAGGTCGTTTATGTCGCAAATACCTGCTCCTACCGCTCGGCCGACGGCGGCGTGAGCTTCACCGCCTTCAAGGGCGCGCCCGGCGGCGACGACCCGCACACGTTCTGGATCAACCCGGACGACCCGCACATCATCCTGCTGGCCGGCGACCAGGGCGCGTGCGTTACCCTCAACGGCGGCGAAACGTGGAGTTCCTGGTACAACCAGCCGACGGCCCAATTTTACCACGTCGTCACCGACAACCAGTTTCCCTACTGGGTCTACGGCGGCCAGCAGGAGAGCGGCTCAGCCGGCGTCGCCAGCCGCGGCGCGAATGGGCAAATCACCTTCCGCGACTGGCAACCCGTCGGCGTCGAGGAGTACGGCTACGTCGCGCCCGACCCGCAAGACCCGAACATCATCTACGGCGGCAAGGCGACGCGCTTCGACCGCACCACGGGCCAGGTTCAGGACGTCGCCCCCGAGGCGGTGCGTTCGGGCAATTACCGCTTCCTGCGCACCGCACCCTTGCTCTTCTCACCCGTCGATCCGAAGGTGCTTTATCTGGCCGGCAACGTGCTTTTCAAGACGGGCGACGGCGGCCGCCACTGGCAGACCATCAGCCCGGACCTGACGCGCGAACGGCCCGAAGTGCCGGAGAGCATCGGCGTCTACCGGACGCCGGCGCTGGCCAAGCAGCCGCGGCGCGGCGTCATTTACACGGTGGCCCCGTCGTACAAGGACATCGATACGATCTGGGCCGGCACCGACGACGGCCTGATTCACGTCACGCGCGACGGCGGCAAGCAGTGGCAGGACGTGACGCCGCCGGGCCTGACCGCGTGGAGCAAGGTGTCGCTGATGGACGCCGGCCGTTTCGACGCGGCGACGGCCTACGCCGCGGTGAACCGGATTCGCCTCGACGACCAACGGCCGCACGTCTACCGCACGCACGACGGCGGCAAGACCTGGCAAGCCATCGTCCGCGGCCTGCCGGAAAACGCCCCAATTAACGTGGTGCGCGAGGACCCGGTGCGCAAGGGGTTGCTGTTCGCGGGCACCGAACGGGCGGTGTTCGTGTCCTTCAACGACGGCGACGACTGGCAGCCGTTGCGCCTGAACATGCCGGCGACTTCGATCCGCGACCTCGTGATCCACGACGACGACGTGGTAATCGGCACGCACGGGCGGTCGTTCTGGATCCTCGACAACGTCACGCCCCTGCGGCAACTCGACGCGAAGGTTGCAGACGCGCAGGCTCACCTCTTCCGGCCGCAAGTTGCCTACCGCGTGCGCTGGAACACGAACCCGGACACGCCGTT
>JBBRLG010000428.1:0-6572 GCA_038231495.1 Gemmatales bacterium | reverse complement strand
GTTTATCTGTGGAGATAGACTCCGGTCGCTTACGCTCCCGGCTCGCCAGACCGCCGACGAAACCGGCCGCCACTTCGTTGGTCACGACGACGATTTCGCGCCCTTCATAGATGTCGTACTTGCCGCCCAGCAGGTGCAGTTGGCCGTGGAGTTTCGGCCGCAGTTCCTCCCACTCGTCCGCCTTGAGGATCAGGTACGACGGCAGCGGCGCGTCGAGAAAGTCCTGCACCTGTTGCTCGCCGGTGAAAACCTCGACCTCCCGTTGGCAGTAGAACACGAGGCTCGGCTGGAAGTAGCCGTAGGTGGCGATTCGCACTTCGCGCGCAGCCTGGTCGGCGGGCAGCAGGCCGACCAGGTCGCGCGGCGCCTTGGAGCGGTCCGCGAGGGCCGGTCCCCACGCCGCGAGGGTCGCCGTGAATAGCACCGCCGTCACGGCCAGAACGCGGAGCAGGTATCCACGCTGATTGCGCCGCGCGTACCACCCTGCCAGGGCCGCGCCGCCCAGCGGCAGCAGTCCGGCGGCGGCCAGCACCTCCACGCCGGGCAAGTAACGGCCGCGCAGGAAGCCCGCGTGTACGACGCCGCCGACCATCAGCAGGCCGACCGCCACACCGACTCCGACCAGCGCCAGGCAGACGAGGCTCAGGCGCAGCGCCCAGGGTGCCAGGGCAGTTTCGCCCGCGCGGTAGCGGTCGAGCAGCCGTGCCACCAACACCGCCACCGCCGGGTACAGCGGCAGGATGTAGTTGGGCAGCTTCGTCCCCGCCGCTGTGAAGAAGAGGAAGAAGACGCCGGCCCAGCACACCAGGAACCGCGTGGCCTCCTGCGCCGGGCCGTCGGATGGGCGCGGCAGGTAATAAACGACGGTCGCCCAAAATGAGGATATCAGAGACCGTTTTTCTGCTAATCGAGGCGACCGAGGGTTGCCGCGCAATTCGGCGACGACGTTCCACACCGCCGGCCCCAGGAAGACCGACCAGGGGATGAAACCGAGGCAGAGCATCAACACGTAGTAGTAGATCGGCCCGCCGTGGTTCTCCATGCCGTTGCGGTCGACGAGGCGGCGGAGGTTGTGGTCCATGATAAAGCCTTCGAGCCAGCGCCCCTTGGTTTCCAGGCTCACCCAGACGTACCAGGGTGCCGCGACCAGCAGGAACGTCACCACGCCGCTCAGAATGCGCCAGTCCCACAGCCGCCGCAGTTGCCGTTCCCACAGCAGGAACAACAGCATCACCGCCGAGGGCAGCACCAAACCGACCGGCCCCTTGGCCAAGACGCCCAGCCCGGTCGTCACGCCGGTGAGCAGGCTCCACCAACGATTGCCGCGACGGTAGCTGGTGAAAAAGATCAACAGTGTCAGTGTCGTGCAGGCGGTGAGTAGGGCGTCGGGGTTGGCGAAGTGGGCCGCGCCGCAGAAGCAGACCGCGCTCGCTACGATCAGGCCGCCGAGCAGGCCCACGCGGGAATTGAACGCCCGGCGGCCGAGTTCGTAGGTGGCCACGACGGCCAACAGGGCCGCGAGGCTCGACGGCAAGCGGGCGGCGAATTCGTTGACGCCGAAGGTGGCGTAAGCCGCCAGTTGCAGCCAGTAGAGCAGGGCCGGCTTGTCGAAACGGATGTGGTTGTTGAACGTCGGCAACACCCAGTTGCCCGACTCCCACATGGCACGGGCGCAGGTCGCGTTGTTGCCTTCGTCGATGTCCCACAGGCCGGGCACGCCGAGGTTGGGCAGACCCACCGCGGCCCAGACGACGGCCAGCAAGAGGTAATGCGAAACGCGATGGTCGAACCGCTGGAACATTCCGTTGTTCCTTATTGGGCGAGCCGGGAGCGTCAGCGACCGGAGTGAGTGCTAACCTCCGGTCGCTGACGCTCCCGGCTCGCCAATTAGTTAGTCGCTTTCAAGATGTTTGTGCAAATGGCCGGCCCATTATAACCGGCCCCGTCGTTTCCGCGAGACGAGGTTGACGCGCCCCCGGCGGCCCGCTATGTTCCCCCCTCTTCGCACTTCCTTCGTTTCCGGGGAGGCTCGCCACATGATCGTTATTCAGCCCATTTTGCTCGCCCTCGGGCTACTCCTGGCCGGCGCGGAAGATGCGGACCGCCCGGACGGTTCGGACATCGGCCGCTTGCAGGAGTTGCTGCAAGACCGCGAACACCCGCGCGGCCAAAGCCAGGCCGCCCTGCTCCTCGTCCAGAGCACCGCCGGCGACGCGGAGAAGGTCGTCCGCCAGGGGTTGCGCCGGGCCGACGACCCCGAAGTCTTTCTCGCCCTGGCCTCGGCGGTGCGCACCGCGCAGGACAACCGCTTCCTCGACGAATTGCTCGCCGCGCTCCTCGTGAGCCGGCCCGGCATCCGCTCGGCGGCCATTGAGGCTTTGTCCGGCTTGACCGACCCGCGCCTGGTGCCCGGCCTCGCGAAGATCGTCGCGGACGAGAAGGCGGAACTCGGCGCGCGCCAGGCCGCACTGTACGCCCTGGGCCGCTCGGGACGCAAAGAGGCGGGCGCGGCCCTGGTCGGCCAGCTCGATGCCGAGAACGAGGCGCTGCGGCGGACGACGGTCGTGGCCCTGACGGAGTTTTCGGGGCAGTCCTACGGCCCGGACGCCGACAAATGGCGGGCGTGGTGGGGTCGGCACAAGGACCAGGGCAACGAGCATTGGCTCGAAGAACGGCTCGCCTATCAAACGAGCCGGGCACGACGGTTGGACGGCGACCTGGAACGCACGCGGCTGCAGGTGCTGCGCCTGCACCAGCAACTCTACGCCCGCCTGCCGGCCAACGAGCGCATGACCTATCTCGAAGCGCTGCTGGATCAGGATGATGCGTCGGTGCGCGGCCTGGCCGTCGGCTGGGCCGTGGAAATGTTGCCGGGGCCGGACGCGACGCGCCAGCGCGAGGTGGCGGTCCTGCTCCTGTGCCTTACCCAGGACGGCAGCGTGGAGGTGCAGCGCGCGGCGGTGCTGGCCCTGGGGCGCGTCAACGACGCGGCGGCGTTCGAGCGCCTGAAAGTGTTACTGGAAAAGGGCGTGCCCCCGGTGCGGGCCGCGGCGGCGCGGGCGCTGGCGGCGCAGGCGCGCGGCCGTGAACCGGAGGCAATCGCCCGGCAAAAGCTGGTCGTGCCGGCCTTGCAAAAGGCGCTGGAAGACCCCGCGATCGAGGTGGTGGTCGAGGCGGCGGAAGACCTCGGCACGCTGGGCGCGCCGGAGGCCGGGCCGGTGCTGACGAGCCTCCTGTGCCACCAGTCGGAAAACGTCCGCCAGACGGCGGCGCAGGCGTTGGAGCGCGTCGCCGACGCCACGGTGCTCAACAGCCTCCTCAAGGCGGTGGACGATCCGAACGTCAACGTCCGCTTCAGCCTCGTGGGGGCGCTGGGCCGGGCCGTGTGCGACTCCGACACTCTGCCCGACGAGCAGCGCAAGCGGCTGTTGGCAAAGTTAGAGTCGCTGCTGTTGCACGACGCCGACCCCGGCGTGCGTAGCCGGGCGGCGACGGTTTTGGGCGAGTGCGGCCCCGCGACCGTGTTGCCGGTGTTGTGGAAATGCGTGCTGTCCGGCGAAGAGGCGCGGGTGCAGGACAAGGCGTGGGCGGCGTTCGTGGAGGTCGTGGCGCGGTCGGCCAGTCTGCCGGTGTTGCGCGAGTGGGACGGCACGCTGACGGCGGCGAAGCAGGGGCCGCGGCGGCTGCAACTGCTGGCCGAGGTTTCGGCCCGTTGGCAGAAGCGCCCCGAAACGCGGGCACTGGTCGCGCCGGCCCAGGAGACGCAGGTGCAGGCCCAACTCGAGCTGGGCAAGTGGGCCGCGGCTTTCCCGGTGGTACGCGAACTGCTGGCGCGCCAGGGTGCCGAGGCCGAGACGGTGCCGCGGTTGCGCTGGCTGTTGACGGTGGGCGAACAGGCGCTTCAGGAGGGTAACAAGGCCGAGGTGTTGCGGGCGGTCCAGGAGGCGCAACCGTTCCTGAAGCCCGGCGGCACGCTGGCCGAGGCGTTCGACAAGTTGGCGAAACAGGCGGGGCGGGAGTGACCGGAATCGTCGGCCGCGCATCACGCCGACCCGATGCTACTCCGGAGCAGGTCGCGCACGTCCGCGGCGGAGCGCTGGCGCAGCAGCTTCGTCCGCAATTCGTCGAGATCGAGGGCGTGAATCCGTGCCAGCCCCCGCTGCGTTTGCGCAAACTGGTTCACCGCCACGCTCAGGCCATCGACCTGCAAGGCCGCCAGCGCGACCCCACCCAGTTCGTCGCCGGCCATCTCGCCGCAGACCGACACCCGCCGCCGGGCCGCGTGGATTTCCGTCACGATTTCGTGAATCAGCCGCAGAACGCCGGGGTGCAGCGGGTCGGCCAGGTGCGCCGACACCGGGTCTTCGCGGTCCAGCCCCAGCGCCGACGCCGCCAGGTCGTTCGTCCCCAGGGCGAAGAAATCGACGTGCCGTGCCCACGTCCCGACCAGGTAGCCCGCCGCCGCCGTCTCGATCATGGCGCCCAAAGGCATTTTGTCCGCGAACGGCAAACCCTCGCGCCGCAGTCCCTCCCGCGCTTTGGCCAACGTTTCAAGGACGTAATCCAGCACCTCGCTGCGCGTAACCAGCGGGATGAGAATGCGCACCGTGCCCGCCGTGCCCGCGCGGAGGATCGCCCGCACTTGGTCGAAGAACAACTGTTGCAGCGGCGGCGATTCGAGGATCAACCGCCAGTCCAACGGCCGGGCCGCCGCCGCGCCCAGATGCGAATACGACGCCAGCTTGTCCGGGCGCAGGTCGAAGGTGCGAATGGTCACCGGCCGGTTGCCGAGGCGGTCGAGCAGCTTGCGGTAGAAGCCGACCTGTTCCTCCTCCGTCGGCAGCGTACGCCGGGCCAGGAAGAGGAATTCGCTGCGATACAGGCCGACGCCGCCGGCACCGAGGTGGACCGCCCGCGCCGCCTCGTACAGGAGGTTGATGTTCACTTCCAAACGCGGCAAGCCGGGAAGCGGCTCCTGAATCGCCGCGTCCTCCAAGACGGATGCGGGCACAGCCGCCTCAATCGTGACCTCCGCGTCCGTCGGCGGGTCGAGGACGACCGTGCCGGCGTCGCCGTCCACGAGCAGTCGCCGGCCCGGTTGCAGCAGTGAGGCAAAGTCAGGCACCTGGCCGACCATCGGGATCGCCAGGCTCCGCGCCAGGATGGCCGCATGACTCTGCGGCCCGCCGTGCTCGACGACGACGCCGGCAAGGTGGTCGAGTTCAACGGCGAAGAGTTCCATCACCGACGCCTCGCGCGCCACCAGGACAACCCGTTCCCCTTCAGCGCCGGATGCGGGGCGGGGTCGCAGCTGCCAGAGGACGCGATGGAAAACGTCCTTGATGTCGTAGACGCGCTCCTGGAACAGCGGCGACGTCACCTTCTGAAATGCGGCGACGTACTTGTCCAGCGTGGCCAAGAGGCTGCCTTCCGCCGTGGCCCCTTCGTTCAGGCAGGCGTTCAGATCGTTCTCGATGGTCCGGTCCTGCATGATCATGAGCTGCGACTGGAGAATCGCCGCGTGGTCTTCGCCGACCAGTTCGGAAATGCGCTGGCTCAAGCGCGTGATCTCCTCGCGGGCGCGCTCCATCGCCCCGAACAGGCGGAGCTTTTCGCCGGCGGTGTCCGCGCCGCGCATGGCCACGTTTTTACGCCATTCGTCGAAACCGTCGATGACGTACGCCAGGCCGATGCCGCGCCCCGGGCTGAGCGGCACGCCCTGCGGATTGCTCGTCGGAACCTGGCCAACTTCGATGCGCGGGGCCGGCGTGCGGTAGTGGGCGGCGACCTGATCGAGCAGGTGGGCCTCGCCGACGAGCGGGGCGAGTTGGGCCGCGACCGTCACCAACATGCGGATTTCGCTCGCCGAAAAGTTGCGCGGCTCCATCGTCTGCACGACGAGCACGCCCTGCAACGCCCCGCCCTCCACGAGCGGCACGCCCAGGAAGGAGCGGTAAGCGTCCTCCTCCGCTTCGGGGAAATACTTGAACCGCGGGTGCTCGAAAGCATTGGCGACGTTGACCGGGGCCATGATCTCGCCGACCAGGCCGGTAAGCCCCTCGTCCAGCTTCATGCGCACGCGGCCAACACTCGCCGACTTGAGGCCGACGGTGGCGCCGAGGACCAGTTCACCGCGCTCCGCTTCGAGCAGGTAGACCGAACAGACCGCCGTATGAAAACGGCCGTGGATTAGCTGAACAATGTTGGCGAGGGTCGAGGCCGGATCGTGGCTGTGCGACACCAGGCGGCTGATCTCCTCCAGAGTCAGCAACAGCGAGCTTTCGTAATTGACGGGTGCCTGGTTCATGAAACCCTGCCGGTCCCTTGCGTCCCCCGCCGCGGGGTTGACTGCGCACGCCGCGGGCGGCCGAAGGTTGATTATCTCGCACACCGGCACGTTGGGAAAGGGACAACCTCCAATCCGGTGGAAATCTTCGAGCAGTCGCCCGCTCCAACCGGCGGCGGCGGCCGGCTCCGCAGCGCGGAAAAGCGTCCCTTCCGGCAGCTATACTCATTGCGGCTTGGAATGACACAAGCCCGAAGCGCCAGCGAGGGACCGTCCCTCGCTGGCG
>JBBRLG010000427.1:0-6573 GCA_038231495.1 Gemmatales bacterium | reverse complement strand
TGGGGCGGTGTCCGGGACGCCCCGCTGGAGCGCCCGAAACCTTCCCACCACCGCCGCGAAACCGGGTTAAGGGCGGCATGATTTCCGCTACATGGCATCCCTCATGTCGCCTATCCAGCCCGAACTGGTGATTATGCTGACCGGCACCGGCACATGATCACCGCGCCGGCACCATATCAGGGTGCGCCGGCACATGATCGCGAACCGCCGGCACATGATCGCGAAACGCCGGCACATGATCGCGAAACGTCGGCACATGATCGCCGCGCCGGCACATGATCGCGTGCGCCAGCAAAGTACAACTACCGATTAGACAGCTTCCGCCTCAACTTGTCAATCGTCCGCGCCTTTTTTCTTGACTCACATTCCGTTATCTGTACACTTGTCAACAGGACGCCCGTTCACATTTGTACTGGGAGGAGCACCATGAGTCGCGTTCCCACTCCCGATCCGTCCGCGCTGGCTCGGCCGATCACCAAACAATCACCCCTGCTCGAACGGCTTCGGCTAGCAGCGCAAGACCGTGGCGATGCGGGGCTGACCGCCGACTACCTCGTCCGCTGGGCACGCGCCTTCATCCTCTTCCACAACAAGCGGCATCCGTCCGAACTAGGTCTGGCCGAGGCGACACACTTCCTCGAACACGTCGTCAAGACCGCGGCGGAACCCCTGTTAGCTCTGGCGCAGGCTCGTTCGGCCCTGATGCTTCTGTACGAAAGCGTGCTCGGCATCAACCTCGGCGAATTGCCGCAGCCCCGCCCGCCACGTTTGCTCGACCAACTCCGCCTCGTCCTGCGCGTCCGCCACTACTCGCCCCGAACCGAAGACTGCTATGTCCAGTGGGCCAAACGCTTCATCTTCTTTCACCACAAACGCCATCCGCGCGCCATGGGTGCTGCCGAAGTCGAACAGTTCCTGACGCACCTGGCCGTCGAGGGGCATATCTCGGCCAGCTCTCAAAACCAGGCCCTCAATGCCCTGCTGTTCGTAACCGTTCACTGCCAATTTCGCCCCCCCTTACGAAGGGGGGGGTTGGGGGGGTTCAAGCGCGATTCGAGGTGCCGAATTCACCCCCCCCAACCCCCCCTTCGCAAGGGGGGGCGTGAACGGTTACCGACGATGATCTACACCCACGTCGCCCGCAAAGGCGTCGCGGGACTGACCAGTCCGCTCGACCTGCTTGACGACGTGAATGCCGATGACGTACAAGCGATCGTCGCGGCCACGCGGGCGCTGGAGCAGCCGCAGCAACGAGATCAATCGGCGTCCGTTCCTTTTCTATGACCGCCAAGAAACCCTTGTTGGCGGCCAATCCGTCACACTGCTCGTGGGGCGTGGCAGTGTGGCGGACTCAGCGTCAGCGGCAGCAAATGGCTGGAATTGGCAGCCCATTGGCGTTAATTGTGAGTCCGCCACGGGTGGCGGACTGAGGCGGCGGTGGCGGACTGGGATCGGCGACACGACGTTTTGTGCAAAGCTACGGTTAAGGGTAAGGGAAGGCGAACTGCCACCGGTTTCAACGTTGGCAAGGGTCGGCTTTTTCATGGCAAGGGTCAACTGGGGCAAGGGTGGTTTGGGACCGAGCCTTGGCGTGTAAGTCGTCTTCAGAAAATGCTTTGCGTCAGGCGTGCCGGAACGATTCACAAACGAGCGGCAGCACTCTTGCCGCAGGCGCGGAAGTTGGCAAGGGTGGGCCTGACACGCTGTGTCGTCGCCAGGGGTGTGGCAAATCTTTCGGGGAGCGCAACGCTTCCTGCCCTCGCCCCCGTGGTGCGCGGCGAGCCATGCACCGACGGTGGAAGCTTTTTCGCGTGCGCCAGCGGACGCTGGCGCACGCGAACGACACCCGGTATTATTTTGGCGAGGGTCGGCCTTGTTCGTGGCGAGGGTCGAGATTGGCGAGGGTCGATCCGGCGTCGGTGCTGATGCGTAAGAGCATACTGAAAAAGGGTTTACGGCTGCCTTGCGCAGAGCGTTTGCGCCAAAGCGGTTCGACCCTCGCCATATGTTGATTGGCTTGGCTAGGGTCGGACAGGCCCGGTCGTCATCCAAAGGGGTCGCGGTTGGACAACGATTGGCAGGCGCGGCGGGGCGGACGACTCCCCCCGGCGACCACCACACGGTCCCGAAACAGTTGCCACACCCAGAGCGCACCAGCGCCGGAATTAAACGGCTATTGGCAACCCCTGACAATCCGGCTAGGAAAATACGGTACGCCATCCTTGCCCAAGGTTTTTACGCTCCCAGATCGCCCGCAAACTTCAACAGGAGCCTGTGCCGATGAACGCGATCGACCGCCGTGATTTCCTTCGGGCCGGCGCTTTGGGTGCCGCGGCTTGCACCCTGGTGCCGAAGAGCCGTGCCGCCGATACGCCTAAAACGGACGACAAAAACCCGAAATTCCGCCTGGGCCTGGTGACGTACAATCTGGCCGCCGACTGGGACCTGGACACCCTCCTGCGGATTTGCAAGAGCGTCGGCGTCTCGCCCGTGGAGCTGCGGACGACGCACAAGCACGGCGTCGAGCCGTCGTTGAGCAAAGAGAAACGGGCGGAGGTCAAGAAGCAGTTTGCCGACCACGGCGTCGAGCTGTGGGGTTGCGGCACTACCTGCGAGTTCCACGCCGCCGACCCGGCAGTGGTGAAGAAGAACGTCGAGACGTGCAAGGAGTTCGTGCAGTTAGTCGCGGACCTCGGCGGCCGCGGCGTCAAAGTGCGGCCCAACGGCCGGCCCAAAGGGGCGGACCTCGACAAGACGCTGGAACAGATCGGCAAGGCGCTCATTCCCTGCGGCAAGGCGGCGGACGACGCGGGGCTTGAAATCTGGGTGGAGGTTCACGGCCCGGAAACGGCGCACCCGCCGAACATGAAAGCGATCATGGAACACTGCGGCCACCCGAAGGTCGGCGTGACGTGGAACTCGAACGCCGGCGACAAAAAGGACGGCTCGGTCGCGGAGTATTTCAAACTGCTGTGGCCGTGGATTCGCTCGTGCCACATCAACGAGCTGCACAAGGACGCGAAAGGCGAGTACCCCTACCGCGAGTTGTTTCGGCTGTTCCGGCAAAACGGCTACGACCGCGTGACGATGTGCGAGGTGGGTCAGAGTGTGCCGGAGGAGAAGTACGGCGCGGAGATGCTGCGCTATTACAAGGCGCTGTGGACCGAACTGACGCGGGGTTAAGCCGCTTGCGGCTTTGCCTTCTTCCTCGCAAAGCCGCAAGCGGCAAAGTCCCGCGCTGTCTTACGGAATCGCATCCGTCGGCCGCGTCCCAGCGTCCTTGCGGCCGCTGCCGGCCAGGCGGCTGATTGCACGCACTGTCATGTCCTGGTCGCACAGGATTTGGCAACTCAGACGCACGCCGGTCAGCCCCCGGGCCGCCAGCACGTTGCGCTCGGCGTCGGTCATCGTGGCCGGTTCGCCAGCGACGAACTCCACCCGGCAGGTCGTGCAGCGGGCGTTGCCGCCACAGGCGTGTAACTGGTCGATCTTCGCCTCGTCCTCCAACGCCAGCACCAGGCGCTTGGCCGCCGGCACCGCGAACGTTCCGACACCTTCCACCATCAACTGTGGCATGACCGCTCCTCCCGGTAGGGTTGCTGGGCCTACTCATTGTAGAGAAGCACGGCCGCCCGCCGACAGCGTTTGTTGTTCCTCATCCGTCGCTCCCTAGAATGAACCGCCCCAGGTCGTAGCACAAGCGGCTCGCTTGTGTGCTGGACGGGGCTGGCAAGCGAGCCGCTTGCCGCCACGTTGGCTCCCCAGGATGTGCTCTCCCCGCACGGAGGACCGGCCGCATGACCACCTCGACCGTTTCGTACCATCCGCCCGCGCCCGACGACCCCACGCCCGGTCCCGGCGCGGCCGCGCTGGCTACCGCCTACGCCGAGATTGCTCAAGCCGACGAACTGCACTGGCCCAGCCGCTATCGCAAGCTGCGCCTGCTCGGCACCGGCGGCCAGGGGGCCGTCTACCTCGTCCACCGTCAGGGTGCCGACGGCTTCGCCCGGCCCGTGGCGTTGAAAGTTTTTTCGCCCGAACCGTACCGCGACGCCGAGTCGTACCACGAGGACATGGCCGGCGTCGGTCGCGTCGCCGGCCGCGTCGCCCGCATCCAGCACGATAACGTCGTCGATATCCACGCCTTCATCGACCGGGGCGGCATCCGCGTCATGGAGATGGGCTGGCTGGACGGCTACGACCTGCGCGAGGTGCTCAGTCCGCGCCTGTTGGAGTACACGCAGGCCCGGCTGGCACCCGACCGCTGGCGTTACGTCAACCGCGTCATCCTGGAGGCCGGGCCGATGCAGACGCGGCTCAAGCCCGGCGTGGCGATTGCCGTCTTGCGCGATTGCCTGGCGGGTCTGGCGGCGCTGCATCGCGACGGCATCGTCCACGGCGACCTCAAGCCGGCCAACGTCCTGCTCAAGCGCGCCGGCAACGCCAAGTTAATCGACATCGGCTCGGCCGTTGACTTACGCGGTGCCGGGCCGCGGCGGGTGTGGTCGCCGGCCTACGCCGCTCCCGAGGTACTGCAAGGCGGCGAGAACACGCCGCAGTCGGACCTGGCGAGTTTGGGCTACGTTCTGGTGGAGATGCTGGCCGGCCGGCCGCCGTTCGGGGGGCTGACGACCTATAGCGAATTGGCCGACGCCAAGGCGAGCCTGGAAGGGCGGTTGCCGGAACTCCTGCCGCCGGAAGTCGCCAGCAACGAGTTGTTGTTGAACCTGTGCCGCCGGCTGATCGCGGCCGACCCGGCCCGCCGCTTCGCCAGCGCTCAGGCGGCCGACGTGGGCCGCAAAGGGGCGGCGGACTTCCACCGGCAGCTGGTCAAAAGCGACCTGGCCAGTGAATACGAACACGACATCCGCGCCTGGCTGGAACAGATTGGGTAGCCAATTACTCCCCCCTTACGAAGGGGGGGCAGGGGGGTGGAGAGAGCGCCCTGACCGGTTACTTCAACCATTCTCAACCCCCCCAACCCCCCCTTCGTAAGGGGAGGAGAGGGTAATGCCGGTGAACAGTCACCAGTTGAGATAGGGTGTCCCGTGCCTTGCTGACCAACCCACCGGGCAAATACTGCTGCGTTCCGGCCCGTTTCGGCTATAATGCGAGCATGAGCACAAATCCATTCGGCAAACGCTCGTCGGCCGTCAACCGCTCTGATTGCGCAATCGTCGGATCGACCGCCCGCCGTTGGAACGGGTGGTATCGCGCCACGCCTACCCGCCGCTGGCAGATCCTCGCCACTTCCGACGATTACGCCGCGTGCTTGCGCGAATTGCGCGCGGCCGCGCCGAACGAAGGCGGCCTGCGTGAGTTGCTGGTCTCGCCGCGCCACCGCAACCCGAACCAGCCGCGGTTTTCGCATTGAGGCGACCGTCTCGCCCGTTTGGTCGGAGCGCGGGCGTCCCTCCGGAGCGGGCGGGCCGCCCGCGCTTCGAGGTTAATGTGAGACACGTCCCCACCTCCTTGCCCTTTGCTCGCGCACCGATTACCATGCGAACAGTGCCGACAGGCGTCCGTGCGAACGACGCCTTGGCGAACCTTCACACAAGGGGGCTGCGATGAAACGATTGGGGTTGGCGGGCGTCGGGGCGGTACTGGTTTGCGGGCTGGTGGTGTTGGCCACGGCGGCGCAGCAGGACAAGAAACCCAAGGACACCTACACCGACGCCGCGGAGGCCGGCCCGGACTTCGTCGTCCAGGGCGAGTACGTCGGCAAGACCGACGAGAAGACCGGGGGCAAACTCGCCGCCCAGGTCATTGCCGAGGGCGACGGCAAATTCGCAGTCGAGTTCCTGCCCGGCGGGCTGCCCGGCGACGGCTGGGACGGCAAGACCAAGGTCCACGCCAAGGGCAAGACGGATTCGGCCAAGACGGACGTGGAAGGCGACGGCTGGACGGGCCAGATCGCCGGCGGCAAATTCACCGGCAAGACCAAGGACGGCCAGGCATTCAGTCTGGCCCACGTCGAGCGCAAGAGTTCGACGCTGGGCGCCAAGCCGCCGAGTGGCGCAATCGTGCTGTTCGACGGCAAGAACGCGGACGAGTGGAAGGGCGGCAAGGTCGTCGAGGACAACCTGTTGAACAACGGCATCTTCAGCAAGCGCGAGTTCCAGGATTGTACCCTGCACATCGAATTTCGGCTGCCATTCATGCCCAAGGCGCGCGAGCAGGGCCGGGCCAACAGCGGCGTCTACGTCCAAAACCGCTGGGAAATCCAGTTGCTCGACAGCTTCGGCCTCAAGGGCGAGGACAACGAGTGCGGCGGCATTTATCACCATTACAAGCCGCTGGTCAACATGTGCTACCCGCCGTTGTCGTGGCAGACCTACGACATCGAGTTCAAGGCCGCGAAGTTCGACGGCGACAAGAAGGTCGAGGACGCGGTGTTGACGCTCAAGCACAACAGCGTCGTGATTCACGACAAGATCAAGCTGGCCAAGGGTCCGTCCGGCGGCGGCCAAAAGGAGTCGGCGCTGCCCGGCCCGATCCAGTTGCAAAACCACGGCAACCCGGTGTATTTCCGGAACATTTGGGTGGTCGAGTCGAAGTAAGGTTTTCCAAGGT
>JBBRLG010000426.1:0-6591 GCA_038231495.1 Gemmatales bacterium | reverse complement strand
GTTGAGGGTTCAAATCCCTTGCCTTCCGCTGGTTTTCTACCCCCACGCCTATCGGCATTCCTGGGCGCATTCGTCTCACTGTTGTTGTTGCGAGTCCGGGTCGCCGTTGCCCGACAGCGTGCGCCGCGACGGCCGGATCGCCGTCAGCGGCACGTTCAGCGGCGGCAACTGCTCCTGCCACGACAGCGACGGCAGGAACGGCAACTCGCGCGTTTCGACGCGCACGTGGATCGCCTCCGTGGCGCGGCCGCGGTACACGCCCTTGTTCGGCGGCACGTCCGTAAAGTCGCGGCCCACGGCCACCTTGATGAAATGTTCCGTCACCGGGCAGTCGTTGGTCGGGTCGATCCCCACCCAGCCCAGGTCCGGCAGCCAGACCTCGCACCAGGCGTGGCTCTGCGATTCCTTGTTGACCCGGTGGATGTAGCCGCTGACGTAACGGGCCGGCACGCCGAACGACCGCAGCACCGCGATCATGAGGTGCGTGAAATCCTGACAGACGCCCTTGCCCTGTTCCAGCACGTCGTCCACGGGCGAGCTGGCGAGCGTCACGTGGCGCGCGTACTCGAAGTGGCCGTTGATGTAATGGCTGACCTGCAGGGCAAGTTCGCCCAGGGGCGTGCCGGGGCGCGGCCGCACGGCGTCGAGGACCGGCGTCAGGCGCGGCGTGGCCCGCACCGGCCCGCGGAACTGCACGAAATCCAGCACGGCGAGGTCCAGCTGGTCGGGGTCGAGCGGATACGTTGCCTTGCACGCGGTCGGGGCCAGCGGCCGCGGGTGCGTCTCGACCACGCCGGCGGCGAGGATGCGAACCTGGTCGTGGCCGCCGAGCAGGTTGAAGTGGTGGACGCGGTTGCCGAAGCCGTCCTGGTAGCGCGACACGTCGGCGGTCGGCGACACGGCGAGGTGGAACGACCGGCAGCTCTGGTCGGCGTCGCTGGCCGGTTCCATGCGCAACTCGGTGACGGCCTCCGCCACCGCTTCCGGGTAGGTCAACCGCGTTTCGTGCTGGACTTCGAGGATCATGGCTTCGGCCCGTTCTTCCCACGACAGTTAAAGGCGGAATCAAAATAGCTGTTAGCTGTCAGCTATTAGCTGTCAGCCAATTCCGACCCCCGCTCTTCAGGGCGTCCAGTCGGATTGCGGCACGACACTCACGCAAAACGCGGCCAGTAACTTGGCCGCGTTGTTCAGATCGGCCAGGCTGACCACCTCGACGGGACTGTGCATATAGCGGTTCGGGATGCCGATGATGCCGGTGGCGACGCCTTCGCGCGACAGCTGCATCGCGTTGGCGTCGGTGCCGGTCGCCCGCGGCGTGCCGCGCACCTGCACCGTGATGTCCTCCTTGCGTGCCTCCTCTTGCAACATTTCGGACACGCGCGGGTTGATGTTCGGACCGCGGAACAACACGGGGCCGCCGCCGACGCGCGTGTCGCCGAGCGTCTTCTTGTCGTTGCCGGGCGTGTCGGTGGCGTGGCAAACGTCCACCGCGATGCCGACGGTCGGGTGGATGCCGTACGCGCTCGTCGTCGCGCCGCGCAGGCCGATCTCCTCCTGCACCGTCGAGACGCAATAGACCGCGGCTTGCAGTGGTTTGCCGTGCAGCAGCCGGAGCGTTTCCATCACCGTCCACAATCCGACCTTGTCGTCCATGCCCGGCGACGCGGCCAGGCCGTTGCGCATCGGCCGGTAGCCCAGCGCGAAGGTCGCGGTGTCGCCGGCTTGCACCAACTCCTCCGCCTCCTTGCGGTCCTTGACGCCAATGTCGATCCACACGTCCGTGAACTGCGGCACCTTGTTGCGCTCTTCGCCGGTCATCAGGTGCGGCGCGCGGCGCGCGATCACGCCGGTGATCGGACCGGATTTCGACCACACGGTGAGGTACTGGCCGAGCAGGATTTGAATGTCCCAGCCGCCGATCGGCTGCACGTACAGGAAGCCGTTGTCGTCGATGTGCTGGACCATGAGGGCGATCTGGTCGCAGTGGCCGGCGAGCATGACGCGCTGGGGGGAATCGGTTTTCGTGCCGACGGGGTGGCGGACCGCGATGACGTTGCCGTGCCGGTCGGTGCGAACTTCGTCGGCGAATGGTTCCGCCCACGCGCGGACCACGTCCTGAATCGGCCGCTCGTAGCCGGACGCGCTGGGGGTTTCGAGTAACTGCTTCAAAAAGGCGTGCGATTGATCGTGCATCGTTTTTCCGGCCCCGGCGCTTATACCCAGCTACGTTTTGCCCGCAATCCTTTCGCGGGCCGTGCTGGTATCTTAGCGCGCGGGTCGGGAAAGTCACGCCGGGACGAGCGGGAGCACAACCCTACTTCGACCATTCGCGCCACTCGGTGAGGAGGCGAGCGCCGCCCTCGGTGTCCGTGCCGAAACAGCGGACGCGCGTCCGGTCGTCGTGCCAGCCCCAACTCGGCAAGCGCTGGCTCACCGCCGAGTCCGCACTGCCGACCGTGTCGGTCCGGCGGACGATGCCGAGTCGATCGACGTTGCTCGACCAGAATTCTTGCAGCCCGGCGGCAACTTCACTTTTTTGCAGCCCGGCCTTGGCGCGGTGGCGGGCCACGATGCGCGCCACCTTGTCCTTGTCGAACCAGACTGTTACCGCGTCGTACGGGCTGTCCGCCGGCCCTTCGCCGAGGTCAACCGAACCGTCGGCGTTGGTCGGCGGCTTCTCGATTTTCCACTGCTGCAACACCGCGGCACGGCCGTCGCCGAGCGGCAGGCCGGGTAGGCCGCGGCTACAGAATTGCAGCGGCGGCAGCGGTCGTCCCAGGGGCTGTTCCAGCGGGCAGTCGCGGATCGTCACTTCGGAGCCGGCGGCGTCGCGCTCGAAGGTCATCACCGTGCGGTCGTCGAGCCAACGGTAAAGAACCGGCTTGAACTTCTTCGCCGGCAAGTCCGTCCAGATGTCGTTCCAGGCGGAAACCAGCGTCTCCGGTTCGCCGTTCGGCGGCCGGCGCAAGTGGTCCAACAGGCCGGGCGTCTGCGGCCCCGGCGCGGCGGGGCCTTCCTGGTAGCGGACGCGGATCTCGGCCACGCGCCCGCCCTCACCCGGCGCGAAGCGCACGAACATTTGCTTGGCCCAGTGCGTCACGTCCTTGGGCGGGTCGAGCAGGACGAGGACGTTCAGTCCGTCGGCGATTTCGACCGTGTGCAGCGTTTCGCGCTTCGGCAACGCCGTGACCGTCTCGGCGCGTGTCATGCCGAGGCGAACTTGATTCAAATACAGCCAGCGCGGCAAGCGTTCCTGCGGCTTGTTCGCCGTGAACCGCGCCTTGCGCTGGTCGAAATCAAAGGTGGCGGTCACGTTGGCACGGCTGTTAATAGCGTCCGCGCCGCGACGGTCCGTAACAATCAGTTCGGGGGGCAACGTATCGACGTAAGGCAGCCGCATGGTGTAGCGGGTCTGAGCGTCCTCCCAGGTGAACGCCAGGTGGCCGCCGCGGTCGTCGTCGATGCCCTCCATGCGTGCCCCGCCGTAGGCGCACCACAACGGCACCAGGAGCCGGGCCAGGGCGTGCTTGTTCTCCTCGTTGGACCAGCGGATGCTCAGCGAGGCCAACAAGTTAGCATCGGCCTCGCGCGTTAAAACCACAGCACAGGGCAGCGGCTTGGCGACGGGTTGCACCACGCGGGCGACGGCGTCGGGTCGGCGGACTTCGACCACCTGCTCCGGCTTGGCCGTCGGGTCGAGTGCGACGCGGTTCTGGTCGAACGAGCGGTCGAGGTGGATCACGCCGAGTTCGCGCGCGGCGGCGGGCAACGAGCCGGTAGCGAACTCCCCACCCGCAGTGCCGACCCGGACGATCGCGCCGGCGGGCGTGCTGCCGGAGGTCGCGGCCTGGATGACGTTTACTTGGTAAGACGCCTTGCCGGCCACGAAGGTCTGGCGCAGAACCCCTCGCTGCCTGACCACCGGCCCCGACACAAAGCCGCCGTCCGCCAGGGCCGGCACCAGGTTGATGGGTGCCGGGTGGCGCAGCGCGACCGGGTTCGAGTAGTAAACAAATAATTCACTTAAACGGTCGTTTTTATCCAAAAAAACGACGACGCCTTCGACGCTTTCGTGGGACACCGGCAACGCCAACAGGTCCACGACGCGCTGGCGATTTTCCTTACCCAGTGCGGACAACACCCTGCCCGTCTCGTTACCGCGGAAAATGCCGGCAACCTCCGCGCGCGGCGTACCCGGTTCGGCCAACGGGGTCGGTGTCGGCAAGGTGCCCCAATCTTTCAGCGCGTTGGCAATATCGTCCGCCAACCGCAGCTTGTTGATTTTCGGGTCGCGCAGGGCGGCAATGGCTTCCGTCAGAGTGTGCCGGCCCGAAGGCAATAGGGTCGCGCCCAAGGTGCCGCTCGCCGACTTGGCGTCCAAAACTTCGCGCAGCTGGCGGTGTAAGTGGACCAGGGTGGACGCGGCGTCGAGGTAGCCGCTGGCAAGCTTCATTTCCGCCGAAAACTGGTGTAATGCCACCAGTTGCACCCATTCCAACGGGTAGTTTCGGTCGCCGCGCAGGCCGTCGAGCCGCGTTTTCAGCTCGGCGTCGGCCGGATCGGCGACAAGGGCGGCGGCCACCGCGTCGCCGTGCCGGGCCAAGTGTAACGCGACTTCGCGGTCCTTCACGCCGGGGGCCAGGTACGGCGGCAGGCTCATGCCCGCCTTGGCAGACCAGGTCGATTCCTGGAAGACCGGCAGCGACAGGGGCGGCTTGTGGTTGGGCAGCAGGTCAACCGAATCGGGGTTGGCCCGGGCGTTGTCCTGCTCCAGGTGAACCGATTCCAATTTATCCTTTACGAGGGCAGCCAGATCCGCGCGCGGTTTGGCCAACCATTCGGCGACCGATTCGTCGATCTTGTCCGCCAGCCGGGTGTTGTCCGCGCCGTCGTCTTCGACCACAACCGGCGGCGTCGAGCCACAGCCAAAAACGCCTAGCGCGAAGAGCAATGCGCCGCTTCCGAGAAGGTGCTTCGTCATCGTTTCTCTCTCCCTTAACCGTCCGCGCTCCGGGCGGGAAACCGTTTCTGCCATCGTGAGAAATATAGTTCGCAATTAGCGACGGTGCGCGGAACCGGCTGCGGACATGGATTGGGGAGCGGAAAAAGGAACGGGGCGGCAACCGGTCGCCCCGTCGTCGCATGGGAAAGGTATGGGCCGTGAAGGGCGGGTAACGCCTCCGCGTCGGGTCCGTCGGTTGCGTCGCCGCAGTCGGCGGGCGCTTATCGAGTAGGGGTGCGGCGATTGCGCCGAAGGCGAGGAGACCAAGGCCGAGCAGCAACGCGGACAGCCGGCGGTTCGCGGGTGGCATGGGTATTCCTTTACCAGAAGTTCATCGGAGGTCTGCCGCTTGCGGCTTTGCCGGAGGTGCAAAGCCGCAAGCGGCGGACCTCGCCAGCGCCCCCTCTGCTCCCGCATTCAGTGCCTTGTGCCGTCACTTCTTCGCCGGCTCGGTCAAGTCCCAGAGGCGCACGCTGTGGTCCGCAGACACCGACGCCAGGCGCGTGCCCTGCGCCAGGAAGGTGACGCCCTGCACCCAGGCGGTGTGGCCTTCGAGCGCTTTGTATAGCTGGCCGTTCGCCGGGTTCCAGAGGCGCAGCGTCCGGTCCTTGCTCGCCGAGACCAGCAGCGTATTGCTCGGGTGGAAGGCCAGGGCCGTGATGCTGCTGGTGTGGCCCGCCGCCATCGAACGCACGAATTTGCCGTCCGCCGTTTGGAAGAGATGCACGCCCGCGTCGCTGCCGCCCGCCGCGATCAGCTTGCCGTCGGGACTGAACGCCAGCGCCGCGACGACGTTGGCAGCCGGTGCCGGCGTGTTCGGGGCCGGCGGGGGCAGTGCCATAACCTCGGCCAATTTCTTGCCGGTCGCCGCGTCCCACAGGCGCAGCGTCCCGTCGAAGCCGCCTGCCGCCACGGTCTTGCCGTCCGGGCTGAGCGCTACCGCCAACAGCCAATCCTTCGACCCTTCCAGCTTCAAACCGGCCTTGCCCGTCGCCGGGTCCCACAACTGCACGATTCCGTTGTCGCCAGCACTGGCGAGCAGTTTGCCGTCCGGCGTCGCCGCCAGCGCGCGGACGACCGCGCCGGCGTCGAGCGTGGCCACGATCTTTTCGGAGGGCAAGTTCCAGAGGAGGATTTTGCCGTCGGTGCCCGCGGACGCGAGCAGCCCTTTGGCCGCGACGACCGCGGTGGCCGGCCCCTGGTGTGCCGCGACGACGTGCGGCGAACCCTCGGCACCGCGCACGCCCAGGGCCACGTCTTTTTCCCAGTAGTGCAGCGACCCGCCCTCGCAGCCGGCGACGAGCAGCCCGCCGTCGTCGCTGTAGGCGATGGCAAGGCCGGGTCCGTCGAGCTGCGTACCCGCGGCCTGGTCGGCACGGGCCTGCGCCGGGTTGATCGTCGTGGCAGTCGGAGCCGGGGGTTGTTGCGCGACCAGCGCGGCCGCCCATCCGACAAGGGCAGCGGATAGCAGGAGTTTATGGGACATTGGCACTCCTAAAGATCGGGTGTCGGGTGTCGGGCGTCGGGTGTCGGAAGAGGGAAAAATAAATAGCTATTAGCTGTCAGCTATTAGCTATCAGCCAATG
>JBBRLG010000425.1:0-6593 GCA_038231495.1 Gemmatales bacterium | reverse complement strand
TAGGCTTTCGCCCAGCCAACAAGCGGGCCGCTTGTGGCTACGGGCGTTTGGGAGACGGTCACCCACAAGCGGGCCGCTTGGGGCTACGGGCGTTTGTGTCACATTGGACCGCGTTGAGTATACACCCCCCCCGCTTTCGCGGGCGGCGCGCCAATACTTGCAAGTTCCTCTTGGCCCGCGGCGGGCAGGTCGCTATATCTCCGCGTCGCGCCGCCGGCCCTCCCGATTTCGGCGGCTGCCAACTCAATCGGGTCTCACGAGGAGATACGAGTCATGCTTTGTCGTCTTGCGGACGCCGGGCGGTGGATGCTGGTCGCTTGCGCCGTCCTGGCGCCGGCGTGGTCGGCGGCACGGGCCGCGGACGTGGAAACGCGCGACTTCAACGTCTTCGTCGATGGCAAGCGTGCCGGTGCCGGCCACATGACCATCCAGAAGGCGGAAGACGGCACCGTCACCGTGTCGAGCGATACCGACATCGCGGTGCCGGTGCTGTTTCTCACCTACAAGTATTCCTACCGCGGCCACGAGGTTTGGAAGGACGGCAAGTTACAGCGTTTCGAGAGTTCCTGCAACGACGATGGCAAGCGCTTCGCCGTCACCGCCGCCGCGGAGGAGAAGGGCGTGCGCTTCACTGTCGATAAGCGCGAGCGGATCGTGAGCCACGACGTGTGGCTGACGAGTTACTGGGCACGGCCAAGCAACAAGGTGGTCAACCAGACGGTGCCGCTGGTGGACGTTGACACGGGCCGGGACCTGGAAGCCACGGTGGGCTACGTCGGCCAGGAAGAGTTGATGCTCAGCGGCCAGGCGCAGAAGCTGCAGCACTACAAGCTGACGGGCAAGGTGGCGGTCGATCTGTGGTACGACGCCGCCGACCGCCTGGCCCGGCAGGAGTTTGTCGAAGACGGGCACAAGACAATCGTGGAGTTGACGAAGATTCGGAAGTGAGCGGCTGCCGGCGGACGGGCAGCCCTCTTGCCAAACACAGGCCCATTGAGGACAATCACCTGCGGTCTAATTCCGAACACGATCGACGAAAGGAGTTGTCGCGTGTCCACGGTAGAACCGCCCGCGATTGATTTGTCACCCTCACCGTCTGCCGCCACCGCTACTTTCCCCGCGCAGCAGCCGATAGGCCACCGGCCGTCGGGGCACCGGCTTCACTTGCCCTATTTAGACGGCTTGCGGGGCTGTGCCGCGCTGTTCGTCGTGCTGCACCACGCCTATCTCAATGCCTTCGCAGACTGCCCAGACATCGTCCCCGGCCCCCTCCGCTTCCTGACAAATCTGTTTCTGCGGGGCCAGTACGGCGTGGACGTCTTCATCGTCCTGTCGGGCTATTGCCTGATGCTGCCGTTGTCGCAGTCCGGCGGCGGGCTGCCCGGCGGCGCGGTGCGGTTCTTTCTCCGCCGGGGACGCCGCATCCTGCCGGCCTACTATGCGGCCCTGGCCCTGTGCCTACTGACCTATGCGATGATCCCCGCCCTACGCCAACCCGGCGGCACGCGGCACGACGAGGCTTTGCCGGCGTTTGCTGGGGCCCCCTTATTGGCCCATGTTGGCCTCGTCCACAACCTCAGCGGCGCGTGGGCGCTCAAGATCGACCCCCCGATGTGGAGCGTGGCGACCGAGTGGCAGATCTACTTCGTGTTTGCCCTCGTGCTCGTGCCGCTCTGGCGTCGGCTCGGGGTCGTGCCCGCGCTCCTGACTGCTGTGTTGCTCGGTCAGGCTCCGCAACTACTGGTCCGCCTCGTGCTTCTGGTCGTGCCTATCTCCGACCCGTCGTCCGTGCCGACGGGCCGCTTCGACTCGGCGTGCTTCTGGTTCCTCGGCCTGTTCGCGCTCGGCATGGTCGCGTCGGAAGTGAGTTTTGCGCTCGCGCGTTGGGCCGTCGTTTGCCGCCGACAAGTCCCGTGGCGCTGGGTGGCGGCGCTACTCGTGCTGGGCGGACTGGCTGCCGTGGCCCTGTGCCCGGAAGTCGCGTCGTACCCGGTCTCGGCGGATTATGGCGCCGGCGTCGTGACGGCGGTAGTCCTCGTCTTCTGCACCCGCTCCGCGCGCGCCGGCTCCGCCGCGAAGCTCCTCACCCTTTTTCAGTCCGGCCCCGCCGTGGCGCTCGGCAAATTCTCCTACAGCCTTTACCTCACCCATTGGCCGGTGCTGGCACTGGTACAGATCGTCGCGCTCAGCCTGGGCGCGAGTCCGCCGTTGTGCCTGTTGGTGTTGGGCTTTGTCGGCGTGCCGCTTTCCCTCATATTGGCTTACGGGTTTTACCTGGCCTTCGAGCGCCCCTTCCTCCGCGTCCGCTGATCAATCCGGGTAGGTGAGGTCGAAGTGCGGGTCGCCGGTGATCGGCCACAGAACCAGGAAGTGGTGGGCCAGGTCCGACGCCACCAGGGCCATGCCGACGTACAAGCACCATTTCCGCAGCCGCCATTCTCTGGGGAACAGGAACGCGGCTCCGGCCAGGAGAACGCCCAGGTAGCCGTGGTGGATGCGTAGCCCAAACGTCAGGTGCCGCAAGACGCCGGTGTCGCGCGTCGATTCCATTCCCCAACCGAAGCGGAACAGGCAGGTGACGCCCTCGAAGAGGACCGTCAGGCCGGCGATCCAGCAGATGTCTTTCCAGGTTAGGATTCTTCGACCGCGCTCAGTCATTGCTTCGCTCTTCAAACCACGCCCCTACTGTCTCGCCTTCGAGCGTGCGAGCCAGTACCTCATGCTCCGCAAAAAAATCCTTGAGCGTTGTCACCAAAAACAGCACGTCGAGATCGCACCTTGGGAAGCCGTTCTTCTCCAGGTGGACCTTCTTGACCAGATGGACGAAGGCCATGTTGACAAGCTGCTTCGTCACCGGGTCCTGGATTTGTTCGATGAAACGACCGGCTTCGTCGCAGTAAAGTAGTGTGCCACGATCACTCATCGTTGTCTCCGATTGCTCCTCGACCTATCCCCGTTGTATGCACCAGCGGGAGGTTTGTGCAAGCGTTTTGTCGGCACCGCTGCCGCCCTGCTTCGCGATTGCGGCCTTCCCCCGGCAATGGTAACATCAGCGCCCGCCCCGAGGAAGAGGTCCACCGCGCATATACAATGTAAGTGGACAGCGGAATGAACGCCAAAAACGTTCCGAACGACGATTTCACCCCCCACGACAGGAAGGCTGCCAAACCATGAGCAAACGGCTTCTTCACGCCAAACGTTTTATCCCCTTGCTGGCCCTCGCGGTCAGCCTGTTCCTGATTGCGGCACCGGCCACGGCCGAGCCGAAAGAGGGCAAACAAGACGCCCTCATCGCCCAGATCGTTTGCGAGTACCTGAAACGCGGCCACCTCAGCCAGCCCGAAATTAACGACGACATTTCCAGGCGCGTGTTCCGCCGTTTCCTCAAGGGTCTCGACCCCAACAAGCTCTATTTCGTCCAGGCCGACTTCGACGAGTTCAAGAAGTCCGAGACCGACCTCGACGACCAACTCCTCAAGGGCGAACTCACCTTCCCCTACAAGGTCTACGAGCGCCTGCTGACGCGCGTCGGCGAGCGCCAAAAGCTCGTCGATGAGTTCGTCGGTGCCCAGCACGACTATACCGTGCAGGAGTTCCTGGACACCGATCCCGACACCATCGAGTATGCCAAGACCGACGACGAGATGCGCGAGCGCTGGCGCAAGCGCATCAAGTTCGACCTGCTGTTGCAACGCATGGGCGACAAGCCGGTCGCCGAGGCCGAGGCGAAGGAAAAGGTACTCACCCGCTACAAGAGCCTGGCCAAACGCTGGAAGCAGGTGGACAACGCCGACCTGCTGGAAATCTATCTGACCGACCTGACCACGAGCATCGACCCGCACTCGACCTACATGTCGCCGACCACGCTGGCCGATTTCGAGATCGCCATGCGCCTCAACCTCGACGGCATCGGCGCGGTGTTGCGTTCGGAAAACGGCACGACGATCGTGGTGGAAGTGGTGCCCGGCGGCGCGGCCGGCAAGGACGGCCGGCTCAAGCCCAACGACAAGATCGTCGCCGTGGCCCAGGGCGACGACAAGTTTGTCGATGCCGTGGACATGAAGCTGCAAGAGGTGGTCAAGATGGTCCGCGGGCCGCGCGGCACCAAGGTGCAGTTGAAGGTAGTCCCCGTCGGCAAGATCGAGCCAATCGTCATTGACTTGACCCGGCAGAAGGTCGAGTTGAAAGCCCAGGAGGCCCGCGGCGACATCGTAGAGCAGGGCAAGAAAGCGGACGGCAAGCCGTACCTGGTCGGCGTCATCGACCTGCCGTCGTTCTACGCCGACGCCGGCAACGAGCAAAACCCGCCGAAGAGCGCGACCGAAGACGTGCGCAAAATTCTGAAGGAGTTCAAGGACAAGAAGGTGGACGGCGTGGTCCTCGACCTGCGCCACAACGGCGGCGGTCTGCTGAACGAGGCGCTGAGCCTGACCGGCCTGTTCATCGACCAGGGGCCGATCGTGCAAGTGAAGGGTTCCAACGGCAAAATCCTGCGCAAGGACGACCCGGAGAAGGGTACGGTTTACGCCGGTCCGATGATCGTGCTGACCAGCCGGTTCAGTGCCAGCGCGTCCGAAATCCTCGCCGGTGCGTTGCAGGATTACAACCGCGCGCTGCTGGTCGGCGACACGACGACTTACGGCAAGGGGACGGTGCAGACGGTGATCGACCTTGGCAGCCAGGCGCGCGGCGACACCCCGTCCAAGCTGGGGGCGTTAAAGATGACGATCCAGCAGTTCTACCGCGCTAACGGCGACAGCACGCAGGTGCGCGGCGTCGTGTCCGACGTGGCCGTGCCGTCGCTCACGGAGTACCTGACGGAAGGCGAGAAGGAGTCGGAGCACGCGCTGCCCTTCGACAAGGTAAAACCGGCCGACCACGAGGACGTCGGCCTGGTGACGCCCGAACTGAAGACGGGTTTGAAGGAGAAATCCGCCGCCCGCGTCAAGGAGTCCAAGGATTTCGTCAAGCAGGCGAAGGACATCGAGTTGCTCAAGGAGCGCAAGGCGCGCAAAAAGGTGACGCTGAACGAAAAGGAGTTGAAGGCGCAGTTCAGCAAGGACGACGCGGAGAAGCTCGACGGCAAGGGCGACGATCCGCCATCGGACACGCCCGCGGGCGCGCCGTATAAGTTCAAGCGGAACTTTACGAACAACGAGGTATTGCAGATCATGGAAGACTTCATGCAGTCGCGCAAACCGGTGGCGGGACGGTAAGGACCAGCCAGGAACCACTTCCCTGTTTAGCCGCGGTTCGGAGAGCCGCGCGGTTCGGAAAACCGCGCGGCTCTTTGAACCATCGTGCGCGTCGAGCGAGTACAATACCGGGTATGGCAAGCAAACGAAAAAGCAAACCAGAACTGGCGACGTATTACCGAGGGGCGGACGTGCCGTTGCGGGTGATCCGCGCCTACGCCCGCCGGGTGGCGGATCACTTCCAGCCGGACAAGATCATCTTGTTCGGCTCTTACGCCTATGGAACGCCGCATGAGGACAGCGACGTGGACATCCTCGTCATCATGCCCGCCCGCAATCAACTCGACCAAGCGGTTCGCATCGATTTGGCCTGCGAGCCTTGCTTCCCCCTGGACCTTATTGTGCGCACGCCGAAGAACATGGCCTGGCGTTTGGAGGAAGGTGATTCCTTTTTGCGCGAGATCGTGGCGCAGGGGAAAGTCTTGTATGAAAAAGCTGACGAGGGAGTGGGTGCGAAAGGCGGAAGCCGATCACCGCGCCGCCGAAAAACTGCATCAGGGAAGCGACCCGCTCCCTGACCAGGTTTGTTTCTGTTGTCAGCAATGCACCGAACGCTAAAGCTCAGCCGCCGGGGCCGCCTCTTGCGACTTTGAGGCTTGAGGAACCGGAATGGCGGCCCCGGTCGGCTGCAGCGCCGGGTTCGGCTGTTTTTTTTGACGCACAAGCCTAGCACCCAGCGCAGCTTGACGCCGTCGAAGGTCCGCGAAGAATGCCGTCACGTCAAAGTTGTACTCCGCCGCTAGCTTTTCGCGGGTTCGGTGCACTTCTGCGACAATAGGATCTTCCCACATGATGTTATGCTCCCATGAGTTCTTCGGGCGTGCAGATAATGGGCATCCGGTGGCCCAGCTTCTCACACACCACTGCTATTCTCCGCGCGATCTGTGCGTTTGCCAAGTGCTTGCAATTCCAGGTCAGCAGATAATCAACGCCGTGAACCGCTGACACAGCAACGTGGGCGGCGTCAGGAAATGCGTGCGGCGGAAGGATGCCGGCAGCCATGATAGCCCGAGTCAACGACTCAGCGGTTTCCGTGACATCAAGGGCCGGCAGGTCGCCGATGATCGCGAGTCGCTTTTGTACTTCCGCGGGATCGCCGACTGAGGATTCGTCGATGACAACTTGGGAGACCGAGCACTCAAACTCGCTACGTCGGTTCGCCCACCATTCCTGCGTGGTCTGTTGGTGCCCCGCGACAATTACGTCACGACTAAGTAGGTGTGCAGAAAGAATTACCCAGCTTTCCGCTTCTTGGGGTGGAGGTCATCATGGTTAAACACAAACCCCATCTTATCCTTCCGACCGTTGACTCGGCTGACCCCGGCGACGAATGCCGCC